>DJNI01000003.1 GCA_002436765.1 Clostridiales bacterium UBA6468
AAGACCACCATCGGCCGCGCCATCATCCGCATTCACCCCACTGCCGGGGGCAAGATCCTCTTCGACGGCAAGCAGATCAACGGGCGTATCTCCAAGTCCCTTGACCGGGAGGTCACCCGGCGCATCCAGATGATCTTCCAGGACCCCATGTCCTCCCTGAACGAACGGGCGAAGGTGGATTATATCGTCAGCGAAGGACTTTACGCCGGCGGACATCATCTGTCCGAAAGCGAGCGCCAGGCCAAGGTGGCAAGCGCCCTGTCCGACGTGGGTCTGCTGCCGGAATTTGCCAGCCGCTTCCCCCATGAGTTTTCCGGCGGCCAGCGTCAGCGGATCGGCATCGCCCGGGCGCTGATCATGGAACCGGACTTCATCATCGCCGACGAGCCGATCTCTGCGCTGGACGTTTCCATCCGCGCCCAGGTTCTGAACCTGCTGTCCAAGCTGCAAAAGGAGCGGAATCTGACCTATCTGTTCATCGCCCACGACCTGTCGGTGGTTCGCTTCATCTGCGACCGCATCGCCGTCATTCACAAGGGCAAGATCGTGGAGCTGGCGGAGAGCGAGGAGCTGTTCGCCCATCCCCTGCACCCCTACACCCGGGCGCTGCTGTCCGCCATTCCCCAGCCCGACCCCATTGCGGAGCGGCAGAAAAAGCTCATCGTCTACGACCCCGGCTGCCATCACTACAGCGAGACAAACCAGCCAAGCTGGTGCGAGATCGTCCCCGGCCACTTCGTTCTGGCAAGTGAGTCTGAGCTGGAAGAATACCGCAAACAGTTTTGATACCCTACGCAGAACACAGCCGTGTTCTGCGTAGGGGCGTCAATAAAGCCTCGCAGAGTTTGCCGCCCGCAGGCGGCAAATAAAATTAAATTATTTTCTGTCAGGGCGTATACCTGACAGAAAATACCTTACAGGCTGCAAGTGTGCGAGTTGGCCGCCGTAGGCGGCCAAGGAGTGCGCGCAGCAGACTGCAATCCCTTTGTTTCCAAAGGCCATCGGCCTTTGGAAACAGTTAAAGCAGAACACGAGTGTGTTCTGCTTGCGCCATATTTCTTTTCGAGGTGCCTGCCATGATCGATCCCAAGCCCCTTTTCCCCGGCGCCAGAGTGGCGCTGGTCGCCCCTGCCTCCGCCGTGCCGGAGGACAAACTCCCGGGCGCTCTTGCCCTTGTGCGTCAGCTGGGCATGGAGCCGGTGCTGTACCCCTCCTGCTATTTTGCCAACCGGGACGGCTATCTTGCCGCGACGGACGCCCAGCGGGCGGAGGACATCAACCGCGCTTTTGCAGACGAAACCATCGACGGCGTGTGGTGCATCCGCGGCGGCTACGGCGGCCACCGCATTCTCCCCCTGCTGGACGCGGACGCTATCCGGAAGAATCCCAAGTGGTTCGGCGGCTACTCCGACGTCACCGCCCTGCACCTGTTTCTGAATCAGGTCTGCGGTCTCGCCACCTTCCACTGCACCATGCCCTCTACCGAGCCGCACCCGGACGCATACACCCTCGGATATCTGAAAAAAGCCCTGTTCGGCGGTCTGAACGGCGTACTTTCCAATCCCGAAAGCCAGAGCATCCGCACGTTGGTTCCGGGTAAAGCGGAAGGCATTCTCTGCGGCGGCAATCTGTCCCTGCTGGCGGCGTCCCTGGGCACGCCCTGGGAAGTCGATACCAAAGGCAAAATCCTGTTTCTGGAGGACATCGGGGAAAAGACCTACCGTCTGGACAGTATGCTCACCCAGCTGCGCAACGCCGGGAAGTTCCGGGACTGCGCCGGTATCCTTCTGGGCGCGTGGACGGACTGCGTGCCGGAAATGCCGGAGCGCACCCTGACGATGGACGAGATCTTCACCCAGCTCATCGTCCCCGCCGGAAAGCCCGCCGTCATGGACTTGGCCTGCGGCCACTGCGCCACCACCATGGCTCTGCCCATGGGCCGCATGTGCCGTCTGGACGCGGACGCGGGCAGCGTCACATTGGAGGCGTGACCATGAAGGATCTGGCTTCCCGGCTGAGCGCCGTCATGGACGCGTTTCCCGCCAAGACTGCGCTGTACTGCGTGGACTTGACCACCGGCACCCCCATCGCCGCCATTCGGGAGAACACCCGGGTGGTTTCCGCCTCCACCATCAAGGTACCGATTTTATGCTGCGCCCTGCAGGACGTGATGGACGGGAAGCTGTCTCTTGACCAGCATCTCGCCATTGCCCCGGCAGATTTTTGCAGCGACACCGAGGTTTTTGAACCCGGCTACCGGCAGGACGGCGCTTCTCTCTGGGAAATGCTGTACTGGATGATCGTTTCCAGCGACAATACCGCTACCAATACCATTATTTCCCTGCTGGGCCATGACCACGTCAACCAATATTGCCGGACAATCGGCCTGACCCAGACCTCTCTCCAGCGGAAAATGCTGGACTTTCAGGCCATCGCCGAGGGGCGGAACAACTACACCTCCCCCGCCGACCTGTACCGGGTGTTTTCCCTGCTGTACCACGGAGAAATCCTGAACAAGCCCCTGCGGGAGGTCGCCTTCGACTTTCTTTCCCGCTGCCGCAGCACCGACGCATTGCAGCGATACATCCCCGACGCCGTGACCGTACTCCACAAGCCCGGCGGGCTGGATCACCTGAACCACGACGCGGGCATTTTCCTGACGGAGGATCGCCCCTATTATCTGGGCATTTTCACCTGGGACGGCCCCGCCCTGGACGGTCAGCCCCAGCAAAACCGGCTCATCGGGCAGCTGTCCCGGATGATCTACGACGCCATGAAGGGAGAAAGCGAAAAATGAAAGCCATTGTAAACGTCCCCATCTGCGCCCTGCTGGCCGCCCCCACCCGGGAAAGCACGCTGGAAGACGAGGCGCTGTACGGCATGGTGGTGGACATTCTGGAAGAGCCTGCCCCCGGCTGGTACCGCGTCCGCACCCACTACCGCTATGAAGGTATCATCTCCGCCGATGATCTGATCGTCGGCGACGAAGCCGCCGACGCTTGGGCGGCGCTGCCCAAGAAAATCGTCCGCAATAAGAATTTCTGCGACGTTCTCTCCGCCCCCAAGGTTCAGGGGTGGATCATGGCCACCCTTCCCCGGGGCGGCATTCTCTCCCCGGTGGGTCAGCCGGAAAAGGGCTGGCAGCAGGTACGTCTGGCGGATGGCCGGACGGGCTACGTGCCGGAAAGCATCCTCGGCGAGTACCACACCGCGCCTCTTTCTCAGGACGAGGAAACCCTTCGTCAGGCGCTGGTGGACGCCGCCATGCTTTATCGCGGCACCCATTACCGCTGGGGCGGCAAGTCCCCCATGGGCATTGACTGCTCCGGTCTGGTGTCCATGGCCTACATGCTCTGCGGCATTCTTATTTACCGGGACGCCCATATTATGGAGGACTTCCCCATCCACGAAATTTCTCTGGAAAATATGAAACCCGGCGATCTGCTGTTCTTCCCCGGCCACGTTGCCATGTATATTGGCCAGGGCCGCTACTGCCACAGCACCGGGCGCAGCGGGGACAACGGCTTCGCCCTCAATTCCCTGAACCCTGATGACCCAGACTACCGGGCAGACCTGAAAGCCGCCATCACCCAGGTTGGCTCCTATTTTTAAGGAAAGTGAGAAAAAAGCCATGAAAGTATTTTTAAGCGCCGATATGGAAGGCACCTGCGGCATCGTCTCCTGGCCGGAGACGGAGCGCGCCACCCCCTTTGACTACAGCCCCGCCCAGAAGCAGATGACCCGGGAGGTCGCCGCCGCCTGTCAGGGCGCCCTTTCCGCCGGGGCGGCGGAGGTTCTGGTAAAGGACGCCCACGACTCCGCCCGGAACATCGACCCCGCCGGTCTTCCCCGGGACATTCGCATGAACCGCAGTTGGTCCGGCGATCCCTTAAGCATGATGAGCGGTCTGAATCAGGAGAAATTCGACGCCGTGTTCTTCACCGGCTACCACGCCTGGGCAGGCAGCCCCGGCAATCCCCTGAGCCACACCATGAACGGCCGGAACAACCACGTTTTCCTCAACGGCACCCTGTGCAGTGAATTTCTGATCAATTCCTACACCGCCGGATACTACGGCGTCCCCGTGGCGCTGCTCACCGGCGACAAGGCGCTGTGCGACTTTGCCAAAACCCTGATCCCCGCCATCACCACCGTACCCGTGAACGAAGGCCGGGGCGGCGGCGTCACCTCCCTGCACCCCGACGAGGCGGTGGAGCGCATCGAGGCGGCGGCGAAGGAAGCGGTCGCCAGGGCGGCGCAGTGCGTCGTCCCCATGCCGGAGCATTTCCACATGGAGATCGATTTCGTCAAGCACCATGTGGCCTACTCCAAGAGCTTCTACCCCGGCGCGACGTTGAAGGACGACAAATTCGTCTGCTTCGATTCCGACGACTGGTACGAGATCCTGCGCTTCTGCCACTTCGTTCTCAGCGACGGCTGATTTAAGAAAATCCCAAAAGCACGGCCAAAGGTCGTGCTTTTGCCTTGCAAATTGCATTTTTTGTGCTATAGTAAGAGAAAAAAGGAGAAAGACAGATGAGCAAAGAATTCCTTTACACCCTGCTTGACAGCATGTCCGTTTCCGGCCATGAAATTCCGCTGCAAAAGAAGGTCATCGCCGAGATGACCCCCCATTGCGACAAGATCATCACGGATTACACCGGCAACGTCGTCTGCGTGCTGAACCCCGACGCGCCCTTCAAGGTGATGCTGGCCGCCCATATCGACGAGATCGGTCTGATCGTCACCCACATTCAGCCCGACGGCCTGCTCCGGGTGTCCAAGTCCGGCGGCATTTTCCCCGGCGTTTATCCCGGCCATCAGGTGGCCGTCCACGGCTATGCCCGGACCGTCTACGGCGCGGTCGTCCGCAGTAAGGACATGGACAAGGCCGACCTGAAGGTGGACGAGCTGTACATCGACATCGGCGCGAAGGACGCCGCCGACGCCCGGAAATACGTCCAGGAGGGCGACCCCGTCCATATGAACACCTACCATCAGGAAATGCTCAACGGCTTCCTCTCCGCCCGGGGCATTGACGACCGGGGCTGCGCTTACATCATTCTGGAAGCTCTGAAACGGGCAAAGGCCATGGGCTGCTCCGTAGGCGTTTACGCCGCCACCACCGTGGGCGAGGAGACCACCGGCCGGGGCTCCTACTGGGTCGGCTCTGTCATCCGTCCCGACGTTGCCATCGTCACCGACGTGACCTTCGCCTCCGATTATCCCGGCGTGGACGCCAAGGCGTCCGGCGAGGTGAAGCTGGGCTGCGGCGGCGTACTGTGCAACAGCTCCATCGGCAGCCGGAAGGTCAACGACCTAATGAAAGCCGTGGCAAGGGAGCATAACATTCCCTACCAGATCGAGTCCTATATGGGCAGAACCTACACCGACGCGGACAATCTCCACGTCACCGGCACCGGCGTGGTCACGGCGCTGCTGTCCCTGCCTCTGCGGTACATGCACTGCCCCTGCGAGGTGTGCCACATGGACGACATTGAAAACTGCATCGAGCTGCTGGCGCAGTTCCTGTGCCGCATCGATGAGCATATCGACCTCGACCCCTTTCACTGATCTATCCTATTAAAATCAATCAGGGAGGAAACCATCATGACTTATCAGGAAGTTCTTGAAAACGCACGGGCGGTTCTCAGCAAAAACTGCAAGGCCTGCCCCGTCTGCAACGGCAAAGCCTGCGGCAACCACATTCCCGGCCCCGGTGCCAAGGGCGTGGGCGACACCGCCATCCGCAACTACGAAAAGTGGCAGGAAATCCGCGTCAACATGGACACCATTCACCCCTATGTGACGCCGGACACCTCTCTGAATCTGTTCGGCAAAACCTTCCGCTATCCCTTCTTCGCCGGCCCCGTGGGCGCGGTCACTCTCCACTACAGCGACAAATATGACGATACCGCCTACAACAACATCCTCGTAAAAGCCTGCGCCGCGGGTGGCATTGCCGCCTTCACCGGCGACGGCCTGAACGGCGAGGTTATGAAGGTCGCCTGCAAGGCCATCGCCGCCTCCGGCGGCACCGCCATCCCCACGGTGAAGCCCTGGAATCTGGAGACGATTCAGGAAAAGCTGGGCTACTGCCAGGAATCCGGCTGCTTTGCCGTGGCCATGGACATTGACGCGGCGGGTCTGCCCTTCCTGAAAAATATGAACCCCCCGGCGGGCAGCAAGACCGTGGAGCAGCTGGCCGAGATCGCCGGAATGGTCGGAAAGCCCTTCATCGTCAAGGGCATCATGACAGTGGCGGGGGCACTGAAAGCCAAAGAGGCCGGAGCTTCCGCCATCGTGGTCAGCAACCACGGCGGCCGTGTTCTGGATCAATGCGCCGCCACCGCCGAAGTCCTGGCGGACATTGTGGACGCCATGAAGGGCAGCGGCGTGAAGATTTTCGTGGACGGCGGCATCCGCAGCGGCGTGGACGTCTTCAAGGCGCTGGCGCTGGGTGCCGACGCGGTGCTTATCTGCCGTCCCTTCGTCCCCATGGTCTACGGCGGCGCGGAAGAGGGCGTGAAGCTTTACATCGAGAAGATCGGCGCGGAGCTGAGCGACACCATGGCCATGTGCGGCGCTGAAAATCTGGCATCCATCAATCGGGATATGGTGCTTGTAAAGTAATATCGGCCGCTTTCCCTATCCCGGATACCCCAAAACGGTATCCGGGATGTTTTTCGCCGGATGCCCTTTCTTTTTTGGAAAATCTATGGTAAAATGTACAGACTTTCTGTAGGAGGCCGGATTATGACTCATTTTCTGCTCCGTCTTTTCGTTAAAAATGCCGACCAGACCGGCGACCCCAAGGTGCGCGCCGCCGTTGGCACTCTGTCCGGGATCGTGGGCATTCTCTGCAATTTCTTCCTTTTCCTGGGAAAAGTCATCATCGGTACCCTCTCCGGCTCCGTTTCCATCACCGCCGACGCCATGAACAACCTGTCCGACGCAGCCAGCTCCATCGTGACCCTGGTGGGCTTCAAGCTGGCAGAGCAGCCCGCCGACGCGGAACACCCCTACGGCCACGCCCGGTTTGAGTACCTGTCCGGTCTGGTGGTGTCCGCCATGATCGTCATTATCGGCTTCGAGCTGGCAAAGACCTCCGTGGAAAAAATTCTTTCCCCGGTTCCCGTGGCGTTTTCCGCCCCGTTGGCGGCGGTGCTGGTGCTGTCCATCGCCGTCAAGCTGTGGCTGTGCCTGTTCAACCGGGCGCTGGGCAGGAAAATCAACTCCACCACCCTGCTTGCCACCTCCGAGGACAGCCGCAACGACATCATCACCACCGGCGCCGTCCTGCTGGCCGCCGTGATCGAAGCCGTTTCCGGACTATCCATTGACGGATTTGTTGGTCTGGCCGTGTCGCTGTTCATTCTCTACAGCGGCGCCAAGCTGGCGAAGGAGACCATCAGTCCCCTGCTGGGCGAGGCCGCTTCCCCCGAGCTTCAATCGCGTATCGTGGATTACATCCGCGCCCAGCCCAAGGTTTTGGGGTACCACGACCTGATGGTTCACGACTACGGTCCCGGCCAGCGCTTTGCGACCATTCATGTGGAAATGGACAGCAAGGAAGACCCCATGCGCTGTCATGAGCTGATCGACGACATGGAGCGGGAGTGCCTGAAAAGCCATAACATTCATCTGGTCATCCACTACGACCCCGTGGTGACGGACGACCCGGAGCTGACCCGGCTTCACATTCTCGTGGACAGCTTACTTGGCGAAATGGATCCCCGGCTGAAAACCCACGATTTCCGCATGATTCCCGGCGGCGGACATACCAACCTTATTTTTGACATTGCCTTCCCCCAGGATACAAAATTTACGAAGCAGGAAATTCAGGATAAGCTTGAGGAAGCGCTGCGCTCCCAAGAAGGAAAGGTCTACCATACGGTCATTACCTTTGATCCCCTTGCCTTCAATCAGGAATCCAGCGAGCACCAATAACCGTTGATTTTCCGGCATATTTCAAATTTTCCCTTGCACTTTTTCAAAAAGCCGTTATAATATCTCTGCTAACAGAAAGAAGGTGCCTTTTTGAACAGGAAAAACAGGAACATGCTGGTAGGGCCGCTGTTTCCGAATATCGTCCAGTTTACCATTCCCATTGTTCTGACCAGCCTTTTGCAGCTGCTCTTTAATGCGGCAGACCTTGTGGTAGTAGGGCAGTTCTGCGGCAGCGTATCCGTCGCCGCAGTGGGCGCCACCGGCGCCATCACCAATCTGATGATCAACTTTTTTATCGGTCTGTCCGTTGGCGTAGGCGTGGCGGTCGCCCACGGTCTCGGAGGGCACGAGGACGATGTCGTATCCCGCACTGTGCATACCGCGCTTCCTACCGCTCTGGTAAGCGGCGCTTTTCTGACCGTGGTCGGCGTTTCCTGCTCTGAGACCTTCCTGACCATGATGGGCACCCCGGAGAGCGTGCTGTCCCTGTCTGCGGTTTACATGCGGATCATTTTTTGCGGCATTACCTTCAACATGGTGTATAATTTCTGCGCCGCCATTCTCCGCGCCGCCGGAGACACCAGAAGCCCGCTGATTTTTCTCCTGTTCGCCGGCACGCTGAATGTGATTTTGAACGTGATCTTCGTCACCCGGTTTCACATGAACGTGGCGGGCGTGGCGCTGGCCACCATCATCACCCAGGGGCTTTCCTCCGTGCTGGTGGTCATCGCCCTGATGCGCAGAACCGATGCCTGCAAGCTGTATCTGCGTAAAATCCGCTTTCACAAGCTCCAGCTGGAGAAAATTCTCCGCATTGGCCTGCCTGCGGGCATCCAAGGCTCCCTGTTCTCCGTCTCCAACGTCCTTATCCAATCCTCCGTCAACTCCTTCGGCGACGTGCTGATGTCCGGCAATGCCGCGTCCGGCAATCTGGAGGGCTTCGTCTACGTCTGTCTCAATGCGTTCCATCAGTCCGCAGTCAATTTTGTGGGGCAGAACGCCGGCGCGCGGCAGTACCGCCGGGTGCGGCAGACCCTGTGGATCTGTCTGGGGTGCGTTACGGTGGTGGGACTGGTGCTCGGATCGCTGGCCTGTTCCTTCGGCCCTACGCTTCTTTCCATTTACATCACCGACTCCGCCGAAGCAATCTCCTACGGCATGATCCGGCTGTCCTATATCTGCCTGCCTTATTTCATCTGTGGCCTGATGGAAGTCACGACCGGCGCGCTGCGGGGTCTTGGCGTGTCCTTCATCCCCATGCTGACCTCCATCCTCGGTATATGCGGATTTCGTATTCTCTGGATTTATACCATCTTCCGGATTCCCGAGTTTCACACGCCCCAGTGCCTGTATTTTTCCTATACCGTCTCCTGGATCATCACCTTCATCGCCCAGCTGATCGCCTTCTTCATCGTGTATCGAAGGCAGGCCGAAGCGGCGGCAAAATAACATATCGGCTTCCCGGCTTCGGCAGGGAAGCCGATTATTTTTTCAAAAAGGGGTTGACATTTTCTTACCGCTGTGTTATTGTACTAATGCACTAATACAGTAGTACAAATTAGGAGGTGTCTATGAACTGGAAATTTGCCGGGGACCGTCCGGTATATCAGCAGATCATGGCAGCGATCCGGGGTGCGATCCTGAAGGGCGAGCTGCCTCCGGGAGGAAAAGTCCCCTCCGTCCGGGACTTGGCCGCTCAGGCGCAGGTAAACCCAAATACCATGCAGCGCGCCCTGACGGAGCTGGAGCGGGAGGGGCTTCTGGTCAGCGGCGGCACCAGCGGCCGCAGCGTCACCCGGGACGAAGCTGTTCTCGTCGCCATGCGGGAGCAGACGCTGGAGGAACTCGCCCGGGAATGTGCCGAAAAATTTATGACCTTCGGCGTAACGCCGACCCAGGCGGCGCAGCTTTTACTGGGTCTGGAAACGAACAAGGAGGAATAACATGGAACAAACTGTTCTGACCGCCAGCGGTCTTACCATGCGCTACCACAACACGCTGGCTCTGGATAACCTGGACATGACTCTGCCCCAGGGAAAGATCGTCGGTCTTCTCGGCCCCAACGGCAGCGGAAAGACCACCTTTATCAAGCTGGCCGCAGGTCTGCTGACCCCCACGGCGGGTGAGATCACCGTTTGCGGTGAAAAAAATCGGAACGACCACCAAGGCCATGGTCTCCTATCTGCCCGACCGCCCCTATTTCAGCCGTCAGGTTCGGGTGGAGCAGCAGCTGGATTTCTTCCAGGATTTCTACGCGGACTTTGACCGGGCGCGGGCGGAGGAAATGCTCTCCGCGCTGAATATCTCCCTGAGCGCCAAGTTTAAGGCATTGTCCAAGGGCAATCAGGAGAAGGTTCAGCTGGTTCTGGTGATGTCCCGCCGGGCGAAGCTGTATCTGCTGGACGAACCCATCGGCGGCGTCGATCCCGCTGCCCGGGATTACATTCTCAACACCATCATCACAAATTATGACCCCAGCGCCACGGTGCTGATCTCCACCCACCTGATCGCCGACGTGGAGCGGGTACTGGACGAGTACCTGTTCCTGTATCAGGGCCGCATTTTACAGGGCGGAAACGTGGACACCGTGCGGGAGGAGACCGGCAAGTCGCTGGATGAACTGTTCCGGGAGGTATTCAAATGTTTGCCAAATTGCTGAAAATGGAATTCCGTTCCACTTGGAACGTGCTGGGCATTCTGTGCCTGAGTCTGGTAGGTGCGGGACTGCTGGGCGGCCTTGCCATCCGGTATCTGGAGGGCGCCAGCGCTCCAAAGCAATGGCTGGAAATCCTGTGTATGCTGGCCGTCGTCGCGGCGGTTCTGTTCTTCGTTGTCTGCGGCGCAGGGGCGCTGATCGTGCAGATCGTCCGCTTTTACCGCAGCCGCTTCACCGACGAAGGCTATCTGACCTTCACCCTGCCCGTCACCACCCATCAGGTTCTGCTGTCCAGCTTCGTCACCAGCGCCGTCAGCCTGATCGCCGTGGCCGCCGTCGGCGCTGTCGGTCTGATTCTGATGGGACTGTGCGCCGTGCCGGATTTTGAAATTCTCCGGAAGGGCATAGATATTTTCTGGCAGGAGTTTCCCGAGCTCTGGGCGCGGTTCACCCAGACGGATATGCTTCAGGCCTTTGTCCTTCTCCTTGTGAATGTGATCGCCGCTTTTTCCAGCGAACTGATCCTCATCATGCTAGCCGTGACCATCGGTTCCCTCGTAGCCAAAAAGCATAAAATTCTCGCCGCCGTCGGCTTCTACTACATTCTGCACCTCGTTGGCCTTACCTTTACCGGCGTCAGCATGGTAAAGCTGGTGGAAAGCGCCAACAGCCTGCGCCTGCCGGGTCTTCTGGCGCTCGTCAATCTCATCATCGCAGTCGCCGCATATTTCCTCATGTACTTCCTCGTGGACAAAAAGCTGAATCTGAATTGACCGTTTCCCCCACATCCGAGCCTGTTTCAGGCTCGGATGTGGCATATTTTATCACTCATATTTGTTCATGATCAATAAAAAAATGATTCTCCCGATTGACTGTCTATGACAATTTGTCCACCGATCTTCAAAATTTCCTCATATTTTCTGGCATTATTTCATATTGTATTCTGAAAGGATCAATGGTACTATAGGAATAATATACATTTGTCTTCATAATGCGGACGATGTTGAAGGAGAGAGGTTATGAAATACATTGTGATTCTGGGGGACGGCATGGCCGACGAACCCATCGACGCCCTGGGCGGGAAAACGCCCCTTGCCTGCGCGGAAACGCCCGTAATGGACGCCCTGGCGTCAAAAGGCGAAATGGGCATGGTGCACAACGTCCCCGCCGGGATGGCTCCCGGCAGCGACGTGGCCAATCTGTCCGTTCTGGGCTACGATCCCGCCGTCTGTTACTCCGGACGATCTCCCCTGGAAGCACTGAGCGTGGGCGTCGCCATGGAGCCGACGGACATCGTTCTGCGCTGCAACATCGTGACCCTGACCGAGGAAGAGCCCTACGCCGAAAAGACCATCCTCGACCACAGCTCCGGCGAAATCTCCACCGCCGACGCGGACATTTTGATGGACGCCATTCGGGAAAAATTCAACGGCGACGAATTTCAGTATTACACCGGCACCAGCTACCGCCACATCACTATCTGGAAAAATGGCACCATGCCCCAGCTGGAGCCGCCCCACGACCACCTGACCCACGTCATCGGCCCCTACCTGCCCAAAGAACCCAAGCTGCGCTCCATGATGGAAAAGAGCTTCGACATTCTGAATACCCACCCCCTGAATCTGGAGCGGGCGGCCAAGGGCAAGAACAAGGCAAATTCCCTCTGGTTCTGGGGCGCGGGAACGAAGCCCTCCCTGCAAAGCTTCACGGAGAAAACCGGCCTGAAGGGCGCGATGGTGTCCGCCGTAGACCTGCTCAAGGGCATTGCCGTGGGCGCGGGGATGAAGGTCTGTCAGGTTCCGGGGGCGACCGGCTCCATCGACACGAATTTTGAGGGCAAGGCGCAGGCCGCCATTGACGCCCTGACTTTGGACGGCTGCGATTTCGTCTACGTCCACGTGGAAGCCCCGGACGAGATGGGGCATCAGGGACTGCTGAAAGAGAAAATTCAGTCCATCGAATATCTTGACCGCCGTCTCATTGCCCCGGTGAAGAAGGCCATGGAGGACGCGGGGGAGGATTTCCGGATGCTGGTGCTTCCCGACCACCCCACCCCCATCCGTCTGCGCACCCATACCGGCGACCCGGTGCCCTACATCCTGTACGACAGCACCCGCCAGCGCAAGTCCATCCAAAAATACACCGAGGCTGAAGCCGAAGCCACCGGCAATTATGAGCCGAACGGCTACAGGCTCATCGAACGGCTGCTAGAGGTTTGACAAATCATGGGAGGAAGAAACAATGTCCAGAGTCTACAATTTTTCCGCAGGCCCCGCGGTTCTGCCGGAAAGCGTTTTGCAGGAAGCCGCCGCCGAAATGCTGGACTACCGGGGAACCGGCATGTCCGTCATGGAAATGAGTCACCGGTCCAAGACCTATCAGGCCATCATCGATCAGGCGGAGGATGATCTTCGCACCCTCATGGGAATCCCCGACAACTACAAAGTCCTGTTCATGCAGGGCGGCGCAAGCCAGCAGTTCGCCATGGTGCCCATGAACCTGATGAAGAATAAAGTCGCCGACTACATCGTCACCGGCCAGTGGGCGAAAAAGGCATGGCAGGAGGCCAAAATGTACGGCACCGCCAACGCGGTGGCCTCCTCCGCCGACAAGACCTTCTCCTATATCCCCGACTGCTCCGACCTGCCCATTGACGAGAACGCGGACTATGTCTACATCTGCGAAAACAACACCATCTACGGCACCAAATTCTGGCAGCTGCCCGACACCAAGGGCAAGCCCCTGGTTTCCGACGTTTCCTCCTGCTTCCTGTCCGAGCCGGTGGACGTGACCAGATACGGAATGCTCTACGGCGGCGTGCAGAAGAACATCGGCCCCGCCGGTGTGGTCATCGCCGTCATCCGGGAAGACCTGATCACCGAGGACGTGCTGCCCGGCACCCCCACCATGCTTCGCTACAAGACCCACGCGGACAACGGCTCCATGTACAACACGCCTCCCGCCTACGGCATTTACATCTGCGGCAAGGTGTTTCAGTGGCTGTTGACCATGGGCGGTCTGGAAGCCATCCGGGAGCGCAACGTGGCAAAGGCCAAGGTTCTCTACGATTTTCTGGACGCCAGCCGGCTCTTTCACGGCACCGTGGTGAAAAAAGACCGTTCCCTCATGAACGTCCCCTTTGTCACCGGAAATGCAGAGCTGGACGCAAAATTTGTCAAAGCGGCGGAAGCCGCGGGCTTCGTCAGCCTGAAAGGCCACCGCACCGTCGGCGGTATGCGCGCCAGCATCTACAACGCCATGCCCATGGAGGGCGTCGTCAGGCTGGTGCAGTTCATGGAACGCTTCGAGAAGGAAAATCGCTGAAAAGAGGAACATTATGTATCACATTCATTGCCTGAACAAGATCTCCCCCAAAGGAACCGCCCTTCTGACAGATAACTACGCCATCACGGACGACCGGAACCGGGCCGACGGCATTTTGGTGCGCTCCGCCGATATGCACGGTATGGCGCTGCCGGAAAGCCTTCTGGTCGTCGCCCGCGCCGGTGCCGGCGTCAACAACATTCCCCTGTCCGACTGCGCCGAAGCGGGGGTCGTGGTGTTCAATACCCCCGGCGCCAACGCCAATTCCGTGATGGAGCTGGCGCTGTGCGGTATGCTCCTGAGCAGCCGGGACGTGGTGGGCGGCATCAACTGGGTGCAGACCGTCAAGGACGACCCCGACATCGCCAAACTGGTGGAAAAGGGCAAATCCAAATTCGCCGGTCATGAGATCCGCCACAAGAATCTGGGCGTCATCGGCCTGGGTGCAGTGGGCGGCCCTCTGGCCAACGCCGCCAGAAATTTAGGGATGACTGTCTACGGCTGCGACCCCTTCATCTCCATTGAAGCGGCGTGGCACCTGGACAGCCACATCGTCCGGGTCAACAGCCGGGACGAGATCTACTCCAAACGCGACATCATTTCCCTCCACACGCCCCTGCTGGACGACACGAAGGGCATGATCAACGCCGAGGCCATCGCCAAAATGAAGGACGGCGTTATCGTCCTGAACTTCGCCCGTGACCTGCTGGTGGACGACGACGCCATGGCGGCTGCCCTGGCCTCCGGCAAGGTCGCCCGGTACGTCACCGACTTCCCCAACGAAAAGACCGCCAATATGCCCGGCTGCATCGCCATTCCCCATTTAGGCGCTTCCACCGAGGAATCCGAGGACAACTGTGCCAAGATGGCCGTGCAGGAGCTGATGGACTACTTGGAAAACGGCAACATTAAAAATTCCGTCAACTACCCCAACTGCGACATGGGCGTCTGCCGCGCCGAGGGGCGCATCACCCTGCTGCACCGGAACATTCCCAATTCTCTGGGTCGGTTCACCGCCGCCATTGCCGGTGAGAACATCAACATCGACGGCCTGATGAACAAGAGCCGGGGCGAATACGCCTACACCATGCTGGATCTCGACCGCCACCCCTCTGCGGATGCGGTGGAGCACCTCAGGCAGATCGACGGGGTTCTGAAAGTCCGGGTCATTAAGTAAACAGAAGCGTTTTCGGGAGGGGCTGACGCCCCCCGAACTGAGCTGTCCCAAAAGGCCGTTGGCCTTTTGGGACAAAGGGATTGCAGTCTGCGGGCGGCAAACTCTGCGAGGCTTTTGAACATATTGTATTCGGGAGGGGCTGACGCCCCTCCCGAATTTTTATTGGGAATCCTTGTCTTCTTTTTCCTTCTGCATTTTCAGGAACTGCTCCTTCATTTTCTGTAAACGGCGGCGTTTTTTCCGCTCCCGGTTCTGCTTGAACCGGGATTGCAGCTCCGGCGGGTAATCCTGTAACTTCTCCTCCGGGATATTCCGCTGGGCAAGGCGCTTGTTTGTAAACTCCCGCGCCAGGGTGTACAGCACCGACGCCAGCGGGATCATCAGCAGCATACCGAATACGCCCATCAGCTCGCCGCCGACGGTGACCGCCACCAGCACCCACATACCGGGCAGGCCGATGGAAGTCCCCACCACTCTGGGGTAGATCAGGTTGTTTTCCAGCTGCTGCAAAATCAGGAACATGGCCACGAAGGTCAGCGCCTGCAAGGGGTTATCCACTAAGATAAAGAACGCGCCCAGCACGCAGCCCACGAATGCGCCCACCACCGGCACCAGCGCCGTCACCGCGATGATGACGCTGACCAGGGGAATGTAGGGCATCCGGAAAATCGCCATGGTCACGGCGAACAGGCAGCCCAGAATGCAGGCTTCCAGGCACTGACCGGAAATGAAGTTGGAGAAGGTGCTGTTGGTCAGCCGCAGAATCCGGATGATCTCATCGCCGGTCTTTTCCGGAATCAGAGAATAGAGGATCCGCCGCCCCTGCCGGGCAAGAATTTCCTTCCGCGCCAGGCAGTAGACGGCAAAGGCAATGCTGACCACCAGATTCACAATGCCGCTGGTCACGCTGCCGATCACGTTCACCGCGCTGCCCATCACCGTGGACATCTGATTGCCCAGAAAGCTCATGGAATCCTTCAGAATCTTCGTCCATTCCAGACTTTCCAGATCGGCGACATCCATGATCCACGCCTTCATGTCCGGATTGTCGTCCATGAGCTTCACCAGCTTTGCCGCCGTCTGCTCGATGAAGGTGGGGATCTGCTCCGTCAGGGCGGCCACCGTCACCTGGATCTGGGGCGCCAGCATCTCCACCACGAACATGATGACCAGTGCCAGCGCCGCAATGGTCAGCACGATGGACAGTACCCTTCGCAGTCCCTCCTTGTGAATGCCGTCCAGCTGCCGCTCAATGGCACGCATGGGTACGTTGAACACGAAGGCGATAACCGCCCCCGCTACGAAGGGCGAGATCAGATTCCACAGCGATTTTGCCGCGCTGCTCGCCTGCTCCGTATCCAGCAGAATCCAGGCAAAAACGAGACACCCCGCCGCCAGAAGAAACAGCCTGCGCAGCAGCTTTTTGTCTATCTGCATTCCCAATACCCCCTTTTTGCTCAGTATACCGCAAACGGCCGCAAAAGTCCAGAGAAACCATTGCCGGAGCGGCATATTTGTTCGTTTGGGCGCATATGGATGATGCGTAGCACACAGCATCGGAGGGGTAGCATATGACAGACACCATTGAGAAGCGAGCCTGTGAAGCGGCTGTGTACATGATCGAAACCGGTGCCACCGTCCGGGCCGCCGCCCGGCACCTCGGCATTTCCAAATCCACGGTGCATAAAGACCTGACCCAGCGGCTGAAGCAGTACAACTATGCACTGTACCTCCAGGTTCGGGAAATTCTGGACGAAAACAAACGGGAGCGCCACATCCGCGGCGGGATGGCCACGAAACGGAAATACCAGCAGCATTGACGGAAATGCGGAATGCCTAACTATTTGGCATTCCGCGTTTTTATGCTATAATGCTGTCAGGATTCCCGCCGCCAATTCGTATTATGGTCAGAGGCCTCAATAAGCGAAAGCACACATAAGGACGGTGACACATTGATGGATGAATTTCACGCCAGACGGCTGGTAGACCTTTACGCGGACACGATCCTGCGTATCAGCTACAGCTACTTAAAACAGACCTGCGACGCAGAGGATATCTGCCAGACTGTCTTTCTGAAATATCTCACCAACGATTGTACATTTGACAGCATCGACCACGAAAAAGCATGGATCATCCGAACCACCATCAACGCCTGCAAGGACTACCTGAAAAGCGCCCATTTCCGGCGCACCGTGGCGCTGGACGAAGCCGAGGCCGTAGCCGCGCCGCCGGTGCCGGACACGGAAGTTTTAGACGCGCTGAAACGGCTGCCAGAGCAGTACCGGATATCCCTGTACCTGTTTTATTATGAAGAATACTCCGCAAGGGAGATCGCCCAAGTGATGGGCAAATCGGAAGCCAACATCACCCAGTACCTGTCCCGCGGGCGGCGGAAGCTGCGCGCGCTGCTGACAGAGGAAAGGAGCCAAGTCGTATGAACTACAATGTAAAATCGGAACTGCGGCGTTCCATGGACGCCATTCATTTTTCCGGAGACGATAAGGAGCGCATGGTGGCGCTTCTCATGTCCGCCGAAGCCCCGCGCCAGCGCCGGAGCGGGAAGAAGCTCCTGCTGCTGGCTCTGGCGGCCACACTGGTCGTTGGTGCGCTCACCGGCGCGGCAGTATTCACCCGCTGGTCGAGAAGCGCCCAGACAGCCTACAACCCGCCCCAGCAGGTCAAGGAACAGGCAGAAAAAAGCGGCCTGTCCGTGATGCTGGAGGACAAGCAGAAGGAGACCACCCCCGGCGAAGTGCTCAGCGCCACCGATCAGGGCATCACCATTACAGCGGTGCAGACCATTGCGGACAGTTATGGCGCCCAGATCATCTTCCGCATAGATGGCTTCGACTTGCCCGAAGATCGCATTCCCGATATTTTCTGGGACAGCGTAACCATCGACGGCGATCTGCATTTCGCCAGTTCCTTTAGCGGTGGATTCTATGACGGCCTCACCCGCGATAAGGACGGACATTTGGTCTATGCGTCCAACGGCCAGCCCGTGGCTCGCCGGGATGACGAGTTCCAGTCCATCATTTCCCAATGGGTCGCAGAGGATGGAAGCATGGAATACGAGTTCCGTTTCAATTTTCTGGATCCCGGCGAAAGCTATTTTGGCAAAGAGTTTGCCGTTCACTTTACCGGCCTTGGCGTTCAGTCCGAGAAAAAAGCGGAAATGGGAGAACAGCTGGTGTCCGGCAGCTGGGATCTGCACTGGACGCTGACCGGTGCGGACAACAGTGAAAGCTCCGTCACCATCACCCCCAACGCGGAAATCGGCGACAGCGGTCTGACGCTGCTGGAAATGGAGATTGGTCAGAAGACCATCCGCGCTGTCTACCAGTCGGATCACGACTGGGACGGCTGGAAGCAGCTGGAAACCCTTTCCCCTGCCCTTCAGAGAGTTTGTATGAAGGACGGCAGTACCATTTCGGTCGGTGCCGCAGAGGAAGACTACAAGAGATGGGATACGGAACGCATCTGTGTCGTCACCTACCACCTCTACGACGGAATCATCGACCTTTCCAATCTGGAATCTCTCGCCTATCACAAGGGCTGGGAAAACGACGCGGACGGGAAGCCTACCATCCATCTTTACGACTACATTCCCATTTCATAAGTTGGCAAACCGGCAAAGAAATCGGGGCTTTGCCGTGAACCAAAATAAACCACTGGCAGCGGCGGGTTTCCCCGCCGCTGCCTTCGTCCTATAGATCGTCCGCGTCCTGCACCGGTTTTTCCTCCGGGTGCTTGACCAGCCCCGTGTAGCTGCCGAAGGGGTCGGTCACGATTTTCTCTTTTTTCGCCATGTTTTCACCTCCATGGCTATTGTCTGCCCATCGGCGGCAATTATGTTGCATTTTCTCCCTAAAAATGATAAACTATAGAAAAAGGAAGGGGGAACCGCCATGTTCAGCATCACCCTGATCACCATGGGCAAGCTCAAGGAAAAATTCTACATTTCCGCCGCCGAGGAATACAAAAAGCGTCTGGGCGGATACTGCGCCTTTACCCTTCTCGAGCTGCCGGAAGCCCGGCTTCCCGAAAATCCCTCCCCCGGTGAGATCGAGGCGGGGCTGGAAAAGGAGGCTGAGCTGATCTTCTCCAAAATCCCCAAGGGATCGTGGTTCTGCGTCCTCACCCCCGAAGGGAAGGAGCTGTCCAGCGAAGCCTTCGCGGACAAGCTGCGGGACGTGAAAAACTCCGGCAAGTCCAGCGCCTGCTTTTTGATCGGCTCCTCCTTCGGCATGTCCCCCCGTGTCAAGCAAAAGGCGGATTTCCGCCTTTCCATGGGGGCGATGACCTTCCCCCACCATCTGGCGCGGATCATGGTTCTGGAGCAGCTCTACCGGGCGGAAGCCATTCAGGCGGGGAGCAAGTATCATAAATAGACCTCTTTCAAGGCTCCGCGCTTGCGCGCGGAGCCTTTTCTGCGCCCAATGTGTTCGGTTTTCAGGTGAGTGTGTTTATTTTATATGAAATACCTTGACAGACGAGGTACTTTGTGTTATCATTCAGATGCAATAAGGAATCAACCGGCTGCGGCTGATTCAGAGATTCCCAATAACAAGGAGGGATGCCTGTGTCTATTGCCGGTGATTTGATACGGGGGCATACCGACGCCATCATTCTGGCGCGGCTGCTTCGCGGCGACAGCTACGGCTACGAAATCAACAAGGTCATTGCCATCCTCTCCAACCATCGCTTTGAGCTGAAGGAAGCGACCCTTTACACGGCGTTCAAGCGGCTGGAGGAACTGGGCTACATCGCCTCATACTGGGGCGACAGCGGCGCGGGCGCACGACGGCGCTACTACACCATCACATCCGCAGGACGGGAAGCCTGCCACCGTCTGCTGGGAGAATGGCAGGAAACAAAAGAAATTATGGATAAACTTCTGGAAGTGGAGGAGAAATTATGAGAGAGCAGCTGATTCAGTACGTGCAGCTCCTGTTTGCGGGAGCCGCGGATTGCGACGACACCCGGCAGGAGATCCTGCAAAACACCTTAGACCGCTACGACGATCTGATCGCCTCCGGAAAAACGCCGGAGGCCGCCTACCGCCTTGCCATCATGGGCATCGGCGACATCAATGAAATTCTGGGCAGAGCGCCCGGTGCCGCTCCCCTGCCCGCCCCGGCGGTCAAGCCGGAGGATAATGACACCCCTGCTAAGAAGCTTCTGCGCGCCATCGCGGTTGGGCTGTACATCCTCTGCCCCATTCCGCTGTTCGTGCTGGGCGGCGCGTTTGGCATGGGAATTACGGGTCTGTGCGGAACGCTGACCCTTGTGGCCGTCGCTACGGTGCTCATCATTCTGGGCGCTAAGAAGGAAACCGAGAATGCGGACGTCGAGCCGAGTACTCCCCGGTCTGCGCTGGCTAAAAGCGTCAACGGCCTGATCTGGGCGATCGGCCTTGCCATCTATTTCATTGTCAGCTTCCTCACGGGCGCATGGTACATCACATGGGTGATCTTCCCCATCATCGCCGCCGTGCAGGGGCTGGTCAAGGCCATTCTTGACCTGAAGGAGGGTAAATAAAATGAAAACCAACGCGATCATTCGCATCGTCATCTGGAGTATCGTGATTCTGGTACTGCTGGCAATTCTCATTGCCGGGTTGGGCAGCAATCTCTTTACGATGTTCCACGACAACACTGATACGATATTCTCCGGCACCGATATTGTAAACTCTGAGCCTCCGACTGGTCAGTCCGATACTCTGAGCACAGACCGTTCCGTCTCCGTGGTATCGCAAACCAGTATCTACAGCATGCCCAACACCCAATCTGCTTCTGTCGGCGCACTGAGTGTGGGCGACAATGTGGTCATTGACCGTTCCGAGGAGGTTGGCGGTGGCAGCTGGATTCACATCACCTCCCCGGTTGACGGCTGGGTTAATGCTGAGTGTCTCAAGCTGAACGGTGTCAGCCAGGCCGGTTCGGCCGGTTCCGCAGACCCAGCCGCCATCCGGGAGATCAAAATCGAATGGATCTCCGGTTCCGTCACCGTCGAGCCGGGTGACGGGGAGGAAATTACCTTCTTGGAATCCGGCAACGGCGTCGACAAATACGAAATGGTCTGGAAGCAGTCCGGCGACACGCTCGCCATCCAGTACAGCAAGGACAGCAGCACCGCCGGCTTCGGCCTTCACATCGGCGAGGGCAGCAAAGACCTGAGCATCGTCGTTCCCCGTAATTGGGTCTGCAATTCTCTGGAACTCGAGACCGCTTCCGCCGATCTGACCGTCCGCGACGTGATCATCCGGGAGATGGAGATCGACAGCGCCAGCGGCACCGTCAAATTTGAAAACTGCACGGTCAGCAGTCTGGACGTGGACACCGCTTCCGGAGACGTCACGTTCACCGGAAGCCTGAACGAGCTGGACTTTGAGGCCGCTTCCGCCAGCTTTACCGGCGTTCTGGAAAACGTTCCCGATCAGGTGAAGATGGACTCCATGTCCGGCGACCTGACTCTCACCCTGCCCGAGGACGCGGGCTTCACCGTCAGTCTGGACGCCATAAGCAGCGACTTTTCCTCCGACTTCCCCACCGTAAAGAAAAATAAGAGCTACGTCTGCGGCGACGGGCACTGCAAGATCGACATAAGCGCCATGAGCGGCGACGTGGCCATTCTCAAGCAGCAGGCAGACGCCGCTGTCAAGAAATAAATTTTGCCGGGGAATGGTTCAACCGTTCCCCGGCAAAATTTTAAAACTCTCCCGCGTCGTACATAACCGCGGACAGGGCGCACAGCGGCGCCGTTTCGCACCGCAGAATCCGCTTCCCCAGGGTGCAGACCTGCAATCCGGCTTCCCTCGCCTGCCGGACTTCCTTTTCTTCCAGCCCGCCCTCCGGGCCGGTGAGCAAGCTGACGGTCTTGTATTCGCCGGTGAGCGCCATTTTCAGCGTCACGGCCTGCTCGTTTTCGTAAAACATCAGCGCCTTGTCGGCTTGGGACGCCCGGCTCAGCGCGGCGTGGAAGCTATCCAACACCAGCACTTTAGGGATTCTCCCCCGCCCGGACTGTTCCGCCGCGGACGCCGCAATTTTCTGCCAGCGTTCCAGCTTCTTTCTGAGACTTTTCTCGTCGGGTCTGGACACACACCGGGCGGAAGGGAACGCCACGATCTCGTAAGCCCCCAATTCGGTTGCCTTCTGGATCACATGCTCCAGCTTGTCCGCCTTGGGAAAGGCCATGTACACGCTGACCCGCACCGCCGCCTCCGACGTGGACTCCCGCCGTTTCAGCACATTCAGCTTCATTTCCCCGGCGTCTGTCACCTGGCAAAGGCACTCCGTCCCCTGCCCGTCGCACACCAGAACCGTCTCCCCGGCCTTCAGCCGCAGCACCTTCGCGTGCTGGGCATTCTCCCCGGTCAGCACGACGGTATTGGCTTTCAGCGCCTCACCGTCCGCAAAAAAGCGCACCATACGCCCATTCCCCCTTTTTACGGTATAGTGTACCAAAGCGGGAGCAAAGTTGCAAGGGTTTTGCGGAAAAACTATTGACAAAACCCGCCATCAAGGTTATAATATTCAGGCAAGTTTGCGAGAGTGTTGGAATGGTAGACAAGCACGTTTGAGGTGCGTGTGGTTACGCCGTGGGGGTTCGAGTCCCCTCTCTCGCACCATGCAGAAAAAGCCCTAGAAATCAATTCTAGGGCTTTTTTGTTGCCTTTTCCGCAATACCTCCCCATTCTCTGAACTATTTCATGATAAAATATTATCGCAGTTTGTAACTTTTCCGCTCTGCCGGTACGTTTTTAGGGCGCAAATTGGCAACGGATTGGCAACGGAATTTTCCCGTAGACGCAGCAAAAGCCCCGGCGGCGGAAATCTATCCGTCACCGGGGCTTCGCCTGTCAATTAGTCTTCTCTGGGGGAGATGTA
>DJNI01000051.1:0-327 GCA_002436765.1 Clostridiales bacterium UBA6468
AGTTCTTGAACGTGACGAGCATATGACCCCACATGGTGGACTGCGGCTGATCGCCGGCGTTCAGAACCGGGCGGGACATGGCAGAGCAGACCTTGACCACGTCCTCCGGCGCAACGCCGTTGTTGACAGCCTGTCCCTTGGCGACGACCGCGTCGTCATAGAACGCGACCTGACCCTGCGCGAACATCTGGCGCGCTTCACCGCGGCCGGTGTCCATGGCGATGTAGCCTTCGTTCATGAGCTTCTGATACCACTCAACGCACTTTACAGCCGCGTCGGAGTCGATGGCAACGGTGCCGTCGTCATTGAAGATCGCGCCGCCGAACG
>DJNI01000051.1:429-2628 GCA_002436765.1 Clostridiales bacterium UBA6468
AGACGGCGTAGGGGATGATCTCAGGGTTGTAGGCCTTGATGTCGGCCATGCACTGCTCGAACTCTTCGATGGTGGTAGGAACCTTGTCCCAACCGGCGGCGGCCAGGATCTCGGGGTTGTAGACCATGGTGATGGACGCCATGCTCCACGGCAGGCCGAGCTGCTTGCCGTCGATGTTGCCGACATCCAGCGCAGACTGCTCAAAGTTTTCCTTCAGATAATCCTCGCCAAGGATCTCGTTCCAGTCGGCCAGCACGCCGGCAGCCGCGATGGTGTTGAAGATGCCGATATCTGCCTGTGCAAGGTCAAGCTGCTCGCCGCCCTGCGTCCGGATGAGGAGCTGCTGCGCGGTATCCGCCCAGGTCCAGCCGACCCAGGTGACGGTGTTGCCGGAGGCGTCTTCATAGGTCTTCATCATGCGCTGGAAGATGTCCTTGCTGGCCTCTTCTTCGCCGGACCAACCGGCCCAGACGATGTTTTTGCCGCCCTCGGCAGCGGGTTCGGATGCATTGGAGTCGTCCGCAGCGTTATCCTTTGTGGTGTTGGCGGGCGTGGTGTCCTTCGGCGTCGAGGCGCAGGCCGCAAGGCTCAGGCACAGCACGGCCGCCAGGAGCAATGCAAGAAGTTTTTTCATGGTGTCATTTTCCTTTCTTCATTTCATTTATCATAGCATTTCTGCTCTGATTTCTCATACTATTTCCTGATTAAAATCTTTGCTTTTCATCAGGAATGCATCGCCTGTTGGCGCTGCCAGTTTTGTGATTTATAAGGAAAGAAATCACAAAACAAGTCTCATATGAACTTCTTGCCCTTCGGGCAATTAAAATCTTTTTTAAAGATTTTAATTGAAGTTCAGTATCAATACACGCAGATCCCGTAGATCGCGGGCGGCATCCCACCCCAGGTCTCCCGGAGCGCCGCGCGCAGCGCACGGATGCGTACTCCCTGCGGGAGTGGTACGGTGACGTGCCGCTGATGCTGGTTATGCAGCGCTGCGAGCGTTACGGTCTCGCCGCTTTCCAGCTCCGCCGTGAGCGTCAGCTCCTTCGTCAGACCGGCGGGCATACCCTGCCGTGCAGCAAACAGGTGGCTCTTTTCCCAATGCCGGGCGCGGCTGCTCGGCAGCTCCATCGTCAGATCCGGGTCGAGACAGAGCCGCACCTCGTGCGCCGATACCGGCGTGTCCCAGCGCAGCGCTGCCCACGGCTCCGCATCCTCCGGCGCGGCGATCCATGCGTTCGCTCCGCCCCATGGGCGGTTCTCGCCTGAAACGAGCTGCTCTGCGCCATACAGCGCCGCGTTCTGATACCACGCGCATGGCTCATACACTTCCGGCTCCCCTGTCCGTCCGCAGAGGAAGCCGATGCGGGTACGCTCGCAGACCGCGAGGTCAACCAGCGGGTTTGCCTCAAACGACCAAAGGCAGAACTGATTTTCATCCGTGATCTCCGCCTCGAGCATTCGGAGACCCGGCTGCAATGCCCAGCACCGCTCCGTCGTCTCCGCGCCGATGTTCAGACGGTTCGGCAGCTTCGTGACCGCGCAGCGCGCGCGGAGCGTCGTCGCCCGTTCGACAAATACTTCGATCTGGATGCGTCTGCCGCGCACCGCCGGGAACGCAAGAAAACCACCGTCTTTCAGAGACATCCGTCCGCTTCTCTCGCCGGGATGGCCGGCATGCACGCTGCTCACCGAGACGGAAGCCTGCTTTGCAAGGTCGTCCGGATCGTCGATGGCTGCGCCGGGGAGGAACATGTCGTCCCGCGCCAGCGTCCGGCGAACAGCAGTGACTTCTGCGTCGGTCAGCGCTTCCGGTGTTTTTCCGCCTTGCAGGCACTGCGCGGCAAGCGTTCCTGCCGCCTGCCCGGACAGGGCGCAGGTATTCATCACGCGGCTGGAGAAGAATACGCTTCGTTCAACGCCGATGATGCGCCCGGCGAACAGCAGATTGGGAACCTGTCGATTGTACAGGCAGCGCAGCGGGATCTGGTAAACGTTAACAGGCGTCTGCACACAGCTTTCTTCTCCGGAATCATACATTCCGCCGGACGGGTGGGCGTCGACATACCAGCCGCCGTAGAACGCCCCATCCGGGAACGTCCGCTGCGACAGGATGTCCCGTTCCGTCAGGCAGTATTCCGTCTGCATCCGGCGGCTCTCGCGTTTACCGGGAATCGCCCCGATCCAGTCGAGCGTATA
>DJNI01000051.1:2640-14949 GCA_002436765.1 Clostridiales bacterium UBA6468
CTGTTTTTCACATAGTTCCAGACGCCGTACACCAGCCGCCGCAGCTCCAGCGCGATATCCTGTGCATCCGCAATCGTGTCGCACAGCCCGCCGTATTCAAACCACCAGCAGTCGCTGCCGCTCATCTTTTCATTGACGATGCGTCCGCCGCAGCCAAGGATCTTCTCAATGTGTGCCATGTCGTAGGCATAATCCGGTGCGACAAACGAAACCGGATGATCTTCTTTTTTTGTGTAATAAAGGATGGAGTTGCCGAGCGTTTCGTGTTTTCCGTTTCCAACCGAGAACGGTACGCCGGCCTTTGCGCCGATGGTTCCATCACCAGTTGCATCAATAAAAAAGTCGGCTTCAAACTCCAGTTGCCGCTCGCTTCCCTGCTGGATACCATACACGCAGACGACCGCGCCGTTTTTCTGCGTGCTTGCGGAAATGATCTCTGTGTTCAGAAACAACTCCAGATTCCGCTCTTTCAGCACGGCGTCCAGCAGGATATCATCCCAGAAAACAGGATTTGCATCCGGGTTGCGAAAAAGATTTTCGAGCTTCAGCTCGCCCCACACGCCCATCTCCTCCGCCCAGAGATTGCCCGCGCCGGTCGCGCCGCGTGTCCAGACGCGAATCTCGCTGCTGGAGTTTCCGCCCAGCACCGGTCTGTCTGTCACAAGCACAGTCTGCACGCCGTGCCGCGCCGCTGTGATCGCCGCGCAGACGCCCGCCGGACCGCCGCCGATCACCGCAAGCTGTTTACGAATTTTCTGCATGATATATGCGCTCCCACTCTGATCTGCACGTTTTGTTTGCTCCCCGAAGGTCGTACTTTCACAAAAAAGTAACCCAAAATTTGTTCAAATAGCACAAACGCTTTCGTACTTTTTCGTTAATTTCTGCTCTATGCGCCAATCATAACAGATTTCTCTCTGCTTTGCATTGAATTTTCTGCATTATTTCTGGACAAATCCGCACTGTACCTTGACGTGATTTTCTTTCTATGCTAAACTGCGATTACATTCAGAATGATGGAGGTGCGTATGCAAAACACCTTTCAGAAGATCAACGCATATCTGTGCTATCTGACAGAGCGGCACGGCGTTCAGCTCTGCATCAAGGACTTCTGCGGATTTGTCGCCATCAACAAGCAGTTGGATGAAGCACTCCGGCCGTTTCTCGCCCACACAAACCCGTTTTGCATGTATATGAAATCTGATCAGGAGCATTATCGGATCTGCCTGAGCATGATCCGAAAGATGTATCACAAATGTGAGCGCGGCAGACACACCTACTTTGGAATGTGCCATGCCGGTCTCGGAGAATACGTGATCCCGATTTTCGACGGCGATACATTGATCGGCTCCATCAACGCAGGCTTTTTTCAGAATCAGGAACACAAAACGCTCCACCGCATCTGCCGCGCCTGCGCGCAGAATCCACCGCTGGACGCAAGTCTCGCACAGCAGCTTTACCGGCAATCCATCCATAGGCCGAGCGTCGATGTAGGACATATGCTTTCCGCCTTGGAGCTGCTGTCGGAATACCTCGGTCAAATCTATCATCTGCTGCGCAGCGCGCAGCCGCATTCCGATACGGTCGGCCGCTATCATGATTCCAGCGAAGATACGATCCTTGCGCACGCCCTGGAGTACATTCGCGTCAATTACAAGAACCGCATTACCGTCGCGGAGCTTTCCGAATTCTGCCATTGCAGCAATTCCTATCTTAGCCGCATTTTCAAGCGGCGTATCGGCGTTAACATCAATGTCTACGTCAATAAGGTGCGTATGGAGCTTGCGAAAAATCCGCTTTGTCTTTCCAATGAGAGTATCGCCGGGATCGCCGCGTCCGTAGGCTTTGACGATCCGAATTACTTTTCCCGCGTATTCACGCAGATCATCGGCATCTCGCCGACCGAGTTCCGCAAGCGGTTCCATCAGGATAATTCCTGATTTTCTGCATCAGCGACCGCTGCGGAAGCGGGGCAAAAAGGCGGCTGAGGCGCGCAGACGCTTTTTATACGGTGCTGCCCTAAAAGAGATAAGGCAGAAAACGAGCTATGCCGAGCGTGCCTGCATGTGGGCGCGTATTTTGCGGTTTCGGACGCCAAGGCCGAGCTGTCCCCCTGGGGCAGCCGTCTGCGCGTTTCCAGCCGCGGCTACATGCTGGGCTACGCGGACGGGAAGCCCCTGCCGGTCAGCGGATTTTTCCGCTTCCTGTCCAAAGTCGGCAACGGAATGATGAAAATGCAGATCATGAAAATCGGCTTTGGGGACGGCAGGTAAAGGAAATATACATGGTTGACGGGAGCTGCCATGCCGGCGGCTCCCGTTTTCTGCGGCAGTGACCGCTGCCATATACTCGTCTTGCGCGCGGTTCGCCTGATGAACTGCGCGCAAGTAGTTTATCCGCACGCAATAGCATTCGGTGGCGAATGTACCGGCAGAACTTGCGGTATCCTCATAAACTCCCACATATTTTATGAATTTTCTGTGAATTCCATCATTTTTAAGGAACGTTTCAGCTTCATTATTTACAATAAGCGTGAACTTGAACAGGCGGTATTCTCTAACATAAGGGGCTTGCCGCCGGGAAGGAGCCATTATGTTTGGTAAGTCAAAGAAGGAAACCGGCGCCCCCACGGCCGTCCCGCCGAATGGGGACGAGGCGCTGTTTGAAGCGCTGGGCAAAAGCAGGAAGGCCAGAAAGCGGAAGATCATCCGCACTGTCCTCATTATTGTCGCCGTGCTGGTCGTGGGTCTGATCGTCGGCGTCAGCATTCTCCAGCGGCAGGTAAGGAAGCAGTTCGCCTCTTCCTCTCAGGAGGTGCTGAGCGCGGCGGCGGAACGGGGAACCATCAGCACCGTGGTATCCGGCTCCGGCACGCTGGCGAATGTGGACACCGAGACCGTCTCCGTTCCCTCCGGCGTGGAGGTGACGGAAATTCTGGTGGAATTCGGGGACACGGTTTCTGAAGGCGACCTGCTGGCCACCGTGGACATGGCAAGCGTCAGAACCGCCATGTCCGACCTGCAGGAGGAGATTGAAGACTTGGATGACCAGATCGCCGACGCCGACGGGGATACCGTCGGCAGCTACGTATCCGCAGGCGTTCCGGGGCGGGTAAAGGCCATCTACGCCGAGAAGGGCGCTCTTGTGGAGGACGTTATGGTGGAGCATGGCGGTCTGGCGGAGATTTCTCTGGACGGCTACATGGCCGTGGATATCGAAACCGACGCCTTGAACGAAGGCGACGGGGTGACGGTGGTTCTTTCCGACGGCGAGGAAATCGATGGCACCGTGGAGAAAACCGTGGGCGGCACCGCTACCGTTCTGGTAACGGACGACGGCCCTGAAAACGGCGAAGCCGTGACGGTAAAGTCGGGATCCGGCGCGGAGCTGGGAAGCGGCACACTGTACATCCACGATTCTCTCACCGTCACGGGCTACGCCGGCACCATCAGCACCGTGGACGCCGCGCTGAATCAGAAGGTCTATGCCTCCACCACCCTGTTCACCCTGAAGGACACCTCCACCAGCGCAAGCTATGACGCGCTGCTGCGGGAGCGGAGCGAAAAGGAAGAAACCCTTCTGGAGCTGCTGCAGATCCAGCGAAGCAACGGCCTGACCGCTCCCATTTCCGGCAGCGTGTACTCCGTGGCCGATCTGGACGACGAGGACGCGGAAGAAGAGATCACCGACATTGTGGTGCTCTCCCCGGACGTCAGCATGTCCGTGACCATCAGCGTGGATGAAGCCGATATCCTCGCTCTGGAGCTGGGGCAGGAAGCGGACGTCACCGTCAGCTCCGTCAGCGACGAAGCCCTGTCCGGCACGGTGACGGAGATCGACAAAACCAGCGCCTCCGGCGACTACACGGCGGTCGTCACCCTGGATAAAGTAAGCGGGATGCTCCCCGGCATGACCGCCAGCGTGGACGTGCGCATCGAGGGCGTGGACAACGCCATTCTGATTCCCGTAGACGCCCTGCACCAAACCAGCTCCGGCTACTATGTCTACACCAGCTACGATGAAGACACCCAGGAATACGGCGGCAAGGTGGACGTGGTGCCGGGACTCAGCAACAGCAACTACGTGGAGATCAAGTCCGGCTTAAGCGAGGGCGACGTGGTGTATTACACGGAGTCCCAGACCTTCGACTTTGGGGGCATGGGCTTCGGCGGAATGCCCGGCGGCGACTTCGGCGGCGATATGCCCGGTAATTCCGGCGGCGGGATGCCCTCCGGCGGCGGAGCGCCCGGCGGCGGTGGTATGCCGTCCGGCGGCGGAATGCCCGGCGGCCGGGGATAAGGAGACGGCTATGATCGACATCAAAGATCTGTGCAAGTATTATCTTGTGGGCGACGAGCGTGTCCGCGCCTTGGATCACGCCACCCTACACGTCAGCCCGGGGGAATTCGTCAGCATCATCGGCCCCTCCGGCAGCGGAAAGTCCACGCTCATGAACATCATCGGCTGCCTGGACACGGCGGACGCGGGGGAATACCTGCTGGACGGCCTGCCCATTGAAAGCTATTCCGAAAACCAGCTGGCCAAGATCCGCAACGAAAAAATCGGATTTGTCTTCCAGCAGTACAACCTGATCCCGAAGCTGACGGCGGAGGAAAACGTGGAGCTGCCCCTCATTTATCAGAAAGTCCCCAAAAAGGAGCGGGCGGAACGGGTCAGGGAAGCGCTGGAGCGGGTGAATATGTTTGAAAGAGCCAAGCACCTGCCCACGGAGCTTTCCGGCGGCCAGCAGCAGCGGGTATCCATTGCCCGCGCCATCGTCACCCGACCCAAGCTCATCCTGGCGGACGAACCCACCGGCGCGCTGGATTCCAGAACCGGCCGGGAGATCATCGACATTTTCCACGAGCTGCACGCTCAGGGCAATACCATCGTCCTCATTACCCACGATAACGGCATTGCCAGACAGGCGCAGCGCTCCATCCACATCCTGGACGGACGGATATCGGAGGTGAAACTGTAATGCTGTCATTCAAAATGGCGCTTCGCTCCATCGGCTCCAACAAAATGCGGGCAATGTTGACCATGCTGGGCATCATCATCGGCGTTATGGCGCTGGTGGTGCTGGTCAGTTTGGTGAACGGTGCGACATCCTCCGTTACGGACACCATATCCAGCCTGGGCAGCAATCTTCTGACCGTCACCGTCTCGGATGACAAGGGGTCTCCCATCACCATGGACACATTGCAGCAGTGGTCGGAGTCGGAACCCAGCCTGGGGCTGGTTGCGCCCTACGCCAGCGATACCCTCACCGGCAGCGCCAACGGGGAAAGCGGCAGCTTCACCGTCTACGGAACCACGGTGGATTACTACGACATTCAGGGGCTTCAGCTCTCCATGGGGCGCTGGCTGAAGCAATCGGACATGGAAAACAACACCTACGCCTGCGTCATCAACGAGACCGCGGCGGAGGAGCTGATCGGGTATACGGACTGCGTCGGGCAGGCCATTTCCCTGAACAACGTCAAATACACCATTGTGGGCGTATTGCAGGACGATGAGAATAACCTGACCAGCGTGTTTTCCTCCGGGAGCCTGGTGGCCTACGTCTCTTACAATTCGTTAATCCGCCTGTCTTCCTCCGTAGTCTCCGAAATTACCACTTTCTATGTCAGCGCCCCGGAAAACGGGACGATGGAGGACGCGGAAAACACCATGACCCGGCTTCTGATGGAGCGCTTCGATCAGGATGACGACGCCTTCACCGTTTCCAATCAGGACGCGCTGGAAAGCACCATGAGTTCCGTCACATCCATGCTGACGGTCATGCTGGGGGGCATCGCGGCGATCTCTCTGGTGGTGGGCGGCATCGGCATTATGAACATCATGATGGTCACGGTCACGGAGCGTACCCGGGAGATCGGCATCCGCAAGGCCATCGGCGCAAGCAGAGGCGTGATTTTGTCCCAGTTTCTGATGGAGGCGGTCGTCCTCTGCATGATGGGCTGCTGCCTTGGCATTTTTCTCAGCTGGGCGGTTTTGCAGATCGTCAACACTGTTGTGGTCAGTCTGGACATGACCTTCCATCTGAACATGACCGTTGTGCTGGTGGCGGTGGGGTTCTGTTTCCTGATCGGCATTGTGTTCGGCCTGTACCCCGCGAACAAGGCGGCGAAGATGAAGCCCATCGACGCACTGCACTATGGAGGATAACGCAATGGATAAGGTTCAGAAAAAGCAGCGCAGACGCATTTTTGCCGGGGTGGCCGCGGCGGGGGTCGTGGTTCTGCTGGCGGTGCTGCCCATGCTGGCATCCGGCAATGGCGCGGATTCCGGCGTTCAGGCAAGCATTCTGTCCGCGACGGCGGAATACCGGGACGTGGACATGGAGATCGTCGGCGGCGGTCAGCTGGCCAGCGAAGCCTCCGTCAGCATCCGGATCCCCGAGGAAGTGAAGCTGAAGGAATACCTGGTAGGCAACGGGGACACCGTCTCCGAAGGCGACCCCGTCGCCACCGTGGACAGGGTCAGCGTGATGACCGCCATCACCGGCGTACAGGAGACGCTGGACTATCTGTCGGAGGAGATCGCCGATACTTCCAGTGACACCGCCCCCGATACCGTGAAAGCCCTGGCCGCCGGAACGGTGAAGGTTGTTTACGCAAAAGAGGGCGAGTCTGCCGCGGACGTCATGCTGGCGCACGGCGCGCTGGCGGTACTCTCCCTGGATGATATCATGGCGGTGCAGCTGGAAGCGGACACCGACCTGAATCCGGGGGATACCGTTTCCGTTACGGTGGGCGACGGCGAGCCGGTGGACGGGCGGGTCAAATCCAACTTAAGCGGCGTTCTCACCGTCACCTTTGACGATGACGATTACGCCGTGGGGGCAGAGGTGACCGTCCAAACGGAGGACGGCCGGAACCTCGGAATCGGGGAACTGTACATCTACAGCCCCTGGAACGCCACCGCCTATTCCGGGACGGTTTCCGACATTCTGGTAGAGGAAGGGGATACCGTGTATGTCGGGCAGACCCTTCTCAAGCTGGATGACCCGGGCATCTCCGCCGAATATCAGCAGCTCATCGACCAGCGGCATGAATACGAGGCGTTGATGCAGGAGCTGTTCACCATGTATCAGACGCAGACCGTCACCGCCCCCTGCGACGGCATTGTTACGGGGGTGGATACGGACGGCGCGTTCCTTCTGTCGGCCACGGAAAAGGGGTGGGCTGCCAAGCTGCTGTCCTTCTTCGCGGGGGATACGGAGGAAGGATTTACAGCGCACACCGCGAAAGTGACTTCCGTTTCGGATGATGGGATGGAGCTTCTGGTGAATCCCGATGGGCAGACCGTCTCCGATCTGACCGGGCTTTCCGGCGTGGCCGCCGACATCTCCGGCATGACGGAATCCTGGCACTTTAGCGGCGATCAGACGGTATACATCCAGACCTCGGAGGGGCTTCTGCAAGCCGCCGGGACGGCAAAGGCCGGAGACGTCCTGCTGGCCGTGGGCGATGAGGACAATGTGTACTGGTTCGTGCTGCTTGGCGGCACGGCGCAGGCTTCCGGCACCGACGGGGAACTGACCGTCCGTCTTTTGTCCGACGTAGAGGATCCCGCCGCCGGAGAAGAGTCCGGCGGAGAAGAGGAACCCGGCGGAGAAGAACCCGGCGGCGGGGATGATCCCGGTGGAGAGGAACCCGGCGGTGGGGACGCCCCCGCGCCGGAAGAAGTCAGCATTATCACCGAAATGCTGAACCCCGGCGTTGTGGGTCAGAACTACATCTCCGCACTCCAGGCAAGCAACGGCACTGACACCCTCAGCGGCACATGGTCGGCAGAGGGCTTGCCCGACGGTCTGACGCTGGACGCCAAAACCGGCGTGATTTACGGCACGCCGACCGTCGCGGGAACCTTCGAGGTCACCGTCTGTTTTGAATGCGACGGCGGCAATGCGGAAAAGGTATTTTCGCTCACCGTCACCGAATCGGGTCAGCCCGGCGCCCCCTCCGGCGATCTTCCCTCCGGGGAGTTTCCTTCCGGGGATATGCCCTCCGGCGGAATTTCGATCGGCGGCGGCATGTCCTCCGGCGGGATGGGGCAGACCCAGACCTTCGAAACGTATTCTCTTGACAAGCTGACGGTCGCCTCCGTCACCTCTCAGGAACACATGACCCTGGACGTGACCGTGGATGAGCTGGACATCTCCAAAATCCGCATTGGCCAGTCCGCGGCCGTCACCATAGACGCTCTGGCAGGAGAGCGCTTCTCCGCCACGGTTTCCCAGATCTCCAACAGCGGCACAAACAACGGCGGCAGCAGCAAATTCACCGTGGAGCTGACGCTGGAAAAAAGCGGCGACATGCTCCCGGGCATGACCGCGTCCGCCTTCATCCGGCTGGACAGCGGGGAAAATCTTCTGTGCGTCCCCGCCGCCGCTCTGGGAGAAGAAAACGGCGAGGCCGTCCTCTACACCAGCTACGACGAGAAAAACGCAGTCCTGGGAAGCCCCGTCCCGGTCACCATCGGCGCAGCGGACGCGGATTACGTGCAAATTCTCACCGGACTGTCCGAAGGAGATACGGTGTATTACGCCTACTACGACACCCCGGAAAGCACAGTGTCCTTCAAATAGTATCCAATACTAACAGAAAACGATCCGAACCCATCTTTCACAAAGAACGGGTTCGGATCATTCTTTCTTAATGCCGTGCGTGGGATGCCTTTTCGCATTCTTTCAGGAAACAGGAACGACACAGCAGCACATCGTTGAGAATGTACCTCTTTTCGACAAACAGATCTGCACCGCACACATCACACACTAGTGGTATCTGCTTGTAGCGGCTCGCAACTTCGCTCCAGTTCTGAGCGTTCTGATTGTCGCACATCGCCATAAATGACCTGAGCCAAACTTCTTGGAATCGGGGTGGCGCTCATAGAGCCCTTGTGAATTCCCCGGTCTGTTTTGGCAACAATCCCGGCCCGCTGGGCCACGCCAAACTTGTGTTCTTCGTCCACAATGGCGATGGCAAGATTTTTATAAGCCCCTCCTGCCCCAAAAACTCTATCGGCTGTTTGATTCTGTCATGGCTGCGAGGAGGCGGTTACGCAAATGGCATCCAAAATCCAGGGCATAGCCTTGATTTTACCGGGTTTCTGCCTGTTTTTCTATGTCAACGCTCTTAAGAGGGGCGCTGCTTTTCGTATCACTTTGTAAGCATCTTTCCAAGAATCATGCTGTAGATCTTATCGACGTATGGACCAACAGACTTACGCCGGATCATCATCAGGATACGCATCACAGTCTTAATATTCTTATCTGTGATCGTTATCTTTTCCCCATTTTTCACGTAAAACGCATCGCAGTATCGCAGGCAGTCGTTTGCGCAGAAATAATCCAGCGCATAAAAATACCTTCTCTGTTCCTTTAAGGGAAGATGCTCGCCGCTCTGTTCCATGGCCTCTCTTGTCTTTTCAAGCCGTTCCAGGTCCGTTTTTTCTCGTGCGTAGCTCTCCACAGTCAGCGTCATGAGATTGGCGAGACGGAGAATGGTGTCCTCTTGCAGGCATACGATTCGTCGGATCCTGACAGCGGGGCGAATAGCAACATCTTTATCAAAAATATGGACCATAGAGATATCGTCTTCATCAAAGTAGTCGATCATGCGTTCTCTGAAAATCTCCGCACACAGCTCCCTGTTTTCGACTTCTTCGAGCTTGGCGGAATCTTTCCCGCTGTTTGGCACGTTACGCTTAATGCTTGTCCGATCTTCCTTGTTGACATGATTGGAATACCGCCATCCACTGTCAATTAGCTCGCGGATCTCACTTTCGGACAGCTTTTCCAACCCAGGGATCATCGCCGCATATCGAGACGGAACCTTGACGGCGGCAGGCTGCCCGAACATAAGCTCGTGGCAGGATACATTTGCAACATCGTGGGCAATTACCTCAATTACCGGGTATGAGCATACGAACGGTCTGTCACCGGCAAAAATTCTGCCTATTGCAGACTTGCTTACCCCACACATATCTGCAATCTGGCTGATGTTATAGGTGATCGCTTCAGCGCGGTAGAGCTTTGCCAAATACAAAGCCGCTTTCCAGTAACACACCTGATACTCAGGCATCCGATCCGGATCCAAACCGTATTCCTCAATTTGCTTTTGCGTTGGCAATTCAGAACCCGCAGCGAATCGGATGGCTGCGTTTGGCAGTTCCCGTATCATTTTGTCCAGGTCAATAAATGGCTCTGTTGGCTTCAGATGCTCATCCAGCTTGATGTCGATATGTTCAAGGTAATTCGCAAGCCGCTGCTTACCTTCTACCCGTTCTTTCAATTTATCCTTCGCTATTACCATCTGATCGCTCTCCTACACACCGAAATAGAACTTGGACAATGCGTGGTACAGTGCTTCCTGTTCGTCTTTCTTCATCAGGCAGAAATAGTCCATGGCTTTTTCTGTTAGACCGTACTTTGCAATCACCGGCACAGATTCATCAAACCCTAAAAGGAAATGCAGAGATACACCATACTTTTTTGCCAGGAACGGCAAGACGGTTATATCTACAAGATTGCGATTCAGATCCGCCACCCGCATTGAAGAAAGTCGCCGTTCCGTATCTCCATACAGTGTACCCTCCGGCTCAAACCCGGCACGAACGTCCTCTTGATCCAGTACCTGGATCTCCAAATGATGAAACAGTCTTGCACCTGGCATAGCCTTATATTCTTTCAGATTTATATTTCTTTTATATGGAGAAACTGAGCTTTTTATCAGTTCGACTACTTCCAGCCGCTGTGTTTCTGTCAGACCGTCCAGCAGTTCCGCCATGTTCGAGATAACGCCGTCCTGCCAGGATAGCAACGCACGCTTTTCTTTCGCGCTTCCGTCCAAAACAGCAACATAGTAGTCCTTGATCGTCAAATCGACACATGCAAGATACTTCACAAGGTCATCATAGGTCATGCGCAAAAGGACAGGACGATTCTTAGCGTCTCTTTCCCTTGAGCTATACTTTTTCTCATCTTCAAAGGCTAAAACTCGTTCTCTCTGTGCGTCAATCTCTCTGCGCTTTTTCTTTGTTATCGCCAAAGCGGCGTATTCTTCGTCGGACAAATCCAAATAGCATTTTTTATATACCATATCACGAAGTACGTCATCTCGATTTACGATAGGATTCCCTCGTTTTTTGGTAATCGTTATTCTTGGCCCATTCTGCGCCGTTATGTCCAATGGTGTCGGAAATTCCGAATTGCGCATCTCTCCGCTCCTCCCAGTTCTTTGTGTTTTTTGTTGACTAACGATATTATATCTTACTTGATCTGCTTCTGTCAATCGAAAATATTACGTTTTCTGTGACGAGATCGTAGAAAAATAGGCCAAAAATACTTCTGACTGAGCAACGACATCCCGTTCAGAAATTTTTGTATAGATTTTACGCATTGTCAAGATGTCGTTCCATCCGCCGACCCTCATTGTCATTTCCTCGCTCCATTTCAGGTGATAGGCAAGCGTAGCGAAGCTCCTGCGCAAGCCATGCACCGCCGTCTCCGGAAGACCATGCTCCCGGCAGATCTTATTTATCTTTTTGCAGAGGTTTGAAGGTCCTATCTTCACGACCCGCCCGGTCCTTGGTTCTACCGCCTGCAACGCAGCATAGAGCTGATCGATAATCGGCACTTTTCGGCGAGAAGATCTATTCTTATTGCTTGTTTTCCTTACAAGCACGTTGTCCTCATCCAGAACGGCAGCCCCCTCAACTGATATGATACGGGCCTTCAAGTCGATATTATTCCAGTCCAACCCCAATATCTCACTCTTTCTGAGGCTCGTTAATGCCAAAAGACAGGCTATTGTAAACACATCATCCGGTAGAGCCATGAGCTGTTCGGCTTCTGTTTCATTGTGCATGTACATTACCAAAAGGCCACCTCTTTTTATTCAATTTGCGCTTGTTTAGGTTACAATCAATAATATAGATTATAATACATTTTTGTCAACACTCTGTTACTTGTTTGTAACTATTGCTGTATAGAAAATACGCCTGGTGTTTTATTGAAAGCATACAAAAGTAATCATGTCGCAAGGTTCTCGCTGCACATCATGTCTTGATTGAAAAAAAACGTCCTCCACTCGTAAAGAGTAGAGAACGTAGTTCAGTTACGGTCGGTGCTCCAAGAATCCCCTGTCCTTAGACATAGGAAGCGGCAAAGAATATGCCTTCCTCCCGCAAGGAGAAGAAGGCATATTCAATTTTAGGGAACCTCTGATTCAATTGGTAAGAGCTGTGAGCGAGGGCTTTTTCGTCCAATCGAAGTACCGAAAGCGGCGGAATACTGTATGT
>DJNI01000046.1:0-4056 GCA_002436765.1 Clostridiales bacterium UBA6468
GAAGCGCCGGGATCAGCAGGGATTCCGCCCCCTCCGGCATTCCGAACAGCCGCCCCAATGGCCGCAGAACCGCCAAAGAGCTGCCAAGCAGGGAGCTTGTCAGCAGAATGGACAGCACAAAGAAGGGAAACAAGGACGGAATCACCGTCCGCAGGCATAGCTCGATGCCCTGACGCGCTCCTTCGATCGCCGTTTTTCCGTCCAGAATCAGCGCCAGCATTCCAAAACTCACACAAATTCCCGTCCAGAAATTTCTCCGTTTCACCAGACCTCACCTCGGAAGAATCTATGCAAATCGGAGTCCGTCCATTCATATGCTTTTCCCAAGGGGGCTGGTTTCATGGGGAAGGGACGAATGATTTTGCAGCGGCTGGCGGACGGGGCTGACCTTTCCGCAGAGCCGCTGCCGGGGCAGCCCATTGTGGAGATCGCCGGCGACCGGCGGGTGCTGATCGAAAACCACTTCGGCGTCAAGGAATACAGCCGGGAGAAAATCGGGGTCAAGGTGAAATACGGTCTGGTCTGCGTCTGCGGCTGCAACCTGGAGCTGATCCGCATGACGAGAGAGCAGCTGATCATTTCCGGGAAAATCGACGCGGTAACGCTGATCCGGAGGGGGTAACATGGATATCTGGAAATCCTTGGACGGGATGGTGGAGGTGGAGCTGACCAGTGCGGAACCGGGGGCGGCGCTGGAAGCGGCCAATGCCCGGGGCATCCCGCTTTATGACGTGGTGCAAGTCGGCGACCTGACCGCCCGGTTCCGGGTGCGCAGGCGGGATTACCGGACGCTGGAAGCCCTCAGCGAAAAGCGGGGAGAGACGCTGCGTCTGCGCCGCCGGATGGGCGCTTACTGGACGCTGAAACGGCTTCTGGCGCGGCCTATGCTGCTGGTCGGGCTGGCGGTGTTTCTGGCGGCGGCATTCTATCTTCCCACCCGCATCTTTTTCGTGCGGGTGGAGGGCAACGTGACCACGCCAGCCCGGCTTATTCTGGAGGCTGCGGGGGAAAGCGGCATCCGCTTCGGCGCTTCCCGGCGGGCGGTGCGGAGCGAGAAAATGAAAAATGCCCTGCTTTCAGCGCTTCCCCAGCTGCAATGGGCAGGGGTGAACACCTCCGGATGTGTGGCCACCGTCTCCGTGCGGGAGCGGACAGACCCGGAGGTGACGGAGCAGGATTCGGCGGTGAGCAGTATCGTGGCCTCCCGGGACGGTTTCATCGTCTCCGCCACGGTGACCCGGGGCAATTTTCTGTGCCGGGTGGGGCAGTCGGTGAAGGCGGGGCAGGTGCTGATCTCCGGGTACACCGACTGCGGCATCTGTATTCAGGCGACGAGGGCGGAGGGGGAGATTTACGCCCAGACAAGCCGGGATTTTGCCGCCGTGACCCCGATAAATTGGACGGTTCGGGGGGAGCAGACCGCCATCAGGCGAAAATACAGCCTCATTATCGGAAAAAAACGCATAAATTTATGGAAAGACAGTGGAATTTTGCAGGGCAGTTGTGATAGAATGGATAGGCGATATGAACTGACCCTGCCGGGGGGCTTTCACCTGCCGGTTGCGCTGTGGGTGGAGGAATATACTTTCTACGATGGGGAAATGATGGCTCTGGAGCCGGAGGTGGCGGAAGCGGCGCTTTCCCGGTTCGCCCAGAGCGCCCTGACCCGGCAGATGGTGGCCGGACGGATCATAAGCCGGAAGGAATCGGTCACGCAGTCGGAGGATAAGTACCTTCTGGAAGGGACATACGCCTGCGTGGAAATGATCGGCCGGGTCCGCAAAGAACAGATTGGAGATACAAATGGGAAAAGTGGTTGAACGAATCGTCAACGCCGAACGGGTGGAAGACCTGATCACGGTGTTTGGCTCTTTTGACGAAAATATCAAACGGATCGAGGAAGCCCTGAACGTCCGGGTGGTGAACCGGGGGACAGACCTCCGGGTCTCCGGGGACGAGGAAATGGCGGATAAGGCCGTGCGCACGCTGGAGGGGCTGCTGTCCCTGGCCGCCAAGGGCGAGACCATCGACGAGCAGCGGGTACGCTACCTCATTACCCTGGTCAACGAGGGCAACGACGCCCAGGTAGCGCAGATGGCGAAGGATGTGGTGTGCATCACCGCCAAGGGAAAGCCCATCAAGGCCAAGACCGTAGGTCAGCAGAACTACATGAAGGCCATCATGAAGAACACCGTCACCATCGGCGTCGGCCCCGCGGGTACCGGCAAGACCTATCTGGCGGTTGCTGCCGCCGTGGCCGCCTTCCGGGAGCGCACGGTGAACCGCATTATCCTGACCCGTCCGGCTGTGGAAGCAGGGGAGCGGCTGGGCTTTCTGCCCGGCGATTTGCAGAATAAGGTAGACCCCTATCTCAGGCCGCTGTATGACGCGCTGTATGATATGCTGGGGGCGGAGACCTTCCAGAAATATCAGGAGCGCGGCTCCATCGAGGTCGCGCCGCTGGCCTATATGCGTGGCCGCACCCTGGACGACAGCTTCATCATTCTGGACGAAGCCCAGAACACCACCCGGGAGCAGATGAAAATGTTCCTGACCCGTCTTGGCTTCGGCTCGAAAATCGTCATCACCGGCGACGTGACCCAGATCGATTTGCCGGACGACAAGGTTTCCGGTCTGAAGGACGCCGTACGGGTACTGGACGGGGTGAAGGACATTGCCATCTGCCGCCTGACCGCCGCAGACGTGGTGCGCCACGCGCTGGTGCAGGAGATCATCAGCGCCTACGAGCGCTCTGCTCAGAAAAAGGAAGTCAGAAAACCGACCCGTCAGATTCAGAGTCGTTACCATCAGAGGAAGAATTGACATGAGACATAAAATCAACATTGTATTCGAGCAGCTGAGCCTGCAAAAATTCACCGTCAAAAGCATCATCCGCACCTGCATCAATGCGGTGCTGGACGCGGAGGGCATCGAGGTGCCCTGCGAGATCAACGTCCTTGTGACGGATGATGCGGGCATTCGGGTGATCAACCGGGAGAGCCGCCACATGGACAAGCCCACGGACGTGCTGAGCTTCCCTATGTTCCAGCTCATCGCCGGGGAGCCGCCCACGGACTGGACGGACTTCCAGGATCCGGAGACCGGGCTGGTGCCGCTGGGGGATATGTGCATTTCTCTGGAGCGGGCGATTGCCCAGGCCAAGGAGTTCGGCCATTCCACCCGCCGGGAGGTGGGGTATCTCACCATCCACTCCATGCTCCATCTGCTGGGCTACGACCATCTGGACGAGGGCGAGGAAAAGAAAAAAATGCGCGGCAGAGAGGAAGCCATTGCCGCGTCCATTCCCAAAATGAGCCGGGACTGAGGAGAATAGAAAATGAAAACAAAATCCGCTATGATCACCATTGCCGGACGCCCAAACGTGGGCAAGTCCACCCTGACCAACTATCTCGTCGGCGAGAAGATCGCCATTGTATCCAACAAGCCCCAGACCACCCGTAACCGCATCTGCGGCATCGTGACGAGAGGGGACACCCAGTTTGTATTCGTGGATACCCCCGGCTACCACCGGGCAAGGACAAAGCTGGGGGATTATATGGTAAATGTTGCCCGGGAATCCATTTCCGACGTGGATTTGACCATCCTTGTGGTGGAGCCGATCGCGTCCATCGGTCCCCAGGAGGAAGGGTTGATCGACAAGATCAAGAGCAGCCATTGCCCTGCCATTCTCGCCATCAACAAGATCGACACCGTGGAAAAGGACGCCCTTCTGGAGGTCATCGCCGTTTATTCTCAGGCGGCGGCCTTTGACGCCATCATCCCCATCTCCGCCAAAACCGGCGACGGGGTGGAGGATTTGCTGGAAACCTGCGGCAAATACGCCGTGGAAAGCCCCTTCCTGTTCCCGGAGGACGTGACCACCGACCAGCCGGAGCGGCAGGTGATGGCGGAGATCATCCGGGAAAAGCTGCTGTGGTGCCTCGACCGGGAGGTTCCCCACGGAACCGCCGTGGAGATCACGAAATTTTCCGAGCGGGATAACGGCATCATCGACATTGACGCCACCATTTACTGTGAAAAGGCCAGCCACAAGGG
>DJNI01000046.1:4092-10593 GCA_002436765.1 Clostridiales bacterium UBA6468
TCATCATCGGCAAAAACGGCGCCATGCTGAAAAAAATCTCTTCCATGGCCCGGGCGGACTGCGAGAAATTCATGGGTACCAAGGTATTCCTGACCACCTGGGTCAAGGTGAAGGAAAACTGGCGGGACAGTGATTTTCTGGTGCGCAATTTCGGCTACAGCGAATAATTTCCAGTGGTAATTTTCAGCGGTGTGGCAAACCCTACTTTCAGGAGGGATGTCTATGAACGCTTTGGATTACTGGCAGCTGTTTCTGGAGACCGGCGCACCGGAAATGTACCTCATGTATTGCAAGCACAAATCGGAGGAAACCCATGTATTTGACGATTCAGGGCATCGTCCTGAGAGTTACGGACTACAATGACAAGGACGCCTTGCTGACCGTGCTGACCCGCCGCCATGGCAGACTGACCGTGAAAGCGCGGGGATTGCGGCGGAAAAACAGTCCGCTGATCGCCCCGTGCCAGCTGCTTGCCTACGGGGAGTTCACGCTGTTTGAATACCGGGGACAGTACACCATCAACGAAGCCCAGTCCATCGAGCTGTTTACGCCCCTGCGCCGGGACTTGACCAAGCTGTCACTGGGGACATATTTTGCCCAGGTTTCGGAGGTCCTTTCTCAGGAGGATATGCCAAACCCGGAACTGCAATCCTTGCTCCTTAACTGTCTGTACGCCCTTTCCAAGCTCGATCTTCCGGAAAGTCAGGTCAAGGCCGTGTTCGAGCTGCGCGCCGCCTGCCTGTCCGGCTATACCCCCGATCTCACCGGCTGCCATGTCTGCGGCAGCCCGACGCCGGAGCGGTTCGACCTGTCGGCGGGTATGCTGGAATGCCGGAATTGCCGCAGTCCCGAGTCAAACGGTATCCGGATGCCGGTGCCGCCCTCCGTGCTGGAAGCCATGCGCTACATCTGCTACTGTGACAGCAAAAAGCTGTTTTCCTTTCAGGCGGGGGAGGATACCTTGCAGCAGCTTTCCGAGGTGACGGAAGCGTACCTCGCCACCCAGCTGGAACGGGGCTTTTCTACACTGGATTTCTACAAATCGTTACTTATATAGGAGATTATCATGTCAGAATTATACGAAAAATCCCTGGGAAAACTGGAGCTTGACCAGGTCTTGCAGCTTCTTGCCGAATGTGCCGGCAGCGAGGGCGGCAAGGAAGCCTGCCTGTCGCTGCGGCCTTCTTCGGACTTGGAGGAAGTGGAGCTGATGCTGAATCAGACCACTGCGGCCTCCGACCTGTGTACCCGGAAGGGCAACCCCGTTTTCGGGGACGTGACCGACTGTTCCGCGTCTCTGGAGCGGGCAGACCGGGGCGGCAGCTTACAGAGCGTGGAGCTGCTGCGCATTGCGGGCATCCTCCGCTGCGCCAGAAACATCAAGGGCTACGTCGCCGAGGACGACAAGGCGACGGTGTTGGACGCCCTGTTTCAGGCGCTCAGCCCCAACAAGTATCTGGAAGACAAAATTTTCGGCGCGATTCTTTCCGAGGAAGAAATCGCGGACAACGCCTCCCCGGAGCTGTCCGACATCCGCCGCCATAAGCGCATTCAGGCGGGGAAAATCCGGGACAGCCTGCAAAAAGTCATTTCCTCCCCGGCCTATTCCAAATTTCTGCGGGAGCCGATCATCACCATCCGGCAGGGACGGTACGTGGTTCCGGTGAAAAGCGAATGCAAAAACGATGTTCCCGGACTGGTGCATGACGTGTCCGCCACAGGTTCTACATACTTTGTGGAGCCCATGTCCGCCGTCAACGCCAACAATGCTCTGCGGGAGCTGGAATTGAAGGAAAAGAAGGAAATCGAGCGGATTCTGGCGGAGCTGTCCAGCGAAGCCGCCGCCTACCGGGAGGCCATTGACTTAGACTACCGGATGCTGGTGCAGCTGGATGTGATCTTCGCCAAGGCCAAGCTCGCCTACCGGATGCGTGCATGGGCGCCCATCATGAACGATCAGGGCAGGGTGGAGCTGCGAAACGCCCGGCATCCGCTCATCGACCCCAAAACCGTGGTGCCGATCTCTCTGCGGCTTGGTACGGATTTTGACACCATGATCATCACCGGCCCCAACACCGGCGGCAAGACCGTCACCCTGAAAACCGTGGGTCTTCTGACGCTGATGGCGGAGTGCGGCCTGCACGTCCCCGCCGGGGACGGAAGCGTGCTGTCCACCTTCGATGCCATTCTCGCGGACATCGGCGACGAGCAGTCCATTGCTCAGAGCCTGTCCACCTTTTCCAGCCATATGCGCACCATCGTGGACGTGGTCGCCCAGTGCGACGACCGGACGCTGGTGCTGTTCGACGAGCTGGGCGCAGGCACCGACCCGGCGGAGGGCGCGGCGCTGGCTACCGCCATCATCGAATTCTGCCGGAAGCTGGGCAGCCGGGTGGTTGCGACGACCCACTATGCCGAATTGAAGCTCTACGCCATGCGCACCAAGGGCGTCATCAACGCCTCCTGCGAGTTCGACGTGGAGACCCTTCGCCCGACTTACAAGCTGCTCATCGGCATTCCCGGCAAGTCCAACGCCTTTGCCATTTCCCGGAAGCTGGGGCTTTCGGAGGAAATTCTGAAGGAAGCCGACGACCTTGTGGACAAGTCCGACAAGGATTTTGAGGACGTGCTGTCCCAGCTGGAGCAGCAGCGCCAGCAGATGGAGCTTGCCCGTCAGGAGGCCGAGCGCCTGAAACAGGAGACGGCGAAGATCAAGCAGCAGAACGAGGAATACCAGGAGCAGCTCCGCAAGGAAAAGGAAAAGGCCGTGGAGTCCGCCCGCCGGGAAGCCCAGCACATCATCGACGAAGCCCGTGCCGCCGCCAATATTGCTTCCGAAGAACTGAAAGCCATGCGCAAGCAGCTGGCCGACGGCACTGACGTCAGCGGAATCAACCAGCGTCAGGCTGAGCTGCGCCGGAACCTCAACGAGGTGGAGGACAAGCTCCGCGCCTCCCAGCCCAAGAAGGAGCGCCCCAAGCCCACCCGTGGCATTCTGGTGGGGGACACCGTGGAGCTTCTGAAGCTGGGAACCAAGGCAAGCGTTCTCGCCATCAACAAAGACGGCACCTATCAGCTTCAGGCGGGCATTCTGAAGCTCACCGCGAAGCCCGACGAAATTTACCTTCTGGAAAACGAAAACCCCTACAAGGCCAAGGGCGGCCACCCCGCCCACTCCGGCCGGGAGATGAAGATGACCGCCATGCCCACGGAGATCGATCTCAGGGGCATGGACACGGTAGAGGCCATCTGCGTTCTGGAGCGGTATCTGGACGAGGCCATGCGGGCAAACTTAAGCACCGTGCGTATCATCCACGGCAAGGGAACCGGCGCGCTGCGTGCCGCCGTCCAGCAGGCACTGAAAAAGAACAAGTTCATCAAGAGCTTCCGCCTGGGGGTCTACGGCGAGGGCGAGGACGGTGTGACGATTGCTGAATTCCGCTGAATCAGGAAATGGCATCCCTTTTGGGAATAGGAAGGGGCGATTTTCTTTCGATTATCTTAAGGTATTGTGAAAAAAGAACGAAAAACTGTTGACATTTTCGGTAAAAATAGCTATCATATACCCAGGGTGTATCTGAAAACTGCCAAAACGCCCAAGCAGCGGCTCTTTTTGCCCTGTGCTTCCCCATTTTCCCTTGAAATACGGTAAGTATTCCTGCGGAAAAATGGCTCGCCCAGGACAAAAATCCCTCGCTGCTGGTCATTTCGCCAGCTTTCGGATGCACCCTAGACCCGTCGTATCCGCGTGGATATGGTGAAAAGGAGTGTATGGAAATGTTCAATAAAGAAGTGGTGGTTCGTTGCGAATCCGGTCTGCATAACCGGCAGGCGACCTACTTCGTACAGAAGGCCAACGAATTTGAAAGCAGCATCTGGCTGGAATCCGGCAGCCGCAGGATGAACGCCAAAAGCTTGCTGGGTATCATGTCTCTGGGCGTCGTGACCGGTACTACCGTGACCCTGAGCGCCTCCGGCCCCGATGCCGAAGCCGCCGTCAATGCCCTGGATGAACTGCTTCAGAGGGACGTGTATTAAGATAAACTCCTACTTAACCGCCTCAATGCCCCAAGCATTGGGGCGGTACTTTTTAGCGCTGGTGAGGGGAAGACTATGACCTTTGATGAACTGAAAGAAAAAGCCCTGTCCCTGCCCTATGCCCCCGGCGTGTACATCATGCGGGACAAGACGGACAAGGTCATCTACGTGGGCAAGGCGAAGAAGCTGAAAAACCGGGTCAGTCAGTATTTTCAGGACACGGCGTCCCACACCCCCAAGACCCGGCTGATGGTGAGCAAGATCCACCATTTTGACGTCATTGTCGCCGCATCCGAGTTTGAGGCGCTGGTGCTGGAGTGCTCCCTCATCAAGCGCTATATGCCGAAATACAACATTCTTCTGAAGGACGATAAGGGCTACCCCTACCTGAGGCTTAACATGAAGGACATTTATCCGGTCATCACCATGGTCAGCAAACCGGCGGACGACGGCGCGGACTATTACGGCCCCTACGGCGGCAGAGCCGTGACCCACGATGTGATGGAGGCCATCCGGCTGACCCTGAAGCTCCCCGGCTGCCACAAGCAATTTCCACGGGACATCGGCAAGGAGCGCCCCTGCCTGAACTATCACATGAACCAGTGTGCCGGGTGGTGTCAGGAGAACAAAAGCTGCGCCGAGTACCGGGAGACCATGCTCCAGGCGCGGGAGCTTTTGAAGGGGAATTACAAGGCGGTGGCCGAGCAGCTTCGCGGGCAGATGCTCGCAGCTTCGGACAATCTGGAATTTGAGCTGGCGGCGAGCCTTCGCGATCGCCTGAACGCGGTGGAAAACTTGGGGCAGAAGCAGCTGGTGACAGCCGGTACTCTCGCGGACACCGATGTGGTCGGCTACGGGGAGACCGAGGCCAAGGCGTGCTTTGCCGTGCTGCATTTTTCCGGCGGTAATCTGCTGGACAAGGACTACGAGGTGTTTTCCAGACCCGACGACAAGCGGGAAGCCGTTTCCAGCCTGCTAAAGCAGTTCTATCTCAGCCGCGGCATCGCACCCAAGCGGGTTCTGCTGCCCTTTGCCATCGACGACGGCGAGCTGTTCGCCGAGCTGCTGGAACAGCAGTACGGGCGGCGGCCGAAGCTCCACGTCCCCCAGCGGGGCGACAATCTGCGTCTGGTGGAGCTGGCCTGCAAAAACGCCTTTGAGGAAGCTGAGCGTGTCACCGGAAGGGAAGAGCGGGTCAGCGCGACGCTGACGCTTCTTGGAAAAATGCTGGCCATTCCCGCCCCGAAACGGATGGAATCCTTTGATATTTCCAACATTTCCGGCACGGACATCGTTGCCAGTATGGTGGTATTTCAGGAGGGAAAGCCGAAGAAAAGCGACTACAAGCGCTTCAAGGTGGAGGGACTGACCGATCAGGACGACTACGCATCCATGCGTCAGGTCGTGACCCGGCGGTTTGTCCACTACAAGGCGGGGGACAAGGGCTTTGACGAAGCCCCCGACCTGCTGCTCATCGACGGCGGCGTGACCCACGCCAAGGTGGCCGTGGCCGCGCTTCAGGAGCTGAACCTGTCCTTTCCGGTGTTCGGTATGGTGAAGGACGACCGGCACCGCACCCGTGCGCTGGTGACGCCGGAGGGGGAAGAAATACGCATTGACAACAATCAGGCGATTTTCTCTCTTATCGGCCAGATTCAGGAGGAGACCCACCGCTTCGCCATCACCTACCACCGCCAGCTCAGGAGCAAGCGTCTGCGGTATTCCGAGCTGGACGGCATTCCCGGCATCGGGGCAAAGCGGAAGCAGGAGCTGCTGCGGCAGTTCAAATCCCTCTCCGCCATCGGACAGGCGACCCTCCCGGAGCTGGAGCGCCTGCTCCCCAAGGACGCCGCCGCCGCGGTATATCATCATTTTCATGAAAAGGGGGAAGAATAATGCGTGTCATCACAGGAAAAGCCCGGGGGGTTCAGCTGAAAACTCCCGACGGTATGCTGACCCGCCCCACCACCGACCGGGTGAAGGAGGCGCTGTTCAGCGTTATCCAATTCGACATTCCGGGCTCTAAGGTGCTTGACCTGTTCGGCGGCACCGGACAGCTGGGCATCGAGGCGCTGAGCCGGGGCGCAAAAAGCGCCGTGTTCGTGGACGCCCGGGAGGACGCCTGCAAGCTTATCCGGGAAAACCTGAAACGCACCCGCCTTCAGGAGAACGCCCGGGTCGTCCGAAGCGATTATCTGGATTATCTTTCCAGATGCCGGGAACAATATAATATTATCTTTCTTGACCCGCCTTACGCGGAAGTTTTTTTGGAAAATTCCTTAAATCGCATCACCGAAATTGACATTTTGCATTCCGGTGGTATAATAGTAGCAGAGCGCCCGCGGGGGAAGGAGCTGCCTTGGGATTACCCGGGCTACACCCGGTCGCGGGATTATCAGTATGGAAAGATTCTGCTGACGTTTTATCGGAAAGACGGCGGCAGTCAGGAAACAATATGAAGGT
>DJNI01000061.1 GCA_002436765.1 Clostridiales bacterium UBA6468
CAGGACAAAAATCCCTCGCTGCTGGTCATTTCGCCAGTTTTCAGATACACCCTAGAAGAACTGCGCCGGTTTTCCGGGGCGTCACGTGAATCTTGGAGGTGCGGATATGAAAGTTCAATTCATCGGCGCGACCCATGAGGTCACCGGCAGCTGTACGCTGCTGGAGGTAAACGGCCGGTACTATCTGGTGGACTGCGGCATGGAGCAGGGGGAGGACATCTTCCAGAACGTCCCGCTGCCCGTCCCGGCGAACGCCATCGAGGCGGTGTTCCTGACCCACGCCCACATTGACCACTCCGGTATGCTCCCCAAGCTGTGCAAGGACGGTTTCCGGGGGCAGATCTACGCCACGGAATCCACCTGCAATCTTTGCCGCATCATGCTCATGGACTCGGCGCACATTCAGGAATCGGAGGCTCAGTGGCGCACCCGCAAGGCCGAGCGTGCGGGGGAACCGGCCGTGGAGCCGGTATATGATACCAACGACGCGGCGGCAGCCCTCCGGCTGCTGCGCCCCTGTCAGTATAACGCCGCCGTTCAGGCCGCGGAGGGCATCATCATCCGCATGACGGACATCGGCCATCTGCTGGGCTCCGCCGCCATCGAAATGTGGCTGACGGAGGGACAGCAGACCCGGAAGATCGTGTTCAGCGGCGACGTGGGCAACACCAATCAGCCCCTGCTCCGGGATCCCCAGCCCGTGGCGGAGACGGAATATTTGGTCATCGAATCCACCTACGGCGACCGGCTGCACCCGAAGAAGCGGGGAGACGCGGTGGGTGAGCTGGCCTCCTGCATTCAGCGGGCGCTGGATCGGGGCGGCAATCTGGTCATTCCCGCTTTCGCCGTGGGGCGGACGCAGGAAATGCTCTACGCCATCCGGGAGATCAAGCAGCGGGGGCTGGTGAAGGGACACGACCGCTTCCCCGTGTACGTGGACTCCCCCCTGGCCGTGGAGGCGACGGGGATTTTCCTGCAATGCGATCCCACGGACTTTGACGAGGAGACCCAGGCCATCTTAAAACAGGGCGTCAACCCCATCTGGTTCGACGGGCTGAAGCTGGCCGTTTCCTCCGACGAATCCAAGCTCATCAACACCGACCCCCAGCCCAAGGTCATTCTCTCCGCCAGCGGCATGTGCGAGGCGGGCAGGATCCGCCACCATCTGAAGCACAACCTGTGGCGCAAGGAAAGCATCATTCTGTTCGTAGGCTATCAGGCGGAGGGCTCTCTCGGCTGGAAGCTGGAGAACGGGGCAAAATCCGTGAAGCTCTTTGGTGAGGACATCGCGGTGAACGCGGAGATCGCCATGCTCCACGGCACCTCCGGCCACGCGGACAAAGCGGGACTGCTTGCCTGGCTGGCAGGCTTCCGGGAAAAGCCGAAGATGGTGTTTGTCAACCACGGCGACGACAGCAGCTGCGAAGCCTTCTGCGGGACACTGAAGTCCATGGGCTACCACGCCGACGCGCCTTACAGCGGCACGGAATATGACCTGATCACCGGCAAGGTCACCGCCTACACCGAGGGCGTGAAGATCGACCGGGCGGCGGTCTTCAGGGGCACCCAGCGGGCGAAGCGGATCTACGAGGACATGGTCGCGGCGGCGGAAGCGCTTCTCGCGCTGGTCAAGACCCGCCGTGGAAACACCAACAAGGATAATGCCAAGCTCACGGGTCAGATCGTCAATCTGATCGAAAAATGGAAAAAATAAAACGGCGCCCGGCAGGAATCAGCTTCCTGCCGGGCGCTTCCGCGCTTATTTCAGGCTGTATTTCAACGCATACGACTTGTATTCGTCGTCAAAATTCTCGTTCTCCATCCGGGCGGAGCGGATGGCCTCATGGGTATTCATGTTGTGGTGGTGCAGGTCGATGACGCACCCGGCAATGTTGGAGCAATGGTCGCCCACCCGTTCCAGCGCGGTCAGCAGATCCGACCAGACAAACCCGGATTCAATGCTGCAGCTGCCCTGCTGCATCCGCAGAATGTGGTGGACGCGCATTTTCTCCTTCAGATCGTCAATGACCTGTTCCAACGGCTCTACCTGATAGGCTTTTTCCAGATCGTCGTCCCGGAAGGCCTGGAAGGTCATGTCCACGATCTCCTCCACGGCTCGCAGCAGAACGTCCAGCTCGTGACGGGCGGCGTCGGACAGCACCAGACGCTTGCTCTTCAGCTCCTCGGCGGACTCCACAATGTTCAGAGCATGGTCGCCGATGCGCTCAAAATCGCTGAGAGCCTTGAGCAGCATGGCGGCTTCGCTGCTGTCGTCCTCGCTGATCTTCAGGGTGCTGAGCTTGACAAGATAGGTGCCGAGAATGTCCTCATAATGGTCGGTTTTGCTCTCCGCCTCCCGCACGGCCTGGGCAAGCTCCGGCCTGTAGTTCTGGATGGCAGCGGCGGCGCTGCGCAGAGCCGCCGCCGCCACGTCCGCCATTTCGTCCGTAACCGCACGGCAGCGCTCCAAAGCGATGGATGGGGTGCTCAGCAGACGCTCGTCCAGCTCGCAGACCGCCTCCGGCTGCTTCCCGTCGGGGACGATCCTGCACACCAGCTTTTCAAGCAAACCGGCGGCGGGCAGCATCAGGGCGGTGCAGATGACGTTGAACACCGTATGGCAGATGGCGATGCCAAGATAAGTGGCGCTTTCCCCCAGAATGGCGGGGGAGAACAGGGCCTCCGCCGCCACAAAAAGGGTCAGGCACACAATGGTGCCGATGATGTTGAACATCAGATGCACCACCGCCGCCCGCCGGGCGTTCTTGGTGGTGCCCACGCTGGACAGCATGGCGGTGACGCAGGTGCCGATGTTCTGACCCATGATAATGGGGATGGCGGCGGCATAGGTCACGGAGCCGGTGGAGGACAGCGCCTGCAAAATGCCCACGGAGGCCGAGGAGGACTGGATGATCCCGGTGAGCACCGCGCCCACGAGAACGCCCAGAACGGGGTTCGTGAACATGAGAAACATCTGCTGAAATTCCGGCACGTTTTTGAGACCGCTGACTGCGTCGGACATGGTCTCCATGCCGAACATCAGGGTCGCGAAACCCAGGAAGATCACGCCGGTGTCCTTCTTTTTTCCGTCCTTCATGAACATGTAGTACACAATGCCCACCAGCGCGAGAATGGGGGTAAAGGAGCTGGGCTTCAGCAGCCGGACGAAGACGTTCCCGCTTTCAATGCCGCTGAGGCTTAATATCCAGGCGGTGACGGTGGTGCCCACGTTCGCGCCCATGATGACGTTGATGGCCTGCCCCAGGGTCAGAAGCCCGGAGTTGACGAAGCCCACCACCATGACCGTTGTGGCGGAGGAGGACTGAATCACAGCCGTGACGGCCAGCCCCGTTAAAAAGCCCAGCATCCGGTTGGTGGTGAGCTTTCCCAGAAGCATCCGCAGGGAGGAACCCGCCCGCCGTTCCAGCGCGTCTCCCATCAGACTCATGCCGAACAGGAACAGGCACAGCCCGCCGATCATGGTCAGAATATTGAAAATATCCATAGAATCCAGCCTCTCGTATCTTTTTATATTTCAATTTTATCAGAACAAGGTCAAATTCATTATCGGAAAAATGTAAAATCTACGTAAAGCAGACAAAAAACGGGAGGAGCAGCCGCCCCTCCCATTTATTCTACTTTTTTCTCCACAGGGAACCGCACCGTGACGATCGTCCCCTTGCCGACGGTGCTGTCCAGCTCGATGGCCGCGCCCAGGATCAGCGCCGCATGCTTGACGATGGACAGCCCCAGACCGGTGCCGCCGATCTCCTTGGAGTGGCTCTTGTCCACCCGGTAAAACCGCTCGAATACCCGCTCCTGATGCTCCGGGCTGATGCCGATGCCGGTGTCCGTCACCGTGAGGACGGCCTGCCCCTTTTCTTCCCCGAGCCGCACGATGACCAGCCCGCCGTCTTTATTGTACTTGACGGCGTTGTCCATGAGATTGAACACGATTCCCGAAACCAGCTGGGGGATCCCCTGAATCACGGTCTTCTTTCCTTCCAGCTGAATGCTGACGTTTTTCAGCTCCGCCGGGGCGGTCAGCTCCTGCATGGCGGATTTTGCCGTTTCGTACAGGTCGATGGGCGCCCACTGCATATCCGCCGCGCCCTCGTCCAGCCGGGACAGGCGCAGGGTATCCTCCACCAGATCGATCATGCGCTGGGCTTCACCGTAGATTTTTTCCGCAAAGTGCCGGGTGTCCTCCGGGGGGACCAGCCCGTCCTTCATCAGCTCGGCGTAGCCGGAAATGGCGTGGAGCGGGGTTTTCAGCTCATGGGAGACGTTGGCGGTGAACTCCCGGCGAAGGGCTTCCGCCTTCTGCTTCTGGGTCACGTCAAACAGCAGCAGCACCACGCCGAAGACCGCCCCGTCGGATTTGACCGGGCTGGCGGCGGCGAGGTATTCTCCACCGGTCAGGGCGACGTTTTCCTCCGCCTTTTCCCCGGTGAGCGCCTTCTCCACCAGGGCGGAAATGGCCGCGTTCCGGTTGGCGACGCCAAAGTCCGCTCCCAGGCAGTTGGGGGTGATCTCCAGCAGCCGCGTGGCGGCGGGGTTGATGCTCAGCACCGTGCCGCTGCTGTTCATCAGCACCAGTCCCTCGCTTAAGGAGCGGGTGACGGTGTTGAATTCCTTCTGCTTCTGCCGCAGCTCCTGAGACTGCGCCCGGAGCTGAACCTGCTGGGAGTCCAGCCGCCGCAGAAGGGGCTGGATCTCACTGTATTCCCGGTTGGACATGGGGTCGTCCAGATTCAGTGCGTTCAGCGGCGCGACGATGTTTTTCGTCAGCTGCCCGGCAAGGAGCGCCGACAGGGCGACGGCGATTCCGATGACCAGAACGATCGGCTTCACCACCCCCAGCACCAGATGGGGCACCGTGTTCTGCGCCGCGGAAAGCCTGAGCACCGTACCATCGCTTAACCGCTTCGCCGTATAGATGTAACGCTCCATCAGCGTGTCGGAATAGCGGAAGCTGGTGCCGAAGCCGGTGGCCAGCGCAGCCTTGACCTCCTCCCGTTCCAGATGGTTCTCCATCCCGCCGGAATCGGAACGGCTGTCATACAGCACCGTGCCGTCGGCGGCGATCCAGGTGATGCGGCAGTCGGAGGTGTCCAGACCGTCAAAATAGGAGACCCCTTCCGTTTCCAGGGCATGGGCGATCAGCGCCGTCTGCTGCCTCAGCTGCTGCGCCTGAACGTCGGAAAAGTAGGTATACAGTGCCCCCAGAATCAGCACCACCGCTGCCAGCAGCACCGCCAGGGACGCCAGAAAAATCGAGCGAAAAACCCGCTTCGTCATGGGCTATGCCTCCATCCGGTAGCCAACGCCCCGGACGGTACGGATATATTCGCCGCACTGTCCCAGCTTTGTGCGCAGGGTGCCGATGTGCACGTCCACCGTCCGGGTCTCTCCTACGTAGTCCGTGCTCCAGATCCGCTCCAGCAGCTGATCCCGGGTAAAGACCCGGCCGGGGTGCTCCAGAAAGAGCTTTAACAGCTCAAATTCCTTCAGCGTCAGCTCCACCCGGGTATCCCCGGCGTAGACCGTATGGGACGCGGCATCCATCCGCAGATTGCCCATTTGCAGCAGCCCAGGGGCGGCCGCAGGGGCAGCCCGGCGCAGAACCGCGCGGATGCGGGACACCATCTCCATCATGCCGAAGGGCTTGGCCAGATAATCGTCCGCCCCCAGATCAAGACCCACAACCTTGTCATACTCCGTCCCACGGGCGGAGGCAATGATGACCGGGATGCGGGCGGTGGCGGGATTGCCCCGGAGCGTTTTGAGAACTTCGATGCCGTCCATTCCGGGCAGCATGATATCCAGCATAATGAGCTGGGGCTGGGCGCGGCTCAGTGCGTCGAACAGTCCCACGCTGTCCCGGAAGCCCTCCGCCTCGAAGCCGGACGCCCGCAGGGCATACAGCATCAGCTCCCGGATGCTGTCGTCGTCCTCTACGCAGTAAATCACTTGAATTCCCCCAATACGTATTCTATCTCACTATTGATGGTACGACAAAACCGCAAGAATTACAATAGGCACTTTGTAAAATCTATGTAAAGTGGGGAACCTTGTCCCCTCAGGGCAAAAATTCCGGGGCGGAAATCGCCCCGGAATATCGTGTCAAGCGTTGAAAACATAGGTATCCAGCCGCCGGAACGCCTCCTGCACCCGGCTCAGGGGCAGGGCGAGGTTCATGCGGACGTGGGTCTGACCCTGGAACGCCCGTCCGTCCTGCCAGATGACGCCCACGTCCCATCCGGCTGCAAGCAGCTCGTCCATGGTCTTGCCGTGAGCAGCCAGCCATTCTCCGCAGTCCAGGAACAGCATGTATGTTCCCTGGGGGCGGCTGACCTCCACGCCGTTAAAGTGCTGGGCAATGTAATCGCAGGCAAAATCCACATTGCCCGTAATGACCTGCCGCAGCTCCTCCACCCACTCGTGCCCCTCGGGCCTGTAAGCGCCCAGCAGGGCGTGCATGCTCATGACGTTCATGGCGTTGTAATGGCTGAGAGACCCTTCCTTGCCGCAGCGATCCCGGAGCCAGGAATTGTAGATAACATGGTAGCTGCCCACCAATCCCGCCAGATTGAAGGTCTTGGAGGGGGCGTACAGCGCCACGGTGCGCATTTTCGCGTCCTCGCTGACGGATTGGGTGGGGATGTGGCGATACCCGGCCAAAAGAATGTCGCTCCAGATCTCGTCGGAAACCACCATGACGTCGTGCTTTTTGTACAGCGCCATGGCCTGCTCGATCTCCCGGCGCTCCCAGACCCGGCCGCAGGGATTGTGGGGAGAGCAGAAAATGGCGGCATGGATGTGATTTTCCACGATTTTCTTTTCCATGTCGGCAAAGTCCATCCGCCAGATCCCCTGCTCATCCTTTGTCAGCGGAGAGTGGACAATGTGGTAGCCGTTGTTCGTCAGGCAGTGGGTAAAGCCGATGTAGGTGGGGCTGTGGAGCAGCACGTTGTCCCCCTTGGAGCAAAGCACGTTCAGCGCGGAGATCACGCCCCCCAGCACCCCGTTTTCGTAGCCGATGTGCTCCGGCTTCAGGCCGGTGACGCCGTTGCGGCGCTCCTGCCAGCGGATGATGGAATCGTAATATTCCGCAGGCGGGTCAAAATAGCCGAAGGCCGGATGCTCCGCCCGCCGGATCATGGCCTGCTGAATGGTGGGCACCACGGGAAAATTCATGTCCGCGACCCACATGGGGATCACGTCGAAGCCCTCCCGGGGGGCGGGATAGGGAGAACCGGGCGCGCCCACTGCGTCGACGGCAATGGCGTCCTTTCCCCGGCGATCCAGAATGGAAGTAAAGTCGTATTTCATCTGTGTTTCTCCTTTTTTTGCGCTCACCCAGCCGGGGTTGCCGGCTGCAAAAATACCGCGAAAAACAGCGGCTGCACAGCCGCCGAACAAAATAATTATAACAGGGGGATCTCTCTTTGTCAATCTGCGGCTGCCTGCGTCGAAGGAAAATCTGTGTTTTTCACAACAAGGAATTGGTAATATTGTCTAATATTCCGTCTTGAAACAAAGAAATATTTATGATATTCTATAGGCACAAAGAGGTGATACCAATGTACAGGTAAATCCTTGAAGGCTCTGAATCAGAACGGAGCCGACACAGGCGGGCAGGGAGATCCCCGGCGATTCCGACTTACAAGCGCGTCTCGCGGAAGAGACAGAAGAAGGTTGGGTATAAGGTATCGGAACAGAAAAACGGATCGCATACGCCCGTCAATCCGCAGAAAGAGAGGTTAACCAACGGATGTTAGATAATAAGAGCGAAGAGAAATGACCCTTGGCTGCAAAAAAACGTGCCGATCACAAGGCATGGCAGTCAAGGGTCATTTCATACTATTTCCTGATTAAAATCTTTGATTTTAATCAGGAAGGCATCGCCTAACGGCGCTGCCTGTTTTGTGATTTATAAGGAAAGAAATCACAAAACACGTCTCATATGAACTCCTTGCCCTTCGGGCGATTAAAATCTGTTCCAAAGATTTTAATCGGAGTTCAATATCATTTTTTTCCGCGCCCGGCCGGGGCGCTTTTTTGCTGCCCGGATTGACAATTCCGGCAAAAGCGTGGTATCATGGTTTTGTTCGGAACACCATTTACAGGAGTGTCTGCGCAGATGCGATCGAAAGAATTTGCCGGGCTGACCGGGAATCAGCTGAAGCTGCTGGCCCTGATTGCCATGACCTGCGACCATGTGGGGCTGCAGCTGCTGCCCCGGTTCATCATTCTGCGGGTCATCGGACGGCTGGCCGCGCCCCTTTTTGCCTGCATGATCGCCGAGGGCTGCCGCTATACCCATCACCGGGGGCGGTATCTGGGTCGGCTTCTGGGCATGGCCGCGCTGTGCCAGATCGCTTATTTTGCTGCGATGCGCTCGCTCTACCAGTGCATTTTCGTGACCTTTTCCCTGTCCGTCTGCCTGATTTACGCGCTGGATAGCGCCGCCCGCCGCCGAACGCCCCCGTCGGTGCTTCTGGCTGCCGCCGCCCTTGCCGCCGTGGTTTTCATTACGGTAGGGCTGCCCCGGATTCTGATTCACACGGATTTCGACGTGGATTATGGCCTTTGGGGCGTGATGCTGCCGGTGCTGGTGTATTTGGGCAGGGGAAAATGGGAGAAACTCACGCTGTTCGCCGTCGGCGTACTCCTGCTGGGGCTGCATTACGGCGGGATCCAGTGGTGGGGGCTTCTGAGCGTTCCCCTTCTGGCGCTGTACAACGGCAAAAAGGGCGTGCGGAACATCGGTCCGCTGTTTTACTGGTATTACCCTGTCCATCTGGTCGTTATCTACGGCCTGAGTCTGCTGCTTTGAGTAACGTATTGAACGGGGAGCCATCCCCGATCTATAAGGAGGAAACGATATGCGTAAAGATTTTGGAGCAAAACCCATGCTGTACCCCATGCCGGTGCTGATCATCGGCACCTACGGCGAGGACGGCACCCCCAACGCCATGAACGCCGCCTGGGGCGGCATCGTGGACACGAATCTCATCGGCATCTGCCTGGGCAGCCACAGAACCACCCGGAACATCCTCGCCCGGAAAGCCTTCACCGTCTCCATGGCGGACGCGGAAAACATGGTGGCTGCGGACTACGTGGGCATCGTGTCCGGTGATAAGGTTCCCGACAAGGTCGCCCGTGCGGGCTGGCACACCAGCAGGAGCCGCCACGTGGACGCCCCCGTCATCGACGAGCTGCCCATGACGCTGGAATGCTCCTTCGTCAGCTACGACGATAATACCGGGCTGCTCATTGGCCGGATCGAGAACGTCAGCGCCGAGGAATCCGTCCTCACCGACGGCAAGATCGACCTTCACAAGTTCCGCCCCATCACCTTCGACCCCTGCGGCCACGGCTACTATCCCCTGGGCGAAAAGCTGGGCGACGCTTTCCGGGAGGGCGAGAAGCTGAAATAATATTCAAAGCACGTCAAACCCGCGCAAGCGCCCCTTGCCTCTCCCTCCGGGAGCGGTGGCCGATTGCAGCGAGGCCGGAGAGGGTATACAAGACCGCAATACCCTCTCAGTCACCTTTGGTGACAGCTCTCCCGGAGGGAGAGCCAAGTTGACACGAGAAATGGAGCGTATCGGTACAGATACGCTCCATTCGCTGTTTTTATCAATATTTCCGCCAGGTCGAGGGCATCAGCAGGATCAGCATGGGGAACAGCTCCAGCCGTCCGAACAGCATATCCGCCGTCAGGACGATCTTCGCCAGGGGTGAAAAGGCCGCAAAGCTGCCTGTGGGGCCGACCAGCCCCAGGCCGGGGCCGATGTTGTTCAGCGTCGCCATCACGGCGGTGAAGGTGGTGACAAAGTCCAGATTGTCCAGCGCCACCAGCAGCACGGACACCAGCACCACCAGAAAATACAGCGTCATATAGCTCTGAACGCCCTGCACCGTCTCCCGGCTGACGGGCTTTCCGTCCACCGTCAGCACCCGCACGGAGCGGGGGTGGAGCAGCTTGCGCAGCTCCGAACCCAGCGCTTTACACAGAATCACCAGCCGGGAAACCTTGACGCCGCCGCCGGTAGACCCGGCGCAGGCGCCGACGATCATCAGCAGCACCAGAATGCACCGGCTGAGCTGCGGCCACAGGTCAAAATCCGCAGTGCTGAAGCCCGTGGTGGTGATGACGGACGAGACGGTGAAAAAGGCGTGGTGGAACGCGTCAAATGCCGTGGGGAACATTCCCAAAATGTTGAGGGTGATGACCAGCGTGCTTCCGGCGATGATGGCAAAATACGCCCGCACCTCGGTATTGCGCCAGGCCATGGCATATTTTTTCATCAGCAGGAAAAAGTATACGTTGAAGTTCACGCCGAACAGCATCATGAACACGGACACGACGCCCTGAAGATAGTAGCTGTCATAATAGCCCATGGAGTTATTCTTGATGCCGAAGCCGCCGGTGCCGGCCGTGCCGAATGCGGTACACAGGCTGTCAAACAGGGGCATTCCACCCAGGAGCAGCAGCACCACCTCCACCGCCGTCATGGCGATGTAAATGCCGTAGAGAATGGCGGCGGATTTGCGCATATTGGGCACCATCTTGCTCACGGTGGGGCCGGGGCTTTCCGCCCGGAGCAGGTGGTTTGCCTGCCCGCCCATGTTCACCAGCGCCAGCATGAATACCAGAATGCCCATGCCCCCCAACCAGTGGGTGAAGCTGCGCCAGAAAAGCATTCCCTTGTCCAGCGCCTCCACATTGGTCAGGATGCTGGCGCCGGTGGTGGTAAAG
>DJNI01000060.1 GCA_002436765.1 Clostridiales bacterium UBA6468
CAGGACAAAAATCCCTCGCTGCCGGTCATTTCGCCAGTTTTCAGATACACCCTAAGAAATGTGCCGTTTCCCCGCCCCCTGCGGGGCAGCCGGAAATGATGCACAAAATCTTCATGCACCGGCATTTGCACATTTTTGCGGGGCAGCGTTCTTGCATGAAGTTTCATGAGTTGGCAGTTGAAAGTTGACAGCAGCAGAAACCTGCTGCATTTTATCCATCGCTGTCAGCTGTCCACTGTCAACTGTGGAAGCTCTGAATGAGAGATTCCGGATAATGAGGTGAATTTTGAGTATGGCAGATTCCAAAAGAGATTACTATGAGGTGCTGGGCGTCGGTAAGGATGCCAGCGCCGATGACATAAAAAAGGCCTATCGTCAGGCCGCCATGAAGTACCACCCGGATCGCAACCCCGGCGACAAGACCGCCGAGGAAAAGTTCAAGGAGGCCGGGGAAGCCTATGAGGTTCTGTCCGACGCCGACAAGCGTGCGAGATACGACCAGTACGGCTTTGCCGGGGTTGACCCCAACTTTGCCCCGGGAGCGGGCGGCGCTGGTTACGGCGGCGCGAGCTACGGCGGTTCCGGGTTCGGCGGCGCCGGGTTCGGCGGGTTTGACGGATTCGGCGATCTGGGGGACATTTTCGGAGAATTCTTTGGGGGCGGCAGGAGCCAGACACAGGGTTCTAAGCAAAATGTGCCTCGCCGGGGTGAGAATGTAGTGACCCGGCTGGAGCTGACCTTTGAGGAGGCGGCCTTCGGATGTGAGAAGGAGGTCGCGACGCGCCGCATTGAGAATTGCCCCGCCTGTAAGGGCACGGGCAGCGCCGACGGCGTGGTCGAGACGTGCAGCCAGTGCCACGGCACCGGCCAGGTGCGTTCCGTGCAGAACTTCATGGGCATGCAGATGCAGTCCACCACCGCCTGTCCCGCCTGCGGCGGCCGGGGCAAGATCATCAAGAACCCCTGCCCCACCTGCAAGGGCAAGGGCAAGGTTCGCAAGACCCATCGGGTGAAGGTCAAAATTCCTGCCGGCGTCAATGCCGGACAGAGCGTCCGTGTTCGCGGCGAGGGCTGCGTGGGCGTCAACGGCGGCGCCAACGGCGACCTGCTGGTGGAGATTTCCATCAAGCGTCACCCGATCTTTACCCGCAGCGGAACGGACGTTCTGTGCGAGGTTCCCATCACCTTCGCTCAAGCGGCCTTGGGCGCCACCATTCAGGTGCCCACCCTGGACGGCAAGGTGGACTTTGAGATTCCCGAAGGCACCCAGACCGGCCGGGAGTTCATTCTCCGGGAGAAGGGCATTCCCGAGGTGGGCAACAGCCGCCGTCGCGGCAACGAGCGCTTCACGGTGGTGGTAGAGACCCCCACCAGACTGACCAAGGAGCAGAAGGATCTTCTGCGCAAGCTGGACGGAAGCGTGGAGCAGTCCCCCAAAAGGAAAAAGTTCCTGGACAATCTGAAGAACTTCTTTGGATGATTCGGAGTTTTTCCCAAGAAAAAAGGCAGGACAGCCACTTGCGGCTGTCCTGCCTTTTGTGTATAATGGGAGAAAGATTTTCCAAAAAGGAGGCTTCCGCCATGAAACGTGAGGACTACATCAGCTGGGACGAATATTTTATGGGCATCGCCATGCTCGCGGCCAAGCGCAGCAAGGATCCCAACACCCAGGTCGGCGCATGCATCGTCTCCCAGGACAATATCATCATCTCCACCGGCTATAACGGCATGCCCAAGGGCTGCTCCGACGACGAGTACCCCTGGGAGCGGGACGGCAATCAGACCAAGTACCCCTACGTCGTCCACGCGGAGCTGAACGCCGTGCTCAACGCCAACGGGCGGGACTTAAGGGGCAGCAAGCTGTATGTGGCGCTGTTCCCCTGCAACGAGTGCGCCAAGGCCATCATCCAGAGCGGCGTGAAGGAGGTCTACTACCTCTCGGACAAATACGCGGACAGTCTGGCGACCATGGCGTCCAAGCGGATGATGGATTCCGCCGGCGTCCGGTATATCCAAATGCGCACCGGGATCAAGTCCATCACCCTGGACTTCACCCCGGAGGAAGAACGGAAGTAAGAGGAGAACGGGATGCTGCGACGAATTTTGTTTGCGATCAATTTGCTCCGGGCAGTTCCGGCGTACTGCGCCGTGTGCCTTTCCGGGGCGAAGAAGCTGATCTGTGGGGAAACGGAAGGCTACATGTGGTCTCTGGAAACCTATGACGGCGATAATTTCTTTCTGCGCTTTGCCTGGCTCATGTGGCGCTATGACTGCTATCGCAGCCACGTGGTGTTCCGGTGCAGTTGGACTTCCACCATGTGCAGCTATCTCATAAGGCTGCTTTATCCGCCCAAGAAGGACATGGAGGTACTGGGGGAGATCGGCGAGGGGCTGGTGATCTACCACGGCCACGGAACGGTGATCGCGCCCTACCGCATCGGAAAGAACTTCTCTGTTTACCAAGGCGTCACCATCGGACGGAATGCGAAGCCGGGGCGGGAGATCAATAATCCCATCATTGGCGACAACGTAACGGTTTTCACCAACGCGGTGGTCGCCGGAGGCATTACCATCGGGGATAACGTCACCATCGGCGCGGGCGCCGTTGTGATGAAGGACGTTCCCGCCAACAGCATCGTCATGGGAAACCCCTGCGTCATCCGGGAAAAACAACCATCCGGCGTGTAAGAATACAGATACATACGAAACATCCGGCTGTCATATGACAGCCGGATGTATTTTGTTTACGTTGCGTCCCGCGGGGGATTCTTCGGCTTCCCTGCCTTGCGGCGGTATTCGCCTTTGGCGTCGAAGTTTGCCATGGCGATCAGGTTGATGGCGATGGTGCCGATCAGCAGAAGGACCGCCTCCCATGTAAGGCAGCTTACCGCGCTCCACACCATGTCCATGGGATCCATACTGCCGTAACCTGCGGTGACGATGGCCGTGATGACGGTGAGGATCAGCCCCAGTCCGCCGAGGATCATCCCCGCAATGCGCTGGGTGAATCGCCATGCCCGGACGCTGCCCATGCCGAAATAGCAGCGGTAGCCGAAGTAGTAGTTGGCCTCCTTCGGCGCGAAAAACAGATACGCCAGTCCAAGGATCAACGTGATGACCGGGCCGATCATCACGGCGATGCGGCACACGCCCACGAGACTCCCGAAGACCTTACTTAGATCCGGCAGCAGCGAGGCGGGGTCAAAGCCGTCCATAATGCTTTTGATGGAGGCAATGTCCAGCGGGCCTTCCGTGGCGGCGGTGATTTCAGTTGGGATCGTGCTCATTATTTTTCCTCCAGGAATTTGCTGATCTCCCGCATAAAGCTGCCCGCATCCTGGAACCGGTGGTAGATGGAGGCAAAGCGGATGTAGGCCACCTCGTCCAGGGGCTTCAGGCGCTCCATGACCATCTCGCCGATCTTGTCGGTGCTGATCTCCCGCTCCAGGGTGTTCTGGATGGTCTGCTCGATCTCGGTGGTGATGCGGTCGAGGTCGGTGACGTCCACCTTCCGCTTGTCAAAGGCGCGGATCATGGAATTGAGGATCTTGTTGCGGTCGAAGCTCTGGCGGGAGCCGTCCCGCTTCACAACGATGATGGGCAGGCTCTCCACGATTTCATAAGTTGTAAACCGGCGCTGGCAGCCCATACACTCCCGGCGGCGGCGGATGCTCAGGCCGTCCTCCGAGTGGCGGGAATCCACGACCTTGCTTTCCTGGTCGCCGCAAAACGGACATTTCATGGGAAAAACACTCCCTTTACGAATCTAATTCAAGATATTATAACAGATAATGGCAGAACTGTCCAGTTTTTTTTCAACGGCGGGGTTCGACGGGATTCGCTGTTGCCTTTTGCGCCGGTTTCGGTTAAAATGGGGACACTACATCTACCAGAAAAGGAGAACCCTATGTCTAAAAAGCTGCTGTTTGCCCTGTGGGGCGGTCTGTTTATTTTGTGCGCGGGGCTGGGATTTATCCCCGGCTTTTCTCAGAATGTCAGCGTCGGGGCGCAGGCCGCGCTGACGGTGCTGTCCGTTGCGTTTTTCGCGCCGCCCGCGTGCCTGATTTACGCCGCGAAAAAGGAGAAGGACGCACGCACGCTGAAGCTGGTGCGCTTCATTTCCCTGCTGTCCCTGGGGCTGACGCTGCTGGCGCTGGTGCTGAACGTGCTGTCCGTCATGGGGACGGTGACCGTGGGGAACGCCCTGTTCGCCGTGCTGATCGTGGTGTCCTGCCCCATGGTTTGCAGCGGCTACTGGGCGCTGAGTCTTTTTCTGTGGGCGTGTCTTCTGATGGTCAGCCACTCCCTGCTGAGGAAAAATCTCAACTGACTCCATACTATATATTGTGCGTACAGGAGCAAGATACCAACAATATGTAGCATATTAACTCAAAATAGGTAAAATATCGAAAAATTTTTGTGCTATATTACCAAACGGATAAAGGAACCTCTGATACTGTTTTCTGATTAAAATTTCAATTTTAATCAGAAAGGCATCGCCTCACGGCGCTGCCCGTTTTGTGATTTATAAGGAAAGAAATCACAAAACACGTCTCATATGAACTTCTTGCCCTTCGGGCAAATAAAATCCTCGGAAAAGATTTTATTTGAAGTTCAGTATGAAACTAACGGCAGATCGTTGACAGCTGGTTGAACACTATCCGCAGCCAAGCCGGCGATGATTTTTCGGGGGTCCCTGAAAATTACGGGAGGGTTTGGTATGATAAGAAAATTGGTAGCCAGGGGGCTGCTGTCAGTTATGTTGGCGGCAGCTCTTTTTTCGTTGTTCCGGCTGCCCGCCGCAGCGGAGTCGGCGTATCGGAAGATCACCGGCACGGAAGACCTGATAAGCGGGCAGTACGTGATGGTGACGCCCACGGGGCTTGCGCCGGGGGAGTTGCGGGAGACGGAATTCGCGATCACCACAAAAGCTCCTGTCCTGGACGCCGACACGGTCGTGGACACCGCCGGTGCGGTGTGGATCCTGACCGTGACGGAGAACGGGGTCACGCTGATGGACGCTTACGGCCGGAACATCGCGCCTTTCGGGGACGGCAGTTACGGTGTTACCGCCGGAGCGTACGAATGGCAGGTTCTCTGGGATGACGAATATTTTTCCATCCACGGCTACAGCGGGGACGAGCCGGTGACGCTGGTTTCCGACACGATCTACGATGACGGTGGCTTCCACGCGTGCCGGGATACCGACATCGAGGCTGACCCGGATTCCTACGAAAGCCGCTTCACCCTGTACCGTTACATGGAGGTGCAGGTCGAACCGGAGCCCTCGAAACCGGAAGAATCGAAGCCGGAAGAATCGAAGCCGGAACCCTCGGAACCGGAAGAATCGAAGCCGGAGCCCTCGGAGCCGAAGCCCTCGGAACCGGAACCCTCGGAGCCGGAACCCTCGGAGCCGGCAAAAACGTCGCCCGAAGTGACCGTTTCGCCGGAGGGCGGTGCAGTCGCCGCCGGGGAGGAGATCACCCTGAGCTGCGAGGATGAAACCGCCGGCATTTATTTTGCGCTTTCCGCCGACGGGGTGAATTATCAGGACTGGGAACTCTATGCCGACCCGATTTCGTTTGAAAAGGGCTTCGGAACGGTGTACCTCAGGGCATACTCCGCCGCCGGGGGCTGCGAACCCGGGGAGGAAACCGAGGCCGTTTTCACGGAGAAATTTGACCTTGGCTGGAATCTGTACTTCGGTCAGCTCCACGCCCACACCGATATTTCCGACGGCACGGGCAGCGTGGAGGAAGCGTTCCGGTATGCGTCCCAGGTGGAAAACCTGGACTTTTTTGCCGTCACCGACCACAGCAATTCCTTCGAAAACGCCGGTGCGGGCGAAATCGCCGGGGACGGCGCGGCTGTCAGCCCAGACTGGGCGGCGGGGAAGCAGGCGGCCGCTTCCGTGACCGGCGAGAATTTCGTGGGGTTGTTCGGCTTTGAGATGACCTGGCCGGAGGACAAGCAGCTGGGGCACATCTCCACCTTCAACACCCCCGGCTGGCAGACCCGGGATCAGGAAGATTTTTCCGACGTCACCACCGCGCTGGAAAATTACTACAGGGCGCTGACCACCGTCCCCGGTTCCGTCAGCCAGTTCAACCACCCGAACACCATCTACGGGGATTTCGAGCGGTTCAACCATTACAGCGCCGAGTACGACGAGGCGGTCTCCCTGCTGGAAATCGCCGGTGAGGACGGCGTGGTGGACTGCGGATATTACAATCTGGCGCTGGACAAGGGCTGGCACGTTGCGCCTGCCAACAATCAGAACAACCACAACGGCCAGTGGGGCGACGCAAGCGACGCGCGGACCGTGGTTCTGGCGAAGAGCCTGACGGAGGAATCGCTGTACGCCGCCATGAAGGACCGCCGGGTCTACGCCACCCAGGACAGCGACCTCGCCATTTCCTATGAACTCAACGGCGCGGTCATGGGCAGCATCCTCCCCGAATCGGAGGAAGCGGAAATCACCGTTTTCCTGAGTGACCCCACGGACGCGGCCATCGGCAATGTGGAGGTGATCGCGGACGGCGGGGCGGTGCTTGCTCAGCAGTGGGTGGAGACGACTGCGAAAATGCTGGAGCTGTCCGTTCCCGGCGGACACGGCTACTACTATAACAAATAAAAAGTAAACA
>DJNI01000082.1 GCA_002436765.1 Clostridiales bacterium UBA6468
CACCGTCCCCTGACGGACTTCTGGCGGGTCGGCCCCGGCTACGCGAAAAAGCTGGAAAAGGTGGGACTGCGCACCATGGGGGATATCGCCCGATGTTCCCTGGGCAAGCCTACGGAATTTTACAACGAAGACCTGTTGTACAAACTGTTCGGCGTCAACGCCCAGCTGCTGATCGACCACGCATGGGGCTGGGAGCCGTGCACCATCGCGGACATCAAGGCCTACAAGCCGGAGTCCAGAAGCATCAGCCCAGGGCAGGTGCTGCAATGTCCCTACACCGCAGAAAAAGCCCGGCTGGTCGTCCGGGAAATGGCGGACGATCTTTCCCTGGATCTGGTGGACAAGGGGCTTGTCACCGACCAGATCGTTCTGACGGTGGGCTACGACATTGAAAATCTCACCGACCCGGAGCGAAGCCGCGCTTATCATGGCGACGTCACCGTTGACCGTTACGGCCGCAGGATCCCCAAGCACGCCCACGGCACCGCCAATCTGGGCGGGCATACCGCTTCCTCCAAGGCAATCGTCAGCGCCGTCGCCGCGCTTTTTGACCGCATCGTGAACCCCGCGCTTCTGGTCAGACGGCTGTATTTGTCCGCCAACCACATCGTCCCGGAGATCTCTCTGCCCCGGCACGAAAGCCCGGAGCAGCTGGACTTTTTCTCCGATTACGCTTCTCAGGAGAAGCGCCGCGCCGAGGAAGCGGATGAGCGGGAACGGGAAAAGCGCCGCCAGCAGGCGGTGCTTGCCATCAAAAAGAAATACGGAAAGAACGCCATTCTGAAGGGCATGGACTTGGAGGAAGGCGCCACTGCCAGAGACCGGAACGGTCAGATAGGAGGACACAAGGCATAATGGGCGAATATGACGATCTGATCTATCTCCCCCACCCCGTTTCCCGGAAGCACCCGCCCATGTCCGCCATGGACAGAGCCGCGCAGTTTTCCCCATTTTCCGCCCTCACCGGCTACGAGACCGTCCTTCAAGAGGCAGGCCGTCTGACGGACAGCCGGGCAGAATTGTCGGAATACAGCCTGGACATTCTGGATCAAAAGCAGCGGCTTCTCTTGGACGCCGCCCCAAAGCACCCGGAGATCACCGTGACCTGCTTCATCCCCGATCCTCGGAAACAGGGCGGCGCATACGGCACGCTCAAGGGGAATCTAAAAAAAATCGACCTTGTCCGCCGCGCAATGGTCATGCTGGACGGGACGGAAGTTTCTCTGGACGATGTCGTGGATATCCAGTGTGAGCTGTTTGCCGATCCGGCTTATGACACACCGGATGAATCATAAACAGTCTTACCCATTCCACCCCGTCCAAAAGGCCGGAACAGAAAAGATCCGCTCACAGTCGCAGACGATTTATTCAGAGGTTCCCAAGTATTCCTGCGTGAAAACGGCTTGCTCAGGGCAAAGATCCCTCGCTGCCGGTCATTTCGCCGGTTTTCAGATACATCCTAAGATGCGCAGGCGCAATTGTGCGGCCTCGCCTTTTGCATAGCAAAATCGTGCCGGGGCTATTTACCCCGGCACGACCCAATTATTGGTGCTTTGTCTCTACCCCAACCATTGACGTAGCGCCAGACTTTTTACAGATGCAGAACCCGGTCCTTGATCTCCTGGGTGCGTCCCTGATTCCAGAACTGGGTGCCGATGTAGCCGCAGGTTCGTCTGGCTACGTTCATCTTGTTCTGGTCGGTGTTGCCGCACTGGGGGCAGACCCACACCAGCTTGCCGTCGTCCTCCTTGATCTCGATCTCGCCGTCGTAGCCGCAGACCTGGCAATAATCGGACTTGGTGTTCAGCTCGGCGTACATGATGTTGTCGTAGATGAACTGCATCACTTCCAGCACTGCGTCGATGTTATTTTGCATGTTGGGCACTTCCACGTAGCTGATGGCGCCGCCGGGGGACAGCTGCTGGAACTCCGACTCGAAGCGCAGCTTGGTGAATGCGTCGATTGGCTCGGTCACGTGGACGTGGTAGGAGTTGGTGATGTAGCTCTTGTCCGTAATGCCGGGGATCAGGCCGAAGCGCTTCTGCAGGCACTTGGCAAACTTATAGGTGGTGGATTCCAAAGGCGTACCGTACAGGGAATAGTCGATGTTCTCCGCCATCTTCCACTGAAGGCACTTGTCGTTCATCTTCTGCATCACGGACAGGGCGAAGGGCTTGGCCTCGTCGTCGGTGTGGGACTTGCCGGTCATGTACTTGACGCACTCGTAAAGTCCGGCGTAGCCCAGAGAAATGGTGGAATAGCCGCCGTAAAGCAGCTTGTCGATGGGCTCGCCCTTGGGCAGACGCGCCAGCGCGCCGTACTGCCACAGGATGGGCGCGGCGTCGGACAGCGTCCCCTTAAGCCGCTCATGACGGCACCGCAGCGCCCGGTGGCACAGCTCCAGGCGGTCTTCAAAGACCTCCCAGAATTTGGTCATATCCCGGCCGGAGGACAGCGCCACGTCCACCAGATTGATGGTAACGACGCCCTGATTGAACCGGCCGTAATACTTGGGCTTGCCCGGCTCGTAGTTTCCGGCTCTGGCCACATTGTCCCAGCCGTTGCCGGAGCGGTCGGGAGTCAGGAAGCTGCGGCAGCCCATGCAGGTGTACACGTCTCCGTGGCCGGGGGTCTCCCCCTTGGAGAGCTTGTACTCCCGCATCTTCTTTTCGCTGATATAGTCGGGAACCATCCGCTTGGCGGTACACTGGGCGGCAAGCCGGGTCAGATACCAGTAAGGCGTCCCCTCCCGGACGTTGTCCTCCTCCAGAACGTAAATGAGCTTGGGGAAGGCGGGGGTGATCCACACGCCCTTCTCGTTCTTCACGCCTTCATAGCGCTGGCGCAGGGTCTCCTCGATGATCATGGCGAGATCCTTCTTCTCCTGCTCGCTCTTGGCCTCGTTCAGGTACATGAACACGGTGATGAAGGGTGCCTGTCCGTTGGTGGTCATCAGGGTGACGACCTGGTACTGGATGGTCTGAACGCCCCGGCGAACCTCCTCCCGCAGCCGGTCTTCCACAACCTTGGAGATGGTTTCCTCCCCAGGAGAAACGCCGAAGGCGGCCATTTCCCGCTCCACGGTCTTGCGGATCTTCTCCCGGCTGACCTGGACGAAGGGGGCAAGATGGGTCAGAGAAATGGACTGCCCGCCGTACTGGTTGGAGGCCACCTGGGCGATGATCTGGGTGGCGATGTTGCAGGCGGTGGAGAAGGAATGGGGCTTCTCGATCAGGGTGCCGGAGATGACGGTGCCGTTTTGCAGCATATCCTCCAGATTCACCAGATCGCAGTTGTGCATATGCTGGGCATAATAGTCCGCGTCGTGGAAGTGGATGATGCCGGCCTCGTGGGCGTCCACCACTTCCTTGGGAAGCAGAATCCGGCTGGTGATGTCCTTGCTGACCTCACCCGCCATATAGTCCCGCTGGACGGCGTTGATGGTGGGGTTTTTGTTGGCGTTCTCCTGCTTGACCTCCTCATTGTTGCACTCGATCAGGCTGAGGATGCGGTCGTCCGTGGTGTTGGACTGGCGCAGAAGGCTGCGGGTATAGCGGTAGGTGATGTATTCCTTGGCCACTTCAAAGGCTCCGTGAGCCATGATGGCCTTTTCCACCAGATCCTGGATCTCCTCCACGGACGGACTGCGACCCATTTCCTCGCAGGCGATCTGGACGCTCTGGGAAATTCTCTCGATCTGCAGCGGGGTCATGCGCACCTTTTCCTCCACCGCTTCATTGGCCTTGGTCACGGCCATGATGATCTTATCAATGTCGAAAACGACTTCCGCGCCGTTACGTTTAATAATCTTCATGGGCTTTTCCTCCTTGGTACCCCGATTCTCAATCAATTCGTGCACGGCCTATTATACAAGATATTGTGGTTTTGTCAAGAGCAAATCACAAAATATGGTATCCGCGTTTTCTACATCAAAAAGTTCCCCATTCTTCCTTCCTCCGCTGCCGGTCTGCGTCGGAGGGAAAGTTCCGTTTTTCCGGCAAACCGCAAAAGAAGGGTTTGAAATCCGCTGCGGAATATAGTATAATCCAAAAAAGCGGTCTTTACATAATCCCCCCTTTTTTCCGCCCAAAAATGAAAGGAGACTTTTTCATGAAAAAATCTTTCGGCACTTTGCCCTCCGGCGAAGAGACCTTTCTCTACACAATATCCTGCGGCAAGCTGTCCGCCGCCGTCACGGATTACGGCGCGGCGCTGGTTTCCCTGCTGGTTCCCGACCGGGACGGCGTCACCGCCGACGTGGTGCTGGGCTATGACGACTGCGAGGGCTACCGCACGGGAAACGGCGCCTGTCTCGGCGCTACCGTAGGCCGGAACGCCAACCGGCTCAAGGGCGCGTCCTTCGAGCTGAACGGGAAAACCTACCACATGCCCCAAAACGAGGGCAGCAACAACCTTCACTCCGGCCCGGACTTTTTCTTCCACCGGCTGTGGAAGCCGGTCTCCCACTCAGAAAACGCCGTCACCCTGGAGCTTTCCAGCCCCAACGGCGATCAGGGCTTCCCCGGAAACGCCGTCATCCAGGTGACCTACACGCTGGAAGCAGACAACGCGCTGCACATTGCTTATAAGGCCGTCTGCGACCAGGACACCGTATTCAACTTCACCAACCACAGCTATTTCAATCTGGCGGGACACGACCGGACCGGCAAGGCCATGGAGCAGCTGCTCGCCATTCCGGGACGCTTCTTCAACCCCGACGACGCCGAAAACATCCCCACCGGCGAGCTGCGTCCGGTGGCCGGGACTCCCATGGATTTCCGCGCCCCAAAGCCCATCGGCCGGGACATCGGCGCGGATTACGAGCCGCTGAAGCTTCAGGGCGGCTACGACCACAACTGGGAGGTCTTCTGCAATCCCTGCGCCACCCTGTTCGACCCGGCTTCCGGAAGAAGCATGAGCGTCTGCACCGACTGTCCGGGCATTCAGCTTTACGCGGGCAACTTCTTAGACGAGACCGGCAAGGGCGGCATACACTACGGCAAGCGCTCCGGCGTGGCGCTGGAGACCCAGTTCTATCCCGACAGCCTCCATCACCCCGACTGGCCTCAGCCCGTCACACGCGCCGGTGAGACCTACCGCAGCGAGACGGTATACCGCTTCTCCTGGGAAGGTTAAAGTCCCTTGTCCCCTGCCCGATATATGCACTGCCTGACAGGCGGCGCATAAGCCGTCCTGTGACACCCGCATTGCGGAAGCCGGAAGTTGCTTTCTCTTCTTCCAACCGTCCCATGGCCGTAGCAGAGGCTGCCGCCCCCAATCGGGAAGACAATATTTTCCCCCGGTATCCATTCGGATGCCGGGGGAATTGCTTATCGATTGGAAGCAACGCTTTTTCTGACCAGAGCGCGGTGAAGCTTGGCTTCTGCCAGACGCAGGTCGGTGTCGGAAGCGTCTCTGTCATGGAGAACCTTCTCTGCCTTTTTCCGGGCGGCCTCCGCACGGGCGACGTCGATCTTGTCCGCCCACTCAAAGGTGGTGGGAACCAGGGTCACTTCGCCCTTGGACACGCTGACCATGCCGCCGATGCACGCCGCCGTCCGGCGCTGTCCGTCGGACACAATGGTAGCCTGCCCCATACCCAGAGGGGCGACATAGTTCATATGCCGGGCGAGAATACCAATATCGCCGTTGATGGTGCGAACCAGCAGCTCCTCCGCCTGACCGTCGTAAATCAGGCCGTCGGGAGTGACGATTTTCAGGTGGAAGGGTGTCATGCCTTCTCACCGCCCCGGTACTTGGCAACCACGTCGTCGATGGAGCCGGCGAACAGGAAGTAGGATTCGGGAATGTCGTCGTATTTACCCGCAATGATTTCCTGGAAGGAGCGGATGGTTTCCTTCAGGGGGACGTACTTGCCCTGATAGCCGGTGAACTGCTCGGCAACATGGAAGGGCTGGCTGAGGAAGCGCTGCACCTTACGGGCGCGGTTGACCGTCAGCTTGTCCTCTTCGGAAAGCTCGTCCATGCCCATGATGGCGATGATGTCCTGGAGCTCCTTGTAGCGCTGGAGGATGCTCTGCACGGCGCGGGCGGTCTCGTAATGCTCCTGACCGACGATCTCAGGAGCCAGAATACGGGAAGTAGAGTCCAGAGGATCCACGGCAGGGTAAATGCCCAGAGAGGAAATGCCGCGGTCAAGAACCGTTGTGGCGTCCAGATGGGCGAAGGTGGTAGCGGGGGCGGGGTCGGTCAGGTCGTCGGCGGGAACGTAGACGGCCTGGACGGAGGTGATGGAGCCTTCCTTGGTGGAGGTGATGCGCTCCTGCAGGGCGCCCATTTCCGTTGCCAGAGTGGGCTGATAGCCGACGGCGGAGGGCATACGGCCAAGCAGGGCGGAAACCTCGGAACCGGCCTGGGTGAAACGGAAGATGTTGTCGATGAACAGCAGCACGTCCTGATGCTTCACGTCGCGGAAGTACTCTGCCATGGTCAGGCCGGACAGACCCACCCGCATACGGGCTCCTGGCGGCTCGTTCATCTGACCGAAGACCATGGCGGTCTTGGAAATAACGCCGGACTCGGTCATTTCGTTGTACAGGTCGTTGCCCTCACGGGTACGCTCGCCAACGCCGGTGAAGACGGAATAGCCGTTGTGGGCGGTGGCGATGTTGTAGATCAGCTCCTGAATCAAAACGGTCTTGCCAACGCCCGCGCCGCCGAACAGACCGATCTTGCCGCCTTTGGCGTAGGGGCAGATCAGGTCGATGACCTTGATGCCGGTTTCCA
>DJNI01000081.1 GCA_002436765.1 Clostridiales bacterium UBA6468
TGGGCGGAAAAGATCCGCTCACAGCCGCAGACGATTTATTCAGGGGTTCCCTTGATTACCCTGCGGCAAACCCGGCAGAGCATTTTTCACGGTGTCCAGGGCATTTGCCAAGGCGGTGGTTTTCCGTCCCTACGGCAGCCTGTCGGTCGGGCGTTGACAAACGCCCTCCGAACGATTACAATAGACGGAAACTACATTATGAGGTGATCTCCCATGGATTCCAGGCTGCGCCCCGAAACATTGTGCATTCAGGCCGGTTATACGCCCAAAAACGGCGAACCCCGTCAGATCCCCATTGTCCAGAGCACCACGTTCAAGTATGACACCTCCGAGGATATGGGAAAGCTCTTTGATCTGGAGACCGACGGATACTTCTATTCCCGTCTGGCAAATCCCACCTGCGACGCCGTCGCCGCCAAGATCTGCGCTCTGGAGGGCGGCACCGCCGCCATGCTCACCGGCTCCGGCCAGGCGGCCAACTTCATGGCGGTGTTCAACATCGCCGGATGCGGCGACCACATCGTCGCCAGCTCCGCCATTTACGGCGGCAGTTTCAATCTCTTCTCCGTCACCATGAAGAAAATGGGTCTGGAAACCACCTTTATCGACCCGGACTGTACCGAGGAGGAGTTGGGCGCCGCCTTCCGCCCCAACACCAAGGCCGTATTCGGCGAAACCATCGCCAACCCCGCCCTGACGGTGCTGGACATCGAGAAATTCGCCAAAGCCGCCCACGCCCACGGCGTTCCCCTCATCGTGGACAACACCTTCGCCACCCCCATCAACTGCCAGCCCTTCCGGTGGGGCGCGGACATCGTCACCCACTCCACCACCAAGTACATGGACGGCCACGCCTCCGCGCTAGGCGGCGCAATCGTGGACAGCGGCAAATTCGACTGGACGGCCTACCCGGACAAGTTCCCCGGCCTGTGTACCCCCGACGACAGCTACCACGGCGTCACCTACACCCAGCGCTTCGGTCTCGGCGGCGCGTTCATCACCAAGTGTACCGCCCAGCTGATGCGGGACTTTGGCTGCGTCCAGTCCCCCCAGAGCGCATTTCTGCTGAATCTGGGACTGGAAAGCCTGCCCTTCCGCATGAAGCAGCACTGCGCCAACGCCCAGGCGGTGGCGGAATATCTGCAAGGTCACGAGAAGGTCAAGTGGGTGAAATTCGCCGGTCTGAAAGGCGGCAAATACTACGACCTTGCTCATAAATACATGCCCAACGGCACCTGCGGCGTCATTTCCTTCGGCCTCTACGGCGGCCGGAAGGCGGCTGAGACCTTCATGAGGCACCTGAAGCTGGGTTCCATCGAAACCCATGTAGCCGATTCCCACACCTGCTGCCTGCATCCTGCCTCCTCCACCCACCGTCAGATGTCCGACGCGGAGCTGGACGCCGCCGGTGTCGGCGCCGATCTCATCCGTCTGAGCTGCGGTCTGGAAAACGCCCAGGATCTCATTGAGGACATCGCCCAGGCGCTGGAAAACGTATAATTTCGATTCTCAGGAGGAAACCCTATGCCCATTCAGATTCCCAACGACCTGCCGGCAGCGGGCATTCTGCAGCAGGAAAACATTTTCGTCATGCGAAAGACCCGGGCAGAGACCCAGCACATCCGCCCTCTGGAGATCGTGCTCTTAAATCTCATGCCCACGAAAATCGTCACGGAGACCCAGCTAAGCCGTCTGCTGGGCAATACACCCCTGCAGGTGCATCTTGAACTGATGATGGTCTCCACCCACCGCTCCAAGAACACCCCCCAGGAGCATCTGCTGAATTTCTATAAGACCTTCGATGAGCTGAAGGATCGGAAATTCGACGGCATGGTGATCACCGGCGCGCCGGTGGAGCAGATGCCCTTTGAAGCGGTGGACTACTGGCCGGAGCTGTGCCGGATCATGGAATGGAGCAAGACCAACGTCCATTCCACCTTCCACATCTGCTGGGGTGCCCAGGCGGGGCTTTACTACCACTACGGCATCCAGAAAAGGCCGCTTCCCGAAAAGCTGTTCGGCGTGTACCTCCACCGCGCAGACTATAAGCGCGCCATCCTGCTCCGGGGCTTCGACGACGAATTCTGGATCCCCCACTCCCGGCACACCACCGTGGAGCGTGCCGACATTGAAGCCGTCCCCGGCCTGAAAATTCTGGTCTCTTCCCCGGACGCCGGAGTTTATGCCGCCATGAACAAGGAAGGCCGTCAGATTTTCGTCACCGGCCACGCCGAGTACGATGCGGACACGCTGGAAAAGGAATACCTCCGGGACAAAGCCCAGGGTCTGCCCATTCACGTCCCGGCGAACTACTATCCCAACGACGACGACACCCAGCGCCCCGTCGTCCGCTGGCGGGGACACGCCCATCTGCTGTTCAGCAACTGGCTGAACTACTTCGTCTACCAGACGACGCCCTACGATATCATGGCCGTGGGTGTGGAATCCACTTCCGAATAAAAGTTTACAATACAGCCGCCGTCCTACGCTTGAAATGGGACGGCGGCTATTGTATACTGAAAGAAATCATGAATTGCGAGGTTAGAACAATGCTCACCACAATCCTTTTTGATCTGGACGGCACGCTGCTCCCCATGGATCAGGAGGTGTTCGTCAAGGACTACCTGAATCGCCTGGCGGCGAAGATGGTACCCTATGGTTACGACCCCCAGCAGCTTGTCAAGGCGGTCTGGCGCGGCACCGGCGCCATGGTTGCCAATGACGGCAGGAAAACCAACGAGGCCGTCTTCTGGGAAACCTTCGCCCAGATGTTTGGTCAGGAGGCACTGAAGGACGCCCCCCTTTACGAGGAATTCTACAAAACGGAATTTCAGGAATGCCGCCGCGTCTGCGGCTTTCAGCCCGCTGCGGCGAAAACAATCCACACACTTCACGCTCTTGGGTACCGTACCGTGCTTGCCACCAATCCCCTTTTCCCGCCCACGGCCACCCGGAGCCGGATCCGGTGGGCCGGTCTAACGCCAGAGGATTTCGAGTTCATCACCACCTATGACAATTCCTCCTTCTGCAAGCCCAATCCGAACTACTACCGGGAAATTCTGGGTAAGCTGGGATTGAACGCCGGAGAATGTCTCATGGTGGGCAACGACGTAAACGAGGACATGATCGCCCGAACCGTTGGTATGCAGGTATTCCTCCTCACCGACTGCCTGATCAATAAGGACGGCAAGGACATTTCTCAGTATCCACACGGCAGCTTCCCGGATCTGATGGACTATATCCGGGGCTTATGATATGACAGTTTTTCTATTTCTTTTATGTGCCATCGCGGCCATTTTGCTGATGGGAGGATGTTATACCTACCGCATCGCGTTCTACTCTCCGAAAAAGGGCAGAGTATAATCTCCACCTTCGCCAGTCACAGGTATGCCCCCTACCGCAAGGAGGTCAACCGCCTGTTCCACTAGCTGAAAGCCGGAAATATGTCCAACAGCGAGGAATTTTCGTCTGATGAAACCATTTTTTCATGGGATTACTTTGTGTACTGCAAAAAAATGGCGCACAGCAGGCGAAAAAGACCCGCTGTTTTGGCATGTTGACGATTCTCGGACAGACCCTAATCGGAGTTGCCTTAATCCAAGTGAAATTGGGCATCCTTCTCCATATCCGGTAAAAATGTAACGGTTAAAGGGCGTTCCGTGATTCCGTGGCAGAACAGAGTCCAGCCAACCTTCGGCGGAGTATTCTTTATGTCCAGTGGCCAGCCGGTGGATATGCTCACTGGAATATGTACCTCCACCGTATTTTTTCCTGCCTTGTCGGCCAAAACGATCTGTGAAATGATATCATCATCAATCGCTTTAACCTGAGATGGCGTTTCCGAAGAAGCATAGTTTCCAACATATGTGGGGTAAGATACCACCACTTCAATCAATAATACAAACACCAGCAGTGGGGCAAGCCACTGTAGCCTTGGCTGACAGCGATAAAGGTAAGCCGCAGAAGTAACCGTCATCATCAGTAGCCACAGCATCCAAGTCATCAGCGTATCGTTTCTGACAACATATCCCGCCCCGTCTTTCAGCACTGCCCCCATCAAAACCTGATATACCATGCAAAGCATCATACAAGCTGCCATTTCCAACTGCCAGAAGATGAATTTCATATCCCAGGCATGTGTTTTACGGCGGCGAACCAGAGCTGTGAAAAGAGCCAACGCATTTATTGCAACTACAAGCCAGAGAAAAACTCGATTCATTGAGCCAATTGCACTCAGCAATGCATAAAAAGATTCCCAGAACTTGAAAGAGTTGTTGACAAATCCGCCGCCTCTTCTGGAATGGATTTCAAAAAGCATTGAAATCAACCAGCAACCAATGGCAAAGAACTTAGGAAAGCAGTCAACCACATAACTGACTATAAAGGGAACCGTAAACCACCTCTTCCCCCGCCGTTTCTCCGCTCCGGCCCTTTGGATGAAGGAAATCAAAAGCTGCACTCCAAAATAAATCATAAGGATCTGGCTTGTCCAAAGGTTTGAGTTTATGGCCAGGTAAACACCCAACACCAGGAAACTCTTCTTCCGTCCATCTCCTTTTTCATACCATTTTTTATCATTTGGCGTTGTGCACATGAAATAATAGCACATGGTATAATTCCAAAGTGCCGGAATTGTATAATTGAAAAAGCAATTTACATTCATGGAATTGAGCAGGTGATAACAGCCGAAATCTTTGACAAGAAAGGGTGTAAAATGTGCCAGCAAAAACGCTGCCAAAAAAACAGTCAGAGACGCTTTATCCAGCGAAAAACGCTTCGCAAGAACCTTCCCCGCATACAAAAGATAGGTCATGATAAAGAGGATTGTTGTCAGGGCGTGGACACAGCATAGCGACTGAATATAGTCCCCCGTCAGTGGATAGACAAAATACGCGCCAATGTAGGAAACCAGCGGGAGCAACGTTTCCGGCATGACCTTACTTGGGTTCCACAAGGAGGTTGTGGGGAACGCATGCCGCCCATAAGAAATATAAAACCAATCATCCAAATCGAAAATATACATAGGGTGGACTACCGTGTAAAATACATAAAGGGACAAACCTGTCACAAGAAAAAAAGCGATCAGGAGGTAATTTCTACTTTTTTCCTCACGACTGATACTACGCATTATTCATTACCCCCGATCAGCGAATCCCCATTTCTGGATTTCCCGCTTGAAAATTCTTTCTACTCATTATAGTTTGCCCGCTTTATATTGTCAAGCATTCCGCCCGATATGCAAAAAAACACTCGAAGATAAAGGGAGTAAAAAAGACATCCCTCTTGATTTTTCCAAAAAACCGAATACAATGGACACATATTGTTTCCCGTGAAAGGATGCGGCTTTATGAACAGAATTTACATTCCCGAAAACTATAAGCCGGTGCTGGACGCCTACGATACACAGCGCGCCATTGCCTACATCAAAGAGACGTTCCAGCAGGAATTTTCCAAGGCGCTGAACCTGAAGCGCGTCTCCGCGCCCCTGTTCGTCACCGAAAGCTCCGGCCTGAACGATAACCTGAACGGCTACGAGCGGCCTGTGGCCTTCGACATTCCCGCCGTGGGCATGGACGCTCAGGTGGTGCATTCTCTGGCAAAATGGAAGCGTCTCGCCCTGAAGCGCTACAATTTTACCGTTGGAAACGGCCTGTACACCGACATGAACGCCATCCGCCGGGACGAAGCGCTGGACAACATCCATTCCATCTACGTCGACCAGTGGGACTGGGAAAAGATCATTACCCGGGAAAACCGGAATCTGGACTTTTTGAAGCTCATTGTCCGCGCCATCGTGGGCGCCATCTGCGACACCAACGACCGTCTGCACGTCCGCTTCCCACAGCTGCGTACCGAATTGCGCCGGGAGGTCACCTTCATCACCGCCCAGGAGCTGGAGGACATGTACCCCGATCTGGAAACCGGCTCCCAGCGGGAAAACGCCTTTGTCCGGGAGCATAAGACCGCCTGTATCATGCAGATCGGCGGACTTCTCCGCTCCGGCAAACCCCACGACGGCCGCGCCCCCGACTACGACGACTGGAATCTGAACTGCGATATTTTCTTCTGGGACGAGACCCTTAACCGTGCATTGGAGGTTTCCTCCATGGGTATCCGTGTGGACGCGGAATCCCTCGACCGCCAGCTGACCCTCGCCCACTGCGACAACCGCCGGACGCTGCCCTTCCACAAGATGCTGCTGAAGAACGAGCTGCCTCTGACCATCGGCGGCGGCATCGGCCAGAGCCGTCTGTCCATGCTGATGATGGGCTGCGCCCACATCGGCGAGGTACAGTCCAGCGTATGGGACAGCGAAACGGTGGATGCCTGCGCAAAGGCCGGGATCCCGCTGCTGTAACTTTCCACGCAACCAAAAGGCGCGGCCGGCACAGCCGCATCCTTGGCGCATAGACAAATGTCAAAAACAGGTTGATCTAATCCTGAAGAAGCGCTGATTAGGGTCTATCTGAAAACCGGAAATATGACCAACAGCAAGGGATTTTTCGCCTAATGAAGCCATTTTTTCGCGGAAATACTTTGCGTATTGCGGAAAAATGGCGCACGGCAGGCGGAAAAGGCCTTCTGTTTGGACGTGTTGACGGTTTTCGGATAGGCCCTAATTGGAAGCTCAGCATAACAGAAAAATTCCGGAAGAGTGGGTCACTATGTGGGGAAAATCCATATTTATACAGGCGATCGGCCTATTCGGGACGGTTTTGTTTTTCCTGTCGTACCAATGTAAAAGCAACCGGACGTTGTTTCGCGTCCAGTTTGTTTCCTACTTGTGCTACACAGTACATTTGCTGATGCTGGGCGCGATCACCGGCGGGGTCAGCTATATTCTGAACACGGTGCGGTCTTTTTGTCTGGGAAGCAGAAGCAGCTTTCTGAAAGGGAAAATCATGTGCGCCGCGCTGTGCGTCATGCAGACGGCGGCGCTGATCTTTACGTGGGACGGTTGGTGGTCGATTCTGCCGGTGGCCGCGAATATCGCGGCGACGATCGGCGGGTATACATACAGCCCGAAGATGATCCGCCTTGTGGCGATGCTTGTCAATTCGCCGCTGTGGATTGTTTACGACGTGATTATCGGCTCCTGGGCGGGGATCCTGGACGAGATCGTCACGGAGATATCCGCGCTCATATCCATTTTCCGCTACGGGTGGAAGAATCTGGATTCCGTGGATGACCAGAGCTGATACCTTAACGGATTCTTACAAATTCTTAATGAAAATTATGATGACAAACCCCGCGCAATATGGTATAGTCTCAGTAGAGAAACCGGCAAAGGAGTATGTCCATGGGGTATGATTATCTGGTCGTAGGGGCGGGGCTGTTCGGCGCTGTCTTTGCCCGGCAGGCGAAGGCGGCAGGAAAGTCCGTGCTTGTGATCGACCGGCGGGGTCACGTCGGCGGCAATGTGTACACGGAAGAAATTGAGGGGATCCAGGTACATACCTACGGCGCCCATATTTTCCACACCAACGATAAGGCTGCTTGGGAGTATGTCAACCGGTTCGCGGAGTTCAACCGCTACACCAATTCCCCGGTGGCGAATTATCATGGGGAGCTGTATTCCCTGCCCTTCAACATGTATACCTTCAACAAAATGTGGGGCGTGACCACCCCCCGGCAGGCGGAAGCGGAGATCGCCCGCCAGCGAAAGGCCGCCGGAATCACGGAGCCGAAGAATCTGGAGGAACAGGCGATTTCCCTTGTCGGTACGGATATTTACGAGAAGCTGGTGAAGGGCTACACCGAAAAGCAGTGGGGACGCCCCTGCACGGAGCTTCCCGCCTTTATCATCAAACGCCTGCCCGTGCGTCTTACCTTTGACAATAACTACTTCAACGCCCGGTTCCAGGGCATTCCCATGGGCGGCTATACCCAAATGGTGGAGAAAATGCTGGACGGCATTGAGGTGCGGCTGAATGTGGACTATCTGGAGCACCGGGGCGAGCTGAACGCGCTGGCGGACAAGGTGGTTTACACCGGCTCTATTGACAGCTACTTTGACTATTGCTACGGCCCTCTGAGCTACCGCTCCGTCCGATTTGAGACGGAGGTGCTGGATATGCCGAATTTCCAGGGCAACGCCGTGATCAACTACACCGACCGGGAGACCCCTTATACCCGCGTCATCGAGCATAAGTTCTTCGAGTTCGGCACCCAGGAAAAAACCGTGGTGTCCCGGGAGTACAGCTCCGAGTGGAAGCCGGGGGCGGAGCCGTACTATCCTGTGAACGATGAAAAGAACAACGCCCTGTATGGAAAATACAAGGCGCTGGCAGATAAGGAAGACAAAACCATCTTCGGCGGCCGTTTGGGGCAGTACCGCTATTATGACATGGACGCGGTGATCCTCCGGGCGCTGAGTCTCGCCAAATCGGAAATCGAAGGAGAAATAGAATGAAGCTTCTGACGGTCACGGTACCCTGCTACAATTCCCAGGACTACATGGAAAAGTGCATCCAGAGCCTTCTGCCCGGGGGAGATCGGGTGGAGATCATCATCATTGACGACGGCTCCAAGGACGACACCGGAAAAATCGCCGACGAATACGCCCGGAAATTCCCGGACATCGTGCGGGTCATCCATCAGGAAAACGGCGGCCACGGCGAGGGCATCAACCAGGGACTGAAGCACGCCACCGGCATTTATTTCAAGGTCGTGGACAGCGACGACACCCTCAGCCCCGATTTTCCTGAATTTCTGGACGCTCTGGAGGAATGCGAGCGGCAGGGCGGCGTGGATATGATGGTGACCAACTATTATTATGTCCATTCCGACGGCGACGGAGACCGCTCCATCAACTATTCCAGCGTGCTGCCGGAGAACCGGATCTTCACCTGGGAGGACACCAAGCCCTTCCGGGTCTACCAGATGCTGACCATCCATTCCAGCACCTTCCGCACCGAGATCATGCGCAAATGGAAGCAGCCGCTTCCCAGGCATGTTTTCTACGAGGACAATCTGATGATCTACCAGACAATGCCCTATGTGCGGAAGCTGTACTATCTCAACGCGGATCTTTACCGCTACTGGATCGGACGGCCGGATCAGTCGGTGCAGTCTGCCGCCCTGGCCAAGCGCCATGCGGATCAGATTCTGGTGACGGAGCGGTGCTTCACCACCTGCCACTTAGACGATATCACCGAACCCCGGCTGAAACGGTACATGAAGCACGACCTGTTTATGATGTTCGGCATTGCCATTCTCACGACCCGGCTGAACAAGTCCGCCGAGACGGACGCCGAGCTGAAAAGGATGTGGGAGGCCTGCGCGGCCTATGACCCCAAGTGGGCAAACTATTTCCGCAAGCGCACGCCCCTGCTGTTCATCAGCGTGCCGGGACGCGCGGGGCAGGAATTTGCCGGGAGCTTTTACCGGTTTGCCAACAATGTGGTGCGATTCAACTGAATGGTTAACGCAGGAGCGGTACAGTCACCGGCTCCTGCGTTTTCTGTCAGAATTTGGGGTATTATGTGTTACAATTACTGCGCATATATGCGTGGGACGCTCTGAATCAAATGTGCGGTGTTGCCTTAGATCTCACGCCGCAGCACGCGGTAGACAAAATCCATGTCGAGCCCGGCGCGGACGGTATCCGCCAGAAGGTTATACTGGCGCTCTTTGTAGTCGCGCAGATCAAAAGAGCCAAGCGCGGCAGGGTCGATGCTCCGCATCCGGCAGATGGCCGATAAAATGGCGTCGGTAATGCCGGGCGCGTCAAAAATCCCGTGGACATAAGTGCCGAAAACATTGCCGGAGCCGATCAGAACCGGCAGCGTCTTTTCGCTTCTTCCCATGTGAATTTCATATCCCGTATAGGAAAGGCCGTTGAGTCCGGACAGCATCCCTTGGATGCCTGCAAATACGCCTTCGGTCTGTGCCTGCACCTTTTCTCCATGGAAAACCGTCTCTACCGGCAGAAGGCCAAGGCCGCGGATCTGTGTAACCCCGGCAGCCTCCACGCCCTCCGGGTCGCAGACGGACTGACCCAGCATCTGATATCCGCCGCAGACGCCGAAGATCAGCGTGCCGCGTGCGGACGCTTTTAAAATCGCAGCTTCCAGGCCGCTCTGGCGCAGCCACTGGAGATCTGCAATGGTGCTCTTGGTTCCGGGAAGCAGAATCATGTCCGGTGCGCCGAGCTCACGAACGCTTTCGATGTAACGCAGCGAGACACTTTCATAGCGCTCAAAGGGGGAAAAGTCGGTAAAGTTCGAGATTCGCGGCAGACGGATGACGGCGATATCCAAAAGCTTTCGTGCGGTGTCTTTTGTAAAGCGGGTTGAAAGGCTGTCTTCATCGTCGATGTCAACCTGCACATACGGCACAACGCCGGTTACCGGCACACCGCAAAGCGCTTCCAGTTGGCGAAGACCGGGCTGAAGGATCGAGCGATCGCCGCGGAATTTGTTGATGATCGTGCCCTTGACGCGGGCGCGCTCGTCCGGCTCCAGAAGGGCGATCGTCCCATAGAGCTGAGCAAAAACGCCGCCGCGGTCAATATCTCCGATGAGAAGCACCGGTGCGTCCACCAGTTTCGCGAGGCCCATGTTGACAAAATCGTCCTGCTTGAGGTTGATTTCTGCGGGGCTGCCCGCGCCCTCTATGACGATGACGTCATTTTCGGCGGCAAGAGACCGGTAGGCGGCCGTCACGTCCGGCAAAAATGCTCGCTTTTTTGCGTAGTATTCCATTGCACGCATGTTTCCGCGCACCTGACCGTTTACAATGACCTGGCTGCCGACGTCGGTGGTCGGCTTCAGGAGGATCGGATTCATGCGCACGTCAGGCGCAATGCCGCAGGCCTCCGCCTGGACAACCTGCGCCCGCCCCATCTCGCCGCCGTCTTTTGTGATGAAGGAATTGAGCGCCATATTCTGGCTCTTAAACGGTGCGACGCGGTAGCCGTCCTGCCGGAAAATCCGGCAAAGTCCGGCGGCAAGCAGGCTCTTGCCCGCGTTGGACATCGTACCTTGCAGCATGATATTCAGTGCCATGATTCATCCTCCATTGCACGCTGCATGGCCGCAATCAGCGCATTGTTTTCTTCTTCCAGCCGCACGGCGATGCGATACCAGCCGGAGCCCAGGCCGGGGTAGTTTTCGCAGTTGCGGATGGCGATGCGCTCTTTTTGCAGTGCGCGATCCAGCCCCACCGGCGCAAAGAACAGCAGATAGTTTGCCTGCGACGGGCAGACGGTAAATCCAAGCGATCGAAGCCCGCGGGAAAGCGCCTCCCGCTGCGTAGGAAGCATTGCCTTTGCCTGCGTAATCCAGCCGGGGTTTTGCAGCGCGGCAATCGCGGCCTGCTGCGCCGGAAGCGAGACGTTCCACGGCTGGCTTCCGGCGGCCATTTGAGAAAGAAGGCGCGGGTTTTCTGTCAGGCAGTATCCCACGCGCATACCGGCCAGCGCGTAATTTTTCGTAAACGCTTTTAAGATCAGGAGATTTTTATACTGGGATAAGAGATTTTTGGCGCTCCTCCCGTGGGTAAAGTCGAGAAAGCATTCGTCAAGCAACACGTGTGTACCCTGCGCGAGGCAGATATCCAGTGCCTTTTGTAAAAGTGCATGATCCAAAAGCCGGCCGGTGGGGTTATTGGGCGTGCATAGGAACAAAACGTCCGGCTTTTCCTCTTGCAGCGCATCCAGAAGGCGGTCATCCGGCAGAAAATCCGGTGCCAGAAGGGGCACGCGCAGGAGCTTGGCACCAAAGTGCGCCGCCGCTGCACTGTATTCCAGAAATGTCGGCGCCAGCTCCATCGCTTTTTGGGGCTGTAGTGCGCCGCAGTAAGCGTAGATGAGCTCTGCCGCGCCAGCGCCGCAGAGAATCATGGATTCCCCGACGCCTTCCTGCGCGGAAATAGCCTCCGTCAGTGCCCGGCAGTAGGGATCCGGGTATTGCCGTACAAGCGCGGCCGCGCGGCGGATTGCCGCAATGACGTTCGGCGGCGTGCCGAAGGGATTCACGTTTGATGAAAAATCAAGCGTGATCGGCGTGCCGTATACGTCGCCGCCGTGTGGATTTTTGGTTCCGTATAACATTGTTTTTCCTCAGAAGCAGAAGCTTGCTTTTACGGCGCAGCAGACAAGCAGCGCCAGGATCGCAGATACGTACATCAGCCGGCAGGTGCCCGGGATATCCTCAAATGTAATCTCCCGCACCGCGTCGCCGATAAACTCCTTTTTGTGCAGCACGCCATGGTACCATGCGTCACCTGCCAGCCGCAGCCCCAGAAGCCCTGCACAGACGGACTCCGTCTGCGCAGAATTGGGACTGGCGTGCTTATAGCGGTCGCGCCTGAAAATCCGCCAGCCGTTTCTGACGTCCATTCCCAGGAAAAAGCCCGCCGCCAGTAGAAAAAGCGCCGAGATCCGTGCGGGGAGGAAGTTCAGAACATCATCCATCTTTGCCGGCACCAGACCGACATTTTTATAAGGCGGCTCGACATAGCCGAGCATCGAGTCCATGGTGTTGACCGCTTTGTAGAAAAAGCCGAGCGGTGCGCCGCCGATGGTCAGGAACAGGAGCGGCGCAATGACGCCGTCTGACGTGTTTTCCGCGACGGTCTCCACGGCAGCTCTTGCAACGCCCTTTTCATCAAGCCGCTTTGTGTCGCGGCCGACGATCATGGAAACGGCGTATTGTGCATCGGCAAGCGGCTTTTCACGCAGCGCATGGTAGACCTTCATACTCTCGTCGCGCAGGGATCTTGTGGCCAGAATCTGCCAGCACATGACGGCTTCCGCAAAGAGCCGCAGCCAAACGCTTACGCGCATACAAATGCCATAAGATGGCCGCCGGAACCGCCGTGGAAACCAGAACGGTCAGAACCCAGACGCAAGCGCCCGCGGCAATTTCGCCAAGCCCTCGTCTTCGGAAAAAGCCTGCGGAACCCGCGCTCCAGAAGGGAGATCAGCTTTCCGATGGCAACGACCGGGTGCGGAAATCCATGGGGGTCTCCGATGCAGACAGATCGATGCAAAAGCCGATCAAAAGTGCAAATAACGACCATTTCATACCGGCGCACTCCCGTTTTGCAGGGTAAAAATGTACACGGGATTCTGCCCCTGCATCAAATGATACGGCCCCGCCGCTTTTCCGCGGCTGACCTGCATCGACACGCATTCGGAAACCGAAAAATCCTTCATGCAGGCGCTAAGCGCACCGACAGACTCGAGCGTCACAGCCGTTGCGACGATCCGCACGTTTGGATTTTTCTCCAGCGCGGCAGATAAAACGGCGTCGAGCTTTCCTGCCGTACCGCCCAGAAATACGTGCGTCGGGGCAGGAAGATCAATGCAGGCATCCGGCGCGCTTCCGGGGACGATGTACAGGTTTTCCAGCTGGAATTTCTTTCGGTTTTCTTCGAGCAGCGGCAGCGCCGTTTCATTTCGCTCCACGGCATAGACGCTTCCCCGCCGAGCCAGAAGCGCCATCTCGACAGATACCGAGCCTGTGCCTGCGCCCACGTCCCAACAGACGGCATTTTGTGTAAGCCGCAATTTGGAAAGGCATACACATCGCACCTCGCTTTTTGTCATCGGCACCAGCTTGCCCGGCTCTGAATTGCGTAAAAACGCTTCGTCCGGAAGACCGGAAGTGACAATGTCGTCGGGGTGGTCGTTTTCAATCAGAGCAACGCTCAGCTTGTCAAAGGCTTGCTCCGACAGCTCTCGCGCCGTGCCGCAGGTGATGGCTTCGTCCGGATAACTCAGCCGCTCACCGACGCTCACGTGCACATAGCCGAGGCCGGATTCCGTCAGCCGTCTGCAAAGCGCCTGCATGCCGCCGTCTCCGCCGACAAGGGCAAAGACCTTCGTGTGACGGCGCACTGCACGCGCGATGTCGCAGCTTCTCCCGTGCAGGCTGACGGGAACGACGTCTTCATAGCTTGCGCCCAGGCGAGCGCAGAAATAGCTCATTGAGCTCAAGCCCGGCAGGATCTGCACGCGGCAGCCGGTAAGCAGCGGAAGGAGCTTCTTTGTACCGCTATAAAAGCCGGTGTCGCCCGACATGACGACGGTAATCTGTGCACACTCCGGGTGCGCGGCGATGATCGATGCGATGGCCTCCGGCGCAATGGCGTCAAAGAGCTTCTGACCCGGACGCGCCACAGCGCAGAGCATCCGCTGCGCACCGATGAGACAGTCCGCACGCTCGATGACCCCGCGGACCTCATAGGTCTGCGCCGCTTCGCTGCCGGGACCGATGCCCACGACGGAAACACACGGACTACGGGAAAAGCCGAACTGTTCGCAAAGCGCCTGAATCGTTTCGGCAAGATCGGCTCCCGCTTCCTGCGCCGGACGGCCGATGACCACCAGGCGGGCGCCTGTCCTTTGGGCAGCGAGTGCCTTTTCCCCAAACCCTCCGGCACTTCCGCCGTCCTTTGTGACAAGGTAGTGCGCATGGATGCTTTGCAGCATCGCCTCGTTGAGCGATGCGGAAAACGGCCCCTGCATGGCGAAAATATGCGCAGGAAGAAGACCTGCCTGTGCGCACGCATCCAGAGAAGCCTGCATGGGAAGTACGCGCGCCCAGACGCGCTGGGAAAAGCCGGGGATGGATGTGTACTGCGAAAGCTCTTTGCTCCCCGTTGTAAGAAGAATATTCCCCTCCGTTCCGGCCAGAAATGCAGCGGCATCGCGGACAGTTTCGACAAAGATTGCGTCTTTTGAAATTTCGGACGCCCCGCGCAGAAGCCGCCGGCATGGCGTCCCGGTTTCCCGGCAGGCATTGGCGATGCTCTTTGTGATTGACTGCGCATAGGGATGCGTGGCATCGATGACAAGGTCAAAGCGTTCGTGCGATAGAAGCGACACGATTTCATCCACCGGCAGTTTTTTTGCAGACACACTCAGATGCTCCGCTTCGGGCAGAAGCGTCTGACCATATTCCGTCGCCACGCAGGCCGTGACGGTGCAGGGCTGTGTATTTAAAAATTCGACCAGCTCGCGCCCCTCGGTCGTGCCGCCAAAGACACAGATGTTATACATTCCGGTATCCTCTCGGCGTAATGAGGCTGCCGGCCAGCACCCTGGAGGACGCGTTTCCGATGAAGACGGTGCAGAACATGTCGGCCTCCGCGTCCTTGAGCTCGCCAAGCGTCAGGATCCGGCGGCTTTCGCCGCTGCGTCCAATGTTGCGGACAATGCCGCAGATCCGGGTTTCAGGCAGCACGCGCAGCAGGATCTCGCACGCCCTTTTTAAGTGCTCGGGTCTTCCGTGGCTCGCGGGGTTATAGATTGCGATGGAGAAGTCTGCTTCCGCCGCAGCCAGGAGCCGCTTTTCTATCGTTTCCCATGGGGTCAGCCGATCGGAGAGGCTGATGACGGCAAAATCGTGCGTCAAAGGTGCGCCAAGCACCGCGCCGCCGCTGCATGCGGCAGTCAGACCCGGCACGGCTTCCACCTCCGGCACCTGGCTTTCGCCGCGCAGCTCATAGACGAGCGCCGCCATGCCATAGATGCCGCTGTCGCCGGAGCAGACGACGCACACCTGCCTGCCGCCCTGTGCCAGATCCAATGCCAGTCTGCAGCGCTCTGCTTCCCGGGTCATGGGTGTTGCGAAAAGCGCCTTTCCCGGATAGCGATCCTTGACGAGGTCAACATAGACGGGATATCCCACGATGGCATCGCAGGCAGAAAGCGCCCTGTCAGCGCGGATGGTCATATTTTCAAAATTACCGGGGCCGATGCCCACAACAAAAACCTTACCCAAACTGTACCTCCCAATGCTCCAGTCCGACGGCGACCGTCACGCCGTCCAACGCTATTTTTGAAACCAGCAGCCGCTGCGCGCCCAGCATGGCAGCGCGCTCACAGACGTTATCCACGCCGGTGACGGACGCGACAAATTCCGATTTTGTAAACGTTCCCGGTACGGCCTGCAAAGTCTCGGCGGAATAAAACGTTACCGGCCAGCCGTTATCCAGGCAGGCCTGCAAAAGCCCCGGCTCGTCCTTTTTCAGATCAATTGAAAAAATGCCCGAGATGGCGCGCGGATCCAGTCGGTTTTCTGCAAAAACGCGCCCAATGGCCGTCTCAACGGCTTCTTTGCAGATGCCTCTGCGGCAGCCGATACCGACGCGCAGCTTTTTGGGAATGAGGCGGAGCGTCCTTTCAAACGGTGTGCGTATCTCGCAGCCGATGTAGACGCCAAGCGCGCCGGCGTCCGCTTCATACACGCCGCCGGGAAGGGCAGAAACGATCGGGAACGCGCTTGCAAGCGGCAGATCGCGCTCCAAAATGGCAGCGGAGAATGCCTTTGCAAGATGCATATCGGAGATCGCACAGCCGTTTTGCGCGGCAAATTCGTCTACGGCAAACCTGCCGTTGACATCCGTTGCGGTTGTAAGAACAGCGCTTGCACCCAGCGAGCCTGCAAGCTGGATGGCAAGCCGGTTCGCCCCGCCGATGTGTCCGGAGAGAAGCGGAATCACGTGCCGCGCCCGATCGTCGATGACAAGAACGGCCGGATCCTTCTTTTTATCCCGCACGTAGGGCGCAATTTCCCGCACGGCAATGCCGCAGGCGCCGACGAAGATCAAAACCGCGCACCGGGAAAATTCCGCGCCGTAAACCTCTTTTTGAATCGGCAAAAAGCCGGGCTCCTCCAGACGCGCCATCGTGTAAAGCGCGGTGTCCGCGCCGCCCAACCCAGCGGCAATGCGCCGGGCAAGCGCGCAGCCCGCACGGCTGTAGGCAAAGACGGCGGCGTTCAAAGGCTTGCCTCGCGGAACTCGGTCGTAAAGGCGGGATGATACAGAAGCGAGCGCATATAGTCGTCTCCCAGGCACCTGCCCACCACGATAAGGGACGTTTTCGTCAGATTATTTTTTGTGACCGTCTCATGGAGCGTGCCGACCGTGCAGCGGAAGATTTTTTCCTCCGGCCAGGTCGCTTTGAAGACGACAGCTGCGGGGGTATCTCCCCCATAGCCGCCTGCCAGCAGCTCCTGCTGCAACCGCGCAGTCAAGGATGTGCTGAGAAAAAGCACCATGGTCGCCTGGTGCGCAGCCAGAGAGCGGATGGACTCACGTTCCGGCACGGGCGTTTTGCCTGCGGCTCTGGTGATGATCACCGTCTGGCTGATGCCCGGCAGCGTATATTCCGCCTTTAAAGCCGCTGCCGCGCCGCAGAAGGCGCTCACGCCGGGGCAGACGTCGTAGCCGATTCCGAGCTTCTCCAGCTCATCGAATTGCTCGCGCACCGCGCCGTAGATGCTTGCGTCTCCCGTGTGCAGACGCACGGTGGTTTTGCCCGCCGATTCCGCATTGCGCATGGCGGAGATCACCTCTTCAAGGGTCATGGTAGCGCTGTTATGAATTTCGCAGCCCGGCTTCGCGTAGGAAAGAAGCTCTGGGTTTACCAGCGACCCCGCGTAAATGATCACGTCCGCCTCGGCAAGAAGCCTTGCGCCGCGCACGGTGATGAGATCGACCGCGCCGCTTCCGGCGCCGACAAAATGTACCATCAATCATGCCTCCATAATCTTTTTCAGCAGAGCCTGCGCGCAGTCGGTCTGGCACAGGCGGCCATATTCCTTGGAAAATACGATAACGCCGGCTTCCATCTCGCCGCATTTGTGGTGCAGCTGAAGCTCGATGCGTTCGGCAAGGCGCGTAAGCACGGCGTCATAGAGCTGCGCTTCCCGTAAAATGCGAAGCGCGTCGTCACACATGACGCACGATAACATCTCCGAGACCTTTTCCTGCCGGAGTCCGAGGCTGGCCGCGTGGGCGGCAAGCAGCTCCATGCGGCAGTCTCCAAACTTGGAGTGGGTGTTCCACATACCGCCGCAGAGCTTCACCAGCTTTCCGATGTGTCCGACAAGAAGTGCGCCCCGAAAGCCCAGGGATTTGCAAAGCTCCAGCGCGTCGCCGATAAAATTGGACGTCAGAACCGCCGTTCCGGGATCGATGCCGATGGCGCTCCGGATGAAGTCCGCGCCATAGTTTCCGGGTGTGAGCAGGACGTAATCCGCGCCGTTTTCCCGCCGCTGACGGAGCTCAATGTGGATGGTTTCAATGAGCGCCTGTTCGCTCATAGGCTCGACAATGCCGGTCGTTCCGAGGATCGAAATGCCGCCCACAATGCCAAGGCGCGGGTTAAATGTCTTCTTGGCCAGCGCCTCGCCATCCGGGACATAGACGGTAACAAGGAGGCCGCCCTGATAGTCACAGAGCCGGCAGACCTCCCGGACATTTTCTTCGATCATCCGCCGCGGCACAGAGTTGATGGCGGCGGCGCCGACGGGCTGGTCAAGGCCGCGCTTTGTGACTCTTCCGACGCCTACGCCGCCGTCTATGACGATGCCGGGCGTATTTTGCTTCCGGACGGAGGCAAAAATGAGCGTGCCTCTGGTGGCGTCTGGGTCGTCTCCGCTGTCTTTGCGGATGGCGCAGGAGGCCTCCATGTCATCCCGCCGGATTTCCTCCACAGCCAGATGCAGGACAATGCCCTTCGGCGTTTGCAGATCGATGGTGTCTTTTGTCCTGCCGTTCAAGAGCATGAAGGCCGCAGCCTTTGCCGCAGCGGCGGCGCAGGAGCCGGTCGTGTAGCCGAGACGGAGCTTTTTTCCGTCTTTCAGAATATATGCCTCCATCAGCGCCTGATCTGGTAGAGCATTGCGTTGCAGATGGCGGCGGCAACGTTGCTCCCGCCCTTGCGCCCGCGGGCGATGATATAGGGGGCGCGGCCATTTTTCAGGATCAGCTCCTTGCTCTCCACCACGTTCACAAATCCGACCGGGACGCCAATGATAAGCGCAGGAGAGAGCTTTCCTTCTTCCATCAGATGTTCGATGGAGATGAGCGCCGTCGGGGCGTTGCCGATGGCAAAGATGCAAGGCTTCGCGAGGGTCGCGGCCTTTTCCATCGACACAAGCGCCCGCGTCACACCACGCGATTTGGCCTCTGCGGCAACGTCCGCATCGGACATGAAACAGTGCACCTCGCCGCCGAGGCTTGCAAGAATGGTCTTATTGATGCCGGCCTTTGCCATCTGCGTATCGGTCACGATATCGCAGCCGTTTCTGAGCGCCTCAATGCCGATTTTCACAGCGTGCGGGGAAAAGACCAGGGTATCCGCATAGTCAAAGTCGGCGGTTGTGTGGATGGCGCGTTTGATGACAGGCTCGTTTTCGGCATCGAGCTTGCGATTGCCCAAAAGCTCAGTGATGATCTCGAAGCTGCGCGTTTCAATATCCATTGGCTTGATTTGTTCCAGCATGGCAGGATTCCTTTCTGCAGGCGTCCAGAAACCGGACGGCAAATGACGGATTTGCATAAAAATGAAAATGTGGGAAGCCCGCGTAAAGTGTGTCGGAGGCATGCCCGCACAGCCAGCGTCTGCCGGATGGCTTTTCCGCCGAGAAGCTGCTGCCGGGGTTTTCTGCGTCCCAGCGGTGAAATTCATGGGCGCGGATCCGCTCGCCCGCGGGGCAGAGAAGATTGTCCTTCTGCGCCGTAAGCGTCACATAGCCGAAGCGCGTAAGCTTTCCCGTGTCAAAGCAGCCGCCCGGCAGGACGCCTGCCATGGGAGATCCCGCGATGGCCTGGGTCAGGTACATGAAGCCGCCGCACTCTGCGATGCAGGGAAGGCCGCCGGAAATGGCGCTGCGGACGCTTTGGAGCATCGTTTTGTTTTCACTGAGCGTTTTCGCGTAAAGCTCGGGATAGCCGCCGGGCAGATAGAGACCCTGCAAATCCTCCGGAAGTGCGGCGTCTTCAAGCGGGCTGAAATCGACGAGTTCGGCTCCGAGCCGTTCCAGCAGAGCCAAACTGTCTTCATAGAAAAAGCAGAACGCCTTGTCCCGTGCGACACCGATGCGGACCGGCTTGCCCGGCCGCGGAAGCACCGGCGGGGTAAAGGAAAGCGGCCCGGCGCTTTTTGCGATGGCAAGAAGCGCGTTCAGATCGAGCGTCTTTTCTGCCTCGGATGCAAGACGCTGCATCTTTTCGCGCAGACCGGCCACCTCCGGTGCGGTCACAAGTCCGAGATGGCGGCTTTCCAGCGCACAGTCCGGAAGACGCGGCAAAAATCCGCAGGCTTTGAGGCCGAAGCGGCGCTCCATTTCGTGGGCGAGCGGGTCGTAGCTCATGGCGGTGCAGCCGTTTAAAATAACGCCCCGGATCCGGTTATCAGGCTGAAACCGCAAAAAGCCCTGCACCGTGGCAAGAACGGAAAGTGCTGCGCCGCGCGCGTTGACGACAAGCACTGTGGGGCTTTCGGTCTTCTGTGCCGCTTCAAAGGTGCTTGCCTGCGTGGAGGTCAGGGAAAGCCCGTCATAATAGCCCATGACGCCCTCAATGACGGCAAGGTCACAGCTCCGGCTGTTTTCCGCAAGCAGATAACGCAGCGTATCGATATCAAAAAAGAACGGGTCGAGATTGGAGCTTCTTGCGCCGATGATGCGGCTGTGAAACATGGGGTCAATATAGTCCGGGCCGCATTTGCAGGCAGCGACGGAAAGACCGCGGTTGACAAGCGCCTGCAGAATGGCGCAGGCGACGGTCGTTTTGCCGCAGCCGCTGTTGGTTCCGGCCAGAACCAGGCGTGGGACGGAAACGTTCATGCCGTCACCCTCCTTGTACAACGATGGTGGCAAAATAGCTGACGTTCTCCGGAAGCGTGCGCAGATCATAATATACCTGCTCGGTGGGAAGGCCGAAGTCGGCCACAAGCGCCGCCCGCTCCAAAGCTCCGGCGCGATCAAGCGCTCGGATCGTCTCATGGATGGCAGAGCCGGATTTCATGAGTACCTTCGTGCCGGGAAGGAGCAGCGCCTGATCCAGCCCTGCGCCTGCGGGGATGATATGAAGAGGCGTCCCGATTTCCGTGAGGCTGCATCCAAGCTTTGCCGCAACGGCGGAAAAGCTCGTCACGCCCGGTGCCATGACGGTAGAAAAGCCGTCTTTCCGGAGTTCTGCGAGGATATAATACGCCGTAGCGTAGATCGAAACGTCGCCCAAATTTACCATCGCGACGTCAAGCCCCTTTTGAAGAAACGGGGCGATCTGCTGCGCAGCGTTCCGGTAGCTCTCCTCGCGTACGGAGGCGTCATGCGACATGGTAAAAGAAAGCGGCAGAATTTCTTTTCCGCCTAGCTGAACTGCGCCGCGCGCGATGTCCAGTGCAAGCATCTGACCGGATTTTGTCTGCGGGGCGGCAATAACGGGGCAGGCGTTCAGAAGCCGGACAGCCTGCAGCGTCAGAAGCTCCGGGTCGCCGGGTCCGACGCCGACGGCATAAAAGGTTCCATTTTGAACGTTCATAAGCACCTCATGGGACAAATCCCAGCGCATCGAAGCACGCATCATATTTGCCCGGTTCCATGTGATAGAGTTCTGCGATGTATTCGCGGGTAAAAATCGCATCGGGCGTTCCGATCCTATCGATCCGGTCTCCTGCGACGCAGACGACCACGTCGGAGACACATGCGGCCAAGTCCAGCTCATGCAGCGACATCAGAACCGCCAGATCCTTTTCGCGCACCATACGTTTGAGAATGCTCAAAAGCTCGAGCTTATAGCGGATGTCAAGAAAACTTGTCGGCTCGTCGAGAACGATCAGCTCCGGCTGCTGGCAAAGCGCACGGGCAAGCAGGACTCTCTGGCGCTGGCCGTCGCTGATGGCCTGAAAGGGCTTATCGGCGAAATCGAGCGCGTCAACCTGCGCCAGACATTCCTCCACGATTTTTTTGTCCTCCGCGCGCAGAATGCCGAGTCCTCCTGTGTAAGGGTACCGGCCGGAGCTGACAACATCGCGGCAGGTCATGAGCTCGGGATCCATGCGGGCGGTCATGACAATGGCCATGCGCCTGGCAATATCGCTGCGGCTGCGCGTGCGCATGTCCTTTCCGTCGAGAATAACGGAGCCGTCAATGGCAGGCAGCTGCGAGATGATCGTTTTGAGAATCGTCGACTTTCCCGAGCCGTTCGGGCCGATAAGCGTGACGATTTTGCCGCGCTGCACGCAAAGCGCAACGTCGCGGATGAGGGCTTTTCCGTCGTAGCCGACGCAGAGGTTCAATGTGCTGAGATACTCGCTCATCTCACCCCGCCTTTCTGTGGGTCATCATGTAGATGACGATGGGCGCACCGAAAATGGCTGTGACGGAGCTGATGCTGACCTCTGTAGGCGCAAAGGCTGTGCGCGCGATGAGATCGCAAAACAGGCAGAATACCCCGCCGCCCAGAAAGCAGGCGGGAATCAGGATGAGAGGCTCCGCCGAACGGAACAAGGATTTCATCAGGTGCGGTACCGCGATGCCGACAAAGGAAATGGGACCTGCAAAGGCCGTTACGCAGGCGGAAAGAACGCTGGAAAGCAGGATAAGCGCCGTGCGGAAGGCCTTGAGCGGCACGCCCATATTCTGCGCGTAAACCTCGCCCAGCTGATAGGCGCGGATGGGTTTGGACAGGAAAAAGGCCAGAATCAAAGCCGTACCGCACGCAAGAGTCATCGTCTTCACGTTCTCCCAGCTGATCCCGGAAAATGAGCCCATCGACCAGTTGTGCAGATTCACGATGTTCGAATCATCCGCGAACGTGACCAGAAGATCGGTCGCCGCCGTGCAGATATAGCCGATCATGACGCCGCAGATGACAAGCATGCTCATCCGCTTGACCTTCTGCGAGACGACAAGCACAAAGCCCATGGAGACCATCGCCCCGGCAAAGGCGGCTGCAATCAGGATCGCCGAAGATGAGACGAGCCCGCGGCCAAGCAGCACGATCATGACGATGCAGACGCTGAGCTTAGCCCCCGAGGAAATGCCGAGGACGAACGGGCCTGCGATGGGGTTGTGGAAAAACGTTTGCAGAAGGTAGCCCGAGACGGACAACGCACCACCTAAAATAAGTGCGGAGAAAACGCGCGGCAGCCGGATCCGAAGCAGGATCCAGCTCTGCGTTCCGTCGCTGCCGCCGCATAAAATTTCCCATATTTCAGGAACGGAGAGCTTCACGCTGCCTGCAAGAATGTTCCAGATCAGAAAAGCAAGCGCAAGCAGCAGGAGCAGCAGGAAGCCGCCCCACGTGCGAAGTCTGCGGGTGTGTTCCATACTGCTCCTCCTTTATGATAGCTTTCGCAGAAAATGCAGCGACTCGTCCCCCTTGTCCTGCAAGATCGCATGCAAGTCGACGATCAGATCGCCGAGCGCGAGAGATTCCTGATAAAAATTTTTTGTGATGCACCAGACATTTCCGTTCTGCACGGCCTTGCAGCCGGCAAGAAGCGGACTTTTGGTCAGGAGCTCGTCGATCGTTCCGATCTCGCCGTCGATGGTACTGTTGTAGATCATGATATCTGCATCTGCGGCGGCGGCATAGAACGACTCCATCTGAATGGTCATGGTGGACAGTGCGTTTTCCTCACCGCTTTCATCGAAGGAAACATACCGTCCGCCGGCCATCGCAATGGCTTTCGCAATATAATCGCCCGATTTACGGACATTGACCGCGCCGGAGGAATTGATGTAGAAAAATGCGACGCTCTGATCGGTCGGTTCCTGATTGAGAATCGGACGGAGCTTTTCGAGCAGTGCGTCATACTGCGAGCAGGCTTCTTCTTCCTTACCGACGAGCGCACCGTAGAGCTTGATCCACTCGATCCGGCCGAGAGGATCGGATTCGTAACTCGACCGCTCGACCAGGACGGGAATACCGGCCGCCTGCAGCTGTTCGATGACCGCCGGCGTGTGGTAGATCATCGTATTTTCAATGGCCAGATCGCAGCCGCTTTCCAGAATGGCCTCATAGTCCGGCGCGGAATACTTTCCTGCATAGCGCATACGACCGTCTTCCATTGCGGCTTTGGCGCTTTCGATGTACCAGCTGTCCGCCTTCAGCCCGCTCAGGGCGATCTGGTCAACGGCATCCAGATGGTCAAAGTAGTCCATCGCCGCGGAGGCGACCAGGTAGATATGGGAAAGCGGCAGATGCAGTACAGCTATGCCCTCCGGCACGTCCTCCGGCACCACAGCGCCTTCCGCCACCAGCAGAAAATCCTGATCCTCGCCGATGGTGATGCGGGCATAGTCCTCTGCTGCGTAGCTGACGGAAAACTGCGTGGCATAGGAAAGCGGAAGTGTCCGGTCAAATTTTAGCTCCTGCCAGGAAACAGCCGGGATCCGGACATCCGATGACTCCGGCCGGGCGTCCTGCCTTTGCGGCTGCGCGCAGCCGCAAAGGAGAAGCAGCGCAGCCAGCAGCATCAAACAGAACCTTTTCATTCGGCGGGCGTCAGGCTCCCTGACGAGAAGTTCAGCGTGTATTCAATCTCATGGGGCGTACTCATGGCAGTAGTATCGCCGATGACGGTGATATCCTTGTCAAAAACTTCCACGGGAATTTCAAACGTCGAGCCGGGTTCCGTCGTAAGCACGTCATACCGCACGCCGTCTACGACCATGTAGTCGTATTTGCTGCTGCTCCAGATGAGCGTCGCAGTTGCCTTTCCGTCTGCAACGGTAATGGTCACAGGGGATTCTACGTGGGATCTGCCGGAGCCGCCGGAAAAGGCGACCTCCGCAGTGTATGTGCCGTCTGCAAGCGCGAGATCCTGGACGGTTTTTCCCGCGCCTTCCACCGGAACGGGGTTCGAGACGGAGACCTTGTGGTCATACCAAACGCCCTTCTTGCCGATGAGAGCCAGATCAAACTCGGTATCGAGTGCAGGGACGGGAATGTCGAAGCCGTAGACCTCCTCCGAAAGGCCGTCGGAATAGGTCACGGTGTCGGTTGTGGGCTGCAAAAGCTCCGCGCCGTCCTTCTGCGCGTCTTCAGCCAGGCCTGGGAACAGGTTCACGATTGTCTTGGATACAAGGCTTACGTGGATGGTCATCACACCGTCCTTGACGGTAAGTGTCCCCTTGCCGTCGCAGGCCTCGTTGGCGTGGAACATGGAGCTGTCGGTGTTGAAGTCTGCGGTATAGACGCCGTCGGCAAGCGCAGGCTCGGCAGGAGCTTCCGGGCTCGGCTCTTCTGCGGCGGATTCCGAAGAGGCGGTTTCCGTGGTTTGATCGGTCTGCGCCGTCTTGGCATCGGCGGCAGCGGTCTCGGTTTGCTTCTGCGCGCAGCCGGTGAAGACGGCGGCGAGCACCAAAGCGGCCAGAAGCAGGGCAAGAAGCTTTCTCATCTGTTTTCCTCCTGAGCGTACGTCGCTCCGAGGAAGAAAACCTTCCCCGGAGCTGCGTAAACAATGTGATTATGCGTTCAGAGCATCAATGGCAGCCTTCGTGTGGGCAACATACAGCGCCTGCACGTCGGCGATCTCGCCGAGACCGGCGATCTGGCACTCGACAGAAAGGCCGGCGGCTTCAAACATGGTCTTCCAGGAATCGTCCTCGGAACCGGCCATATCATTGTTGGCGTGGTCGCCGGCAACGACCATCAGCGGGCGGAGAATGACGTTGGTATAGCCGGCAGCCTTGACGGCCTCGATAATAGATTCCGCAGAGGTCTCTTCCGGCTCGCCTTCGACAGTGCCGATGAAGACGTTCTCATAGCCAAGTTTCTGCATCTGGGTCTGCATCTGGCTGTAGGTGACCTTTGCAACGTGCGCGGTACCGTGACCCAGGAAAACAAAGGCGGTGCCGGCTTCCCTGGCGGCATCCAGGCTCTCAGCGCCTGCGGTTTTGACGGCTTCGGCGGCGATGGCCTTGGCGACGGCTTCCTTGTCGGCATTGATGACCGTGGCGTCAGAACCGACCTCGCCCAGAAGCGGCTCTGCGATGGAGACAGACTCGAACTTGCCGCGATAAGCTTCGATCGCTTCGCACATCTCGTCATACTCTGCGCCGTGCATCAGATGCGTCGGCTGAACAACGAGATTCTTGACGCCATTGGCGACCGCACGCTCAAGCGCCTGATCCATGTTGTCGATCTTCTCGCCGTCGCGAGCCTGAATGTGGTTGATGATGATCTGCGCGGTGAAGGCTCGGCGGACGGACCAGTCGGGGTAGGCTTTCTGAAGTGCGTCCTCGATGCCCTTGATGTCGGCCACACGGCTGTCATTGTAGGACGTGCCGAAGGAAACGACGAGCAGCTCGTTTTCGCCGATGTCGTCCTGATTCCTCGGATCGTCCTTCGATGCGTCGCCGGTGTCAAGACCGAAATAGTCGGGGCTGGCGTTTTCCCCTTCGACGAGCGCCTTCTGCGCGTCCGTCAGCGCATCCCACGCGGCTTTGGCCGCTTCGCACTGGGCGTCGGTCTCGTCGGTGCGGGTCTGGACATAGATCGCGTCGATCAAAGCAGCGACCTTGTCGGCGGCCTGCCGGTCTAGCTCCTCCTGCGAGGGCTCCTCGGTGGCGGGTTTTGCTTCGGTGGCGGTTTTTGCTTCGGTGCTTTCGGCTTCGGCCGGCTTGGTTTCGACGGGTGCGTCCGCGCCGCTCTTGCAGGCGGAGAGCAGGCTCAGCAGCATCACGGCTGCCAGCAGGAGTGCAATGGTCTTTTTCATTTAGGGATTACCTCTTTTCATAATTGTTCTGAAAGAAATATAAAAAACGGCTGCGTTTCCGCAGCCGCTCTCCCTAACCGTATCATCTGTTGCGCGCAAGGCGAAAGCCCCGGCGCAGTCAAACTTGCAGGAAGGTCAACCCGTAGACCAGCGGATTTGAGATTCCACGCCAAGGCAGGTCTCCTGACTTCGATCATTGCCGCCCTGCCCTTCCCGGTTTCCCAGTGGTTATGCAGATCGGCTCCCGTACACAGTGACTGTATCGCTCCGGATTCACACCGGATTCCCTTTTCACCCACCGCCTTCGCGGCAGACACCTTGGCGCTACAATTTTATATTCTTCAGACGGGTAAATTATAGCACACGGCGCAAAAGATTGTCAAGTGCGAAAAGTGCCGATTTTATGGCAGCAACTCGGAAATCCGAAAGGGCGCGGCTGAATCAGCACAAGCCATTCCTTCTACGGGACAATCCGTTCGATCTGCACGGTGCTGCCCTGAATTGTGCTCATTGCTCTATTTCCTTTCCCCGCTTTCCGTATTTTTCAAGAGCTTTTCAGCGGTCTTATTTCTTACAAGCACGGCAATCGGCGTGATGACCAGATACAAGGCGGTCAAAATCTCAAAGAAGCCGATATCCGCATCCAGAAACACATAAAAGATATTAAAGCCGAAGTGCAGCAATACCGAATAGATCAGGTTATGATACCGCTCCAGAAAAATATTCATCAGGATCGTGATGGATGTAATCACAACGATATTGGAAATGATATATGGAATCGCTCTCCAGTCGGTAAAATCAGAATCCACTACCCATAGCCCTATAATGGTCCCGTAATTTCA
>DJNI01000014.1 GCA_002436765.1 Clostridiales bacterium UBA6468
CGATGATTTTTGCCCGCAAAAAACTGTGTGTTCACTGTCGAACACGTCAGCGGCGCCCATTTGTTGGTTGCCGTCGGGCAAAAGAACATTACCCTTTGCGGCGATGGTGTGATTGACGGAAACTCGCACTATTGGGTGAACGAACACAAACGCATGGGCGAAAATTCCATTACCTTTGCCCCCAACGATGAGCGTCCCGGGCAGATGATCTTCTTCTGCGAATGTCAGAATGTCTCGCTTCGCGATCTGACTCTTCAAAACGGTCCGTACTGGTACCTTCTTCTGCACGGCTGCACCGATGTCTCCGTCCGTGGTCTGAAAATCTACGGCGAGCCGCTCCAATATACCAACGACGGTATCGACCTCGACTGCTGCCGCAACGTGACCGTCAGTGACTGCATCATCCGTACCGGCGACGACGGCATTACCATCCGTGCTTACGGCGTTCCGCTGGTCACACCGCAAGACTGTGAAAACATTGTGATCACCAACTGTGTAATTTCCTCGTTCGGTGATTACGGTGTGCGCATCGGCGTCGGCGACCGTGACATCCGTCACTGTCTGCTGTCAAATCTTTTGATTCACGATTCGCACCACGGCATCGGCATCATTTCGCGTTTTTCTCCGAAATCTCCCGGCGTCAACATTGAGGACATTACCGTTTCCGACTGCAAGGTGGACGCGGATCGCGCCCTTGTTATCCGCATGAGCAATACAGACGCTCACCCGGCGTTTCCCGAACCCCGCCGCATCTCCGACATCCGCATTTCGGGGCTGCGGGGAAGGTTCCGTCACAATGCCGAAATTCTCGGTCACGAAGGTGCCGAGCTTTCCGACATCAAGCTCAACGACTGCCGCTTCACTGCTTACGGCATCGCCCACACGCCCGATTGCGACGAACGCGGAATCTGGGGATGCTGCTGCACCGACAGTGCCATGGAAATCCGCAATGCCAACCGCGTCATTTTGCAGGACGTGGGCTTTGATTGGGAAGAAAATATCGGCTTTCGGCACGACATTCACATTCAAAACAGCAAAGTATCCGTTCGCGGCGGCGAATTTCCGAAAGGAATCGCTGAAGAATAAGCTGTCCGCGCGGGCAACGCCGTGAAAATCGGCTAATTTTGTAAACTTCTACACAATTTATACAATTTGTAAATCCCGTGTGAAAAACACGGGATTTTTATTTGCAAAAAAAACACCCGATCGGTTTCCCGATCGGGTGTTTTGTCTGAAAAAATCAGACCAATTCGATAATTGCCATCTCTGCGGCGTCACCGCGGCGAGGTCCTTTTTTGATGATGCGGGTATAACCACCGTTGACATCAGCATACTTCGGGGAAATCTCGTCAAACAGCTTCTTGACCACATCCTCCTTGGTGATGAAGGTCATGGCGGCACGCTTGGCGTTCAGATCGCCTTTTTTGCCGAGGGTGATCATCTTCTCAGCAAGGGGACGCACCTCTTTCGCGCGGGTAACGGTGGTCTCGATCTTGCCGTTCTCCAGCAGATAGGTGACCATGGCGCGCAGCATGGCGCGGCGGTGGTCGGTAGGTCTGCCGAGTTTGCGAGTTCCGGGCATTTGTGTTACCTCCTCTTATCGGTACGGGCCGGGCGCGGGCGCTGCACCCGCAGCGCCGCCGGACCGCTTGGAAATGTTTCAGTTATCGCTTTCTTTGGACAGGGAGAGCCCCATGTCCGCCATCTTCTTGACGACCTCTTCGTAAGACTTGCGTCCCAGATTGCGGACCTTCATCATATCCTCCTCGGTGGTGTTCACGAGGTCGGCCACAGTGTTGATGCCGGCGCGTTTCAGGCAGTTGAAGGAACGCACGGAGAGATCCAGCTCCTCGATGGTCATTTCCAGGACCTTATCCTGGGTGGTCTCGCTCTTTTCCACCACAGTGGTCCGGGAGCTGATCTCGTCGGAGAGATCCACAAACAGGCTCAGATGGTCCGTGAGGATCTTGGCGGCCAGACTGATGGCGTCGCGGGCGGTGATGGTCTTGTCGGTATAGACCTCCAGCGTCAGCTTGTCATAGTTGGTCATATTGCCCACGCGGGTGTTTTCCACCACATAGTTGACCTTGTGGATCGGCGTATAGATGGAATCCACCGGGATCAGGCCGATGACGGACTGGGCGGGCTTGTTTTTCTCGGCGGGGACATAGCCCCGGCCGTGGTTGAAGGTCAGTTCCATGACGAACTTGGCGTCTTCCATCAGCGTAACGATATGGAGCTCGGGATTCAGGATCTCGATCTCGCTATCGCAGCGGATGTCGCCGGCCGTGACCTCGCCGGCGCCCATGGCCTCAATGGTGACGACCTTTTCGCCCGGGCAGTGAAGCCTGGCGATGATGCCCTTCACGTTCAGGACGATCTCGGTCACATCCTCCTTCACGCCGGGAATGGTGGAAAACTCATGCTGCACACCGTCGATCTTGATGGAGGTGGCGGCAGTTCCCGGCAGGGAGGACAGCAGAATGCGGCGCAGGGAGTTACCGAGGGTAGTGCCATATCCGATTTCCAGCGGCTCCACGACGAACTTGCCGTAGGAACCGTCTTCCAGGGCTTCGACACATTCAATACTGGGCTTTTCAATTGCTATCATTCGTTACCCTCCTATGTTATTGTCGCTGCTTCAGCATTGCGGGGTACGATGAGAAGGCGGATTACTTGGAGTACAACTCAACGATGAGGTGCTCTTCCACCTGCAGATCGACTTCGCTGCGCTCGGGCAGGTTGACGACGGTGGCGACGCCCTTGTTCTTGTCCACGCTGAGCCAATTCAGCGCGGGACGGGAAGCGTTGGCCTCCAGAACGCCCTTCAGCTTGTCAGAGCTCATGCTCTTCTCGCAGATCGCAACAACATCACCGGGCTTGCACAGATAAGAGGGGATGTTGACGGCCTTGCCGTTGACGGTGAAATGGCCGTGGGTCACCAGCTGGCGCGCCTCAGGACGGCTCATCGCAAAGCCGGCGCGGTAGACCACGTTGTCCAGACGGGATTCCAGCAGCTTCAGCAGGTTTTCGCCGGTCATGCCGTTCATCTTCTCCGCCAGCTCAAAATAATGATAGAACTGGTTTTCCAGCAGGCCGTAATAGCGCTTTGCCTTCTGCTTTTCCCGCAGCTGGGAGCCGTATTCGCTCATCTTCTTGCGGCCCTGGCCGTGCTGGCCGGGGGCATAGGAGCGGCGAGCGATGGCGCACTTATCGGTATAGCATCTGTCGCCCTTCAGAAAGAGCTTGTCGCCCTCTCTGCGGCAGATGCGGCATACTGCTTCTGTATATCTTGCCATGTTCCGTTTCCTCCTGTTAGACTCTTCTTCTCTTGGGCGGCCGGCATCCGTTGTGGGGGATGGGGGTCACGTCCTTGATGCTGACGACTTCCAGACCGGCGGCCTGCAGCGCGCGGATGGCGGCTTCACGGCCGGCGCCGGGACCGCGGACATAGACCTCAACGGTCTTCAGGCCGTGCTCCATGGCAGCCTTGGAGGCCGTCTCGGCAGCGGTCTGCGCAGCAAAGGGAGTGGACTTTCTGCTTCCGCGGAAGCCCAGTCCGCCTGCGGAGGCCCAGGAAATGGCGTTGCCCTTCAGGTCGGTGATGGTGACGATGGTGTTATTGAAGGAAGAGCGGATATGAACCTGGCCCTTTTCAATATTCTTGCGCTCGCGGCGCTTGGTGCGGACGGCACCCTTTTTGGCGGTTTGTGCCTTAGCCATAATGCTTTCCCCTCCTTACTTCTTCTTATTCGCAATGGTCTTCTTGGGACCCTTGCGGGTTCTCGCGTTGGTCTTGCTGCGCTGGCCGCGCACGGGCAGACCCTTGCGGTGACGCAGGCCGCGGTAGGAGCCGATCTCCACCAGACGCTTGATATTCAGAGCCACATCGCGGCGCAGATCGCCCTCGACAACATATTCATGCTCGATGGCTTCACGCAGCTTGGCGGTCTCATCCTCGGTCAGATCCTTGACGCGGGTGTCAGGATTGACGCCAGTCTTCTTCAGGATATCGTTGCTGAGTTTGCGGCCGATCCCGTAGATGTAGGTCAGGCCGATTTCCACGCGCTTCTCGCGGGGAAGGTCAACACCGGCAATACGAGCCATTTAATATACCTCCTGTGTTCTTTTAGCCCTGCTTCTGCTTATGCTTGGGATTCTCGCAGATGACCATGACGCGGCCTTTTCTGCGGATGATCTTGCACTTCTCGCAGATGGGTTTTACGGACGGTTTTACTTTCATTGTAAAGTTCCTCCTTAGCTTCTGCTTGTTGTGTTACTTGGAGCGCCAGGTGATCCTGCCCTTTTCCAGATCATAGGGCGACATCTGAACGGTCACCCGGTCGCCGGGCAGGATCTTAATGAAGTTCATGCGAAGCTTTCCGGAAATGTGGGCGTTGATCACATGACCGCCCATGATCTCCACCTTGAACATCGCATTGGGCAGCGCCTCTATAACGGTACCTTCGACTTCGATCATGTCTTCTTTCGCCATACAAGTTGCCTCCTCGGTTATGCATGCCTGCCGCTTGCATCGGCGGTCAGGATGATCGGTTCCTCTTTGGTGATGAGGACAGTATTTTCGTAGTGAGACGACAGGCTACCGTCCGCCGTCTTCACGGTCCAGCCGTCGGGCATCTGCCTGACCTCCCAGGTCCCCACGTTCACCATCGGTTCGATGGCGATGGTCATGCCCGCCACCAGCCGCGGACCGTGTCCGCCCTTGCCGGGGGCGAGGAAATTGGGGACCTCCGGTTCCTCATGCAGCTCGCTGCCCACGCCGTGTCCGACATAATCCCGCACCTGATAGAAGCCGTTTGCTACAGTATAAGCCTCGATCGCCTGCGAAATATCGGAAATTCTGTAGCCCTCGCGGGCGTACTTGATGCCCTCATAGAAGCTCTGCCGGGTCACCTGGATGAGCCTTTGCGTGCTTTCCGGAATCGCGCCTGCAGCATAAGTAGCCGCGCAGTCGCCATGGTAGCCCATATAAAGCGCACCCACGTCGATCTTGACAATGTCTCCCTCGCGGATCCTTCTGCTGCCTGGAATGCCGTGGATGACTTCGTCGTTCACGGAACAGCAGATGCTGGCGGGGAAGCCGCCGTAATGCAGGAAAGAGGGCTTCGCCCCAAATCCCGTGATCACCTTACGGGCCGCATGGTCAAGCTCCCGGGTCGTGATGCCCGGCGCGACAAGCTCGCCGCAGGCTCTTCTGGCCAGCTCGGCGATCTGTCCCGCCTCCTTCATGAGTTTGATCTCATGAGAGGATTTGACTTTTATCATAGATCCAGCCCCAGCTTCCGGAAGATCCGCTGCCGGATCTCCTCCACCGTGCCGACGCCCTCCACCTGGCGCAGCTTGTTCAGCGCGTCGTAGTGGTGCTTCACCGGTTCGGTCTGGTCATGATAGATCTCCAGCCGCTGGAGCACCACCTCGGGGTCGTCGTCGTGGCGGATGCCCAGCGTTTCCCCGCATTTGTCGCAGACGCCTTCCACCCGGGACGGATGATGCTCCACGTGGTAGGTGCTGCCGCACTTGGGGCAGGTGCGGCGGCCGGTCATGCGCCTGACGATGACCTCGTCCGGTACCTCCAGCGACACTACGGCGTCGGGCGCGGCAAAGGTATCCAGCGCCTCCGCCTGGGCCACGGTGCGGGGGAAGCCGTCAAGGATGACGCCCTGCTCGCAGTCGTGGCTGGCCAGCTTTTCCCGCACCAGCGCAATGATGATCTCATCGGGGACCAGCCGGCCGCTGGTCATGTATTCCTTGGCCTTCAGGCCCAGGGGCGTCCCCTGTGCCACGGCCTCGCGCAGAAGGTTGCCCGTGGAGATCACGGGCACCTTCAGCGCGGCTTGAATGAACTCTGCTTGTGTGCCTTTCCCCGCTCCGGGGGCGCCCAGCAAAATCAGCTTCATACAGCAGCCTTCCTTCTCTTATTCCAGGAAGCCCTTGTAATGACGCATCATCATCTCGCCCTCGATGGCGCGGGCCGTCTCCAGCGCGACGCCCACCATGATCAGGGTGGAGGTTCCGCCGATGGCCAGGCCGCCCAGGCTCTGGATATTGGAGAGGACCAGGGGCAGGCCGGCCAGGATGGCCAGGAAGATGGCGCCCATCATGGTGATCTTGTTCAGCACCTTGGCAATGAAGTCAGAGGTGGGCTTGCCCGGACGGAAGCCGGGGATGAAGCCGCCGTTCTTCTTCAGGTTGTTCGCCACCTCGATGGGGTTGAACTGGATGGCGGAATAGAAGTAAGCAAAGGCGAAGATCAGCAGGACGTAAATGATGATATAAACGGGAGCGCCCTGGCTGAACCAGCCGCCGCTGCCATCGGGATGGACCATGTTATACCAGAAGCCGCCCTCCTTGGGCTGCGTGAAGCTCACGATGGTCCCCGGGACGCCGCAGATGGTGGAGGCGAAGATGACGGGCATAACGCCGGCCATGTTCACCTTCATGGGCAGGTTGGAGCTCTGGCCGCCATACTGCTTCCGGCCCACCACGCGCTTGGCGTACTGGACGGGGATGCGGCGCTCCGCGTCGGTGATATAGACGATGAAGGCCACGATGGCAAGGCACAGCGCCACGATCACGATGGCTGCCCACCAGGGAAGGGTAAACAGGGTGGTGATGGCGTTGAAGCCCTGAGACACGATGCCCACCAGCAGGATCATGGAGATACCGTTGCCGATACCCTTTTCCGTGATCTGGTCGCCCAGCCACATGGTGAACATGGAGCCGGCAACGAAGGTGCACACGATCACGATGGAGGCCCAGGTGCCGGTGCGGGTCATAACGCCGTCATACTGGCTCAGCATCATCCGGTAGGTGATGGCCATGATGATGGACAGGGCAAGGGTGGTGAAGCGGGTGATCCGCTGCAGCTTTTTCTTGCCCTCCTCGCCCTCTTCCTTGGCCATGCGCTCCAGGGCCGGGATGGCCACCTGCAGCAGCTGGATGATGATGGAGCTGTTGATATAGGGATAGATGCTCAGTGCGAAGATCGAGGCCGTTGCCAGGCCGCCGCCGGAGAGCACGTTGAAGTATCCCAGCAGGCTGCCGGCCGTCTGCGCCTGGAAGGCGGTATACAGTGCGGCGCTGTCCACGAAGGGGACATAGATCGCATGACCGAAGCGATAGACTACGATGGCGAAGAGGACGAAGGTCAGCTTTTTACGCAGCTCCGGGATCTTCCACGCGTTTCTGATCGTCTGGATCACTTCAGATCACCTCCGCCTTTCCTCCCGCGGCTTCGATCTTTTCCTTTGCGGCGGCAGTGATGCCGGCAGCCTTGACCACCAGCTTCTTCTGCAGCTCGCCATTGCCCAGGATGCGGACGCCGTCGTACTTCTTGGCGACCATGCCTTTTGCCAGCAGGGTCTCGAAGGTGACCTCGGCGCCGTCCTCCAGAGCGTTCAGCTTGCCAACGTTGACGGTGGCGTAGCTCTTGGCAAAGTTATTGTGGAAGCCACGCTTGGGCAGGCGGCGGGTGAGGGGCATCTGGCCGCCCTCAAAGCCGGGACGGACGCCGCCGCCGGACCGGGCCCACTGACCCTTATGTCCGCGGCCGGCAGTCTTGCCGTTGCCGGAGCCAATGCCGCGGCCCTTGCGCTTGCCGATGGTGGTGCTACCGGGAGCGGGCTGTAAATCATGCAGTTTCATATTCCGGTAACCTCCTTAGTTCATTTCTTCAACGCGGATCAGATAATTGATCTGGTTGATCTTGCCGCGGGTCATCTCGTTGTCGGGCTGGACGGTGGTATCGCCGATCTTGTTCAGGCCCAGAGAGGCGGCGGTTGCGATATGCTTTTTGAAGCGGCCGTTCAGGCTCTTCACCAGGGTGATCTTATAAGTCTTCATGGTGGTCCCTCCTTACAGCTCGCCGACGTCTTTGCCGCGGACCACGGCCACCTGCTGCGCATCGCGCAGGGACTTCAGGCCCTCCATCGTGGCGGAGACCACGTTCTGGGGGTTGTTGGAGCGCAGGCACTTGGTGCGGATATCACGGATGCCGGCCATTTCCACCACGGCGCGGACAGAGCCGCCGGCGATCACGCCGGTACCGGGGGCGGCGGGCTTCAGCAGCACGCGGCCAGCGCCGAACTTGCCGATGACCTCGTGGGGGATCGTGGTGCCGGTGAGAGAGATCTGAACCAGATTCTTCTTGGCGTCTTCGATGCCCTTGCGGATGGCGTCGGGGACTTCAGAGGACTTGCCCAGGCCGAACCCAACGATACCGTTGCCATTGCCAACCACCACGAGTGCGGAGAACTTCATGACGCGGCCGCCCTTGACGGTCTTGCTGACGCGGTTCAGGGCTACGACCTTTTCACTCAGTTCCAGGGTGTTGGCGTCGATCAATTTAGCCATAGTCTATGTCCTCCCTTAAAACTTCAGTCCGCCTTCGCGGGCGGCTTCTGCCAGAGCTTCCACGCGGCCGTGGTAAAGATAGCCGCCGCGGTCAAAGACCACTTCTTCGATGCCCTTGGCTTTTGCGCGTTCGGCGACCAGGGCGCCGACCTTCTTGGCAGCCTCCACGTTGCCGCCGTAGATGCCGAAGTCCTTCTCGTTGCTGGCGGCGGAAGCGAGGGTCACGCCGGCCACATCGTCGATGACCTGAGCATAAATGTTCTTTGCGCTGCGGAAAACATCCAGACGGGGCCGCTGGGCGGTGCCGGAGATGTGGGCGCGCACTCTCTTGTGTCTCTTGAGTCTCTGAGCATTGGAATCAAACTTTTTAACCATTGAAGCGCACCTCCCTTATTTCTTCTTGGCGCCGGTCTTGCCCTCTTTACGGCGGACAAACTCACCAGCATAGCGGATACCCTTGCCCTTGTAAGGCTCGGGCGGTCTCTTCTCGCGGACCTCGGCGGCAAACTGGCCGACGATCTGCTTGTCGATCCCGTTGATGACGATCTTGTTGGGGGCGGGGACTTCGATGGTGATGCCGGGCTTCTCGGGCATGATCACCTGATGGGAATAACCGATGTTCATGACCAGGTTGGTGCCTTCCTTGGCAACACGATAACCAACGCCCTGGACCTCCAGCTCCTTCTTATAACCCTCGGTCACGCCGACGATCATGTTGTGGAGCAGGGTGCGGGTCAGGCCGTGGAGCGACTTGTGCAGTTTATCTTCGCTGGGGCGCTTGACATGGATGACATTGCCCTCCATCTCAAGGATCATATCCGGGTGCAGGACCTGAGTGGTCTCGCCCTTGGGGCCCTTTACAGTCACCTTGTTGACGCCTTCGATCTTGACTTCAACGCCGGCGGGGACGGTAATGGGCATTCTGCCGATTCGAGACATAGCTTCTTACCTCCTTACCAAATGAAAGCCAGGACTTCGCCGCCAACATGCAGCTCGCGCGCTTTCTTGTCGGTCATGATGCCCTTGCTGGTGGAAACGATGGCCACGCCCAGGCCCTTCAGGACGCGGGGCAGCTCATCGGCGCCGGCATAGACCCGCAGACCGGGCTTGCTGACGCGGCGCAGGCCGGAAATGGCCTTTTCCTTGTTGGCATTGTACTTCAGGGTGATCTTGATGGTGCCCTGGACACCCTCCTCGATCACTTCGAAGGCCTTGATATAGCCTTCATCCAGCAGGATCTGGGCGATCGCCTTTTTCATGCCGGAGGCCGGAACTTCCACGGTGGCGTGGCGAGCAGAACCGGCGTTGCGGATACGGGTCAGCATATCCGCGATGGGGTCTGTGATGTGCATTTGTTCTTCCTCCTTACAGAAGTTAGGGAGCGGCTGGGATTTGCGGTGTTTCAACGGCGGGAGCCGGCCCGTCGGACGGTCCGATTGGACGGCTGCCGGGGTTTGATTGCGCCGCGGCCCTCCCCACTATTCTTCAGCGCTTCCGCGCTGTTGGGAAACATTGCTTTGCGCCCGGGGGCGCGCCCCGCCCTTGCGGGGCCGTGCGTTTGCGTCTGCGGCAGGGAGCGAACGGAGCCTGTTCGCCCGTTCTCATTCCAAACCGCAGGATTCCTGCGGAAATCTGCGGCGGAGACAAAGAACGAACGGGGTGACAGTACGAAGGTACGGCGCCCCGGGCGTTCTGCCGTATACGCCCAGATTTACCAGGAAGCCTTCCGAACGCCGGGGATCTGGCCCTTGTAAGCCAGCTCCCGGAAGCAGATACGGCAAACGCCGAAATCGCGCAGGTAAGCGTGGGGTCTGCCGCAGATCTTGCAGCGGTTGTAGTTACGGGTGGAGAACTTGCCGCCGCGCTGCTGCTTCAGGATCATAGATTTCTTAGCCATACTTTACCCCCTTACTTAGAAAACGGAGCGCCCAGCAGGGTGAGCAGCTCGCGGGCTTCCTCATCCGTGGTGGCGGTGGTGGTGAACACGATGTCCATGCCGCGGATCTTGTCG
>DJNI01000056.1 GCA_002436765.1 Clostridiales bacterium UBA6468
GGAGCTGGAGGACGTGTGCGACTACGTGGGCATCATGAACCGGGGCAAAATGCTGCTGGAAAAGAGCCTTGCGGACATGCAGGGCAGCACCGTGAAGCTGCAGCTGGTGGGCGACGCCCCTCAGGAGCTGGACATTCTCAACGCGACGGTTTCCGGAAGGCTGAAGACCCTGATCGTCCGGGGCGAGGCCGAGGAGGTCGGCGCGAAGATAGCGGCGCTCAAGCCCGCGTATTTTGACGTGCTGCCGCTTTCGCTGGAGGAAATCTTCATTTACGAGCTGGGAGGCGTGGACTATGAAATCAAAGACATCCTTCTTTAATAAGACCGTGCTTAAAAAGAACCTGACCCGGTTCGCCCCGGTGATGGCGGTGTACACCCTGTGCCTGATTCTGGGCATGATGATGCTGTACCAGAACAATCGGGAAATGGGGCGGACGTTCTGGTTCGCCTCCCGGATGGGGGAAGTTATTCAGGTCATGGGTCTTGTAAACCTGTTCTTCGCGCCGATCAGCGCCATGCTCCTGTTCGGCGACCTGTACAATTCCCGGATGTGCAGCGCTCTGCACGCCATGCCCATGCGCCGGGAGACGCTGTTTCTGACCAACGTGGTTTCCGGGCTGCTGTTCTCCATGATCCCCACGGCGGTGATGGCGCTGCTGTCCGTGCCGCTGCTGAACGCGACCATTGTGAAAAACGCGTGGCAGATCGCCCTTTGGTGGTACGTTGATACCAATCTGCAATTCATCACCTTCTTCGGCGTGGCGGTTTTCAGCGTGTTCTGCACCGGCAACCGCTTTGCCATGGCGGTGGTGTACGCGGTCTTAAACGGCGGCGCGTATATCCTTTACTACATTATCAACACCCTGTATACGCCCATGCTCTTCGGCGTGGTCACGCCGGACAGGTGGGTCAATCTGCTGACGCCTGTGGCGAACATGACCAACGACGCGTATGTGGCGGTGGAGGATTTTCACCAGCTGTCGCTGCGGTTCTACGGCCGGGAAAGCGAAATGGTGGCGGCGTTCAGCGTCGATCAGGGGAAGCTTACCGCCCTGCTGATCTACGCGGCGGTGGGCATCGTCTTCGCCCTTGTGGGACTGGTGCTGTACCGGAAACGGGACTTGGAGTGCGCCGGGGATGCCATCGCGTTCCCCGTTTTGCAGCCGCTGTTTCAGCTGGTCTGCGCCGTGGGGGTCGGTGCGCTGGTGGTTATGTGCGTGAACACCTTCCTCGCGTACAGAATTGATGCCAGTACCTCGATGGTTTATCTCATTCTGTTCTGCGGCGGCGCTGCCGGTTGGTTCGGGGGAAAGATGCTCCTGAAGCGCACCACCCGGGTGTTCCAGCTGCGCAGCTGGGTCGGGCTGGGCATTCTCACCGCCGTGGTCGCCCTGAGCCTGGTGGCCACCCGCTTTGACGTGCTGGGCATTGAAGACCGCATCCCGGACGTGGAGGACGTCAGCTCCGTGACCCTGAATTATAGCGACTTAGAGCTGACCGACGAGGAAGACATCCGGCAGATCACCACCCTCCACGCCATGGCGCTGGAAGATCACATCGAAAGCTACGGCAACTATCCCCTGGCCTACATCCAGCACCGGGAGGAAAAGGAAAAGCACCCGGTCATGCCGGAGGACGGCTTCGTCTACGGCGAGGGCGGCTACAACGAGGACGGGCCGATGCTGACCACAGACAACGTCCAGATTCAATATAAGCTGAAAAACGGCTGCACCATGACCCGCAGCTATATTATCTGGGCAAATCTGGACGAGGGTAAGATCGTAAACGAGTACACAAGCCGCTGGGAATTTGTGTGGAAGCAGGCGCGGTACGGCTATCAGGATGACTTTAATGTGTCGGACATCACCTCCATAAACATTGGCAGCGTGACCCTGCATGAATACCAGATCACCCCGGAGCTGGTGCAGTCCCTGCTGGATGCCGTCAAGGCCGACTGCGACGAGCGCACCATGACCCAGAGAGATGCTTACCATCTGGGATATTTCTGGGAGTACGACAAATACAACGAGGAGCTGTACAAGACAAAGTCCCTGACAATTTCCCTCTGGGGGGAAAACAACGTGTATGCCACCGGCGCGTACCTGTCTGTCTTCGCCGACTCCGCCCACACGCTGGAATGGATGCGGGAGCACGACTGCCTGACGGAGGAAGTTGTGGAGGAAGCGCCCATTGTGCTGGACTGAAGAAAGGAAACATAATGAAAAAGAAAATATGTCTCATGTTGGCGGTGATGCTGCTGCTTCTTTCCGCCTGCGGCGGGAAGAAAGCGCCGGAGACCACGGCGCAGAAACCGAGTACAGCTGCCACGGAAAGCACCCCCGTGGAAACAACGGCAGAACCCACCCAGCCGGAAACCGCCGCCCCTGACCGAAACGACGCTGCCCGCAGTGCGTTCCAGCGGGCGCTCCGGACCGTCCATGACGAGCTGCGCTGGCCGGAAATGTCCGAAATGGGAGAAATTATGCTCTGGGAACCGGGCACCATCGAGGATGAGCAGTTTGCCGTCACGGACGTGGACGGAGATGGGGAGGAAGAACTGCTGGTCTCCATATTCAACACTGCTGTGGCGGGAATGTGCGAGACCATCTATGGCTATGACCCCCAGACCGACGGCGTGCGGGTGGAGGCTTGCAATTATGTGGGAGTGGCCCATTATCCCGGTATGCTCAAGGTGGATGCTGCCCACAATCAGGGATATGCGGGGTATGTTGTCTGGCCTTACACCATTGCGTATTATGATGAAGCGGAGGATGTCTATAAAGACGCTTTCTACGTGGATGCATGGTGCAAGGAACTGTCCGACTATGATTCCTATACGCAAACGGCCTACCCGGATGACGTTGACACGGAACACGACGGCTATGTCTACCTGATAACGGAAAACGGAGAGCGGCGGTTCGTGAACCGGGCGGACTACGAAAAATGGGAAGCGGAGATATTTGCCAATAAGGAGCCCCTGACCATTCCGTGGCAGAAGATCACGACAGCGAATATTGATGCACTTGTAAAATAACCAAAAACCAAATCAAGAGGCAAGCCCGGAATGTGAAAATGTAACATTCCGGGCTTGTGTTTTTTCCGGAAATCTTTTATAATCAAATCAAGAATACGAATGGAGGGCTGAGCATGGGAAAGCATCAGGTGTTGACCGTTCTGGTGGCGGACGATGAGCCGGAGCTGCTGGGCGCCGTCTGCCAGCTGATCGACTGGGAATCTCTGGGCTTCCGTCTTGTGGGGCGCGCCGGGAACGGGCTGGATGCCTTACAGCTGGTGGAAGCGCTTCAGCCGGATTTCCTGCTGACGGATATCCGGATGCCGTTTATTTCCGGGACGGCTCTCACCAGACAGGCGAAGGCCGTCCAGCCGCTGCTGCAAGTGGCGTTTTTGAGCGGCTACGACGATTTTGAATACGCTAAGGCCGGGATCGAGGACGAGATCGTGGCCTACCTTCTCAAGCCCATCAGCATGGCGGAGCTGACGGAGGAGCTGCGGAAGATCCACGACAAAATTGAGAAGCGCCTTGCCAGCCTGACCCGGCCCCAGGGGGGTGCGGAAGCGCTGCGGATGGTCACGGCTACGATGCTGTTGGACGAGTACGCCAGCCCGGAGCCGTCCGCCGCGGTGGAATCCCTGCGAAGCGCCGGAATGGAAATCCGCGGGGACGAGCACATCGTGGTGGCAGCGTTCAGTCTGCCCGACGGGGCGCATCCGGAATTGCTTCCCATGGCGGAGCGGATTTTCTCCCGGGCGTTTTCCTGCTGCGGATTTACCAGCGGCGACCGGGCGGTGCTTCTGCTGGCCTCCATAAACGGGTTCGGGCGGCTGTACGCATCCCTGGACGAGCTGCGGCAGGCCACCCGCCGGGCATGGGGCGCGGAAGCGCTGGCGGGCATAAGCAAGGAGTACGCGTCCCTCGGCGAGGGACACGCCGCTTACTTAGAAGCCATGGAAGCCCTGAAGATCGCCCGGAGCGGCGGCGGACTGTACGCCGCCGGGGGCTGGGACGATATGGCCATGCTCTGCGCCCGGGCGCTGAAGATCATCGAGAAGGAATATATGGACGAGGAGCTGTCGCTGCAATCCGTCAGCGAGCGGCTGCACATCAGCGCCAATTACTTGGGCGCGAACATCAAGAAATTCTACGGCGACACCTTCATGAACCTGCTGATCAAGAAGCGGATGGACGTGGCGCTGAAGCTGCTGTGGAGCGGCAGCAGCCGCATTGCCGAGGTGGCGCGCCGCTGCGGCTACGCCGACCAGAGCTATTTCGGCTACTGCTTCAAAAAGTACTACGGCAAATCCCCGGCGCGGATGCGTCAGGAGCAGAAAGAGGCCGACGCATGAGGAAAAAGGGAGTCAGCATGAATCTTATCACGGCGCTCACGCTCACGGCGGTTGCGGTGAGCGTGCTTCTGTGCGCCAATCTGGTCTTTATGCAGACCTATCGCCGGACGCTGCTGCGCAACGCCGAGACCACCAGCCGTCAGGCCATCGCCCAGGCGGGCAGCACCATGAACGAATACCTGGAGGACATGAACGACGCGGTGACGCTGCTGACCGGCTACCTCGACCTGCCCGCGGAGGAACGGGAGGCGCGGTTCGAGGCGTTCCTGGAAATCCGCGCCGACGTGGTGGCCGTCACCACCTACGACGCGGAGGGGGAAATGCGCAACTGCTACAGCCTTGGCCGCCGCCTGCGGGAGGACATCCTGCAAAACCTCTCCTTCGACCCGGACAAGCGGGCGCTTTACGAGGGCGGCTACATTTCCGCCCCCCACGTCATGTCGATTTTCGTAAAGGACTACCCCTGGGTGGTGACCATCGTCCGCCCCACCACCACCGGAGAGGGGGAGCGGTACATCGCCGTGGATGTGAGCTGCTCCAATATTTCCACCTATATCAGCGGCGTGGGCATCGGCCAGCGGGGCTACTGCTTCCTGGAGGACACGGAGGGGAACCTGGTCTACCACCCCCAGCAGCAGCTCATTTACTCCGAGCTGAAAAGCGAGAATACCGACCTGACGGCCTCCCTTCCCGACGGGACGCACGTGGAGGGGAGCACCATCTACACCGTCCAGACCCTGGAAAACGGCATCTGGCGGGTGGTGGGCGTCAGCTCCTTTCAGGAGCTGATCACCGACGGTATGGGGGAGATCATGCGCATCACCCTTATCGGCGCGGCGTTTATTTTAATCGCGGCGGTGCTGCTGAGCCTGATGCTTTCCCGGGTGCTGTCCAGCCCCATTCACGACCTGGTCGTCGCCATGCAGAGCTTTGAAAAAACCGGCGAGGGCTTTTCCTATGAGCCGGTCACCGGCGTCCGGGAGGTGGAGAACCTGTCGGCGTCCTTTGACCACATGGTCAAAAAAATCCAGAAGCTCATGGCTACGGTGCGCAGTGAGGAAGTTAACCTCCGCAAGACGGAGCTGAAAGCCCTACAGGCGCAGATCAACCCCCACTTCCTGTATAATACCCTGGACTCCATCTCCTGGATGTGCGAGCAGGGGAAGAACGGGGAGGCCGTGGCGATGGTCAACGCGCTGGCGCGGCTGTTCCGCATCAGCATCAGCAAGGGCCACGAGCTGATCCCCATCCGCAGCGAGGTGCAGCATGCCCGGAGCTACCTGCAAATCCAGAGCGTGCGCTACAAGGAGCAGTTCTCCTACCACTTCGATGTGGAGGAAGACTGCACGGAGTACCTGTGCAACAAGATCACCCTCCAGCCCATCATCGAGAATGCCATTTACCACGGCGTCAACGGTCTGGTGGACGAGGGACATATTGAGATCCGCGTCCGCGCCGAGGGGGAGGCCGTCCTCTTCACGGTGGAGGACAACGGCGTGGGCATGGAGCCGGAGCAGATCGAGGAGATTTTCCGCCGGAAGCCCGACGGGAAGTCCGGCATCGGCATCAAGAACGTCAACGACCGGCTGAAAATCTGGTTCGGCGACGCCTACGGCATCACCATCGAAAGCGTCCCGGACGAGGGAACGAAGGTGACGGTGCGCATGCCGAAGGTACGGGAGGAGGCGGAGTATGAAAAGCATTAAGGTCATAGCCGTTTTTCTGGCGCTGCTGGTGTGCCTTTCCGGCTGCGCCGGCGCCCGTCAGAGCAGCGGGACGTACAATATTTATCTGATCGCCAAATCCGCTGCCACGGAGTTCTGGAAATCGGTCTTTGCCGGGGCAAACGCCGCGAAATCCGAATATAACGTGCATCTGACCATCCTCGCCCCGGACACGGAGGAGGATTTTGAATTGCAGAACGACTATATCCGTCAGGCCGTGGCCGACGGGGCGGACGCCATCGTCTTCTCCGCCATCAGCTACACGGAAAACGCCGCCGCCATCGACGAGGCCGTGGCCGCAGGCGTCCGGGTGGTGGTCATCGACAGCGACGTGGATTCCGAAGGCGTTTCCGTGCGTATCGGGACGGACAATGTGGCCGCCGGGCGCATGAGCGCGGAGGCCGCGCTGAAAACGGAGCAGGAGGAGATCGTCGTAGGCATCGTCAACGCCTACGCCGAGACCCAGAACTGCCGGGAACGGGAGCAGGGCTTCCGGGAGGTGCTGCTTGGGGACAGCCGGGTCAGGGGCATTTACGCCGTCAACGTGGCCACCGACGCCCTGGAAGCCCGGCTGGCGGCAGAAAAGCTGCTGCGGGAGCATCCGGAGATCAATGTGCTCATCGGCTTCAACGAGCCGCTGGCCGTGGGCGTTGCCCAGGCGGTGGACTCCCTGGGGCTGACGGGGCAGGTACACGCCGTATCCTTCGACAGCAACATTAACTGCATCGAGCTGCTGCAGACCGGGGCGGTGGCCGCCCTGGTGGTGCAGAACTGCTACGCCATGGGCTACCTTGGCGTAGAGAAGGCATGGCAGGTTCTGCAGGGGGAGAAATTCGATCCCGCGGCGCTCATCGACACCGCCACCACCATCGTTACCAAAGAGAATATGTTCACCATGGAAAGCCAGAAGGCAATGTTTTCCTTCGGCTGAGGGACAGCGTGACAGCATATTCCCCTTTTTCTTCCGTCTTTTAGGGCTTATTGCACAAAAACGGAGCGCGTTTTTTGGAAGCGGCAAAAAATTTTGAGAAAATCCCCGGGGAAAAACGACTGTGAAAAAGTTTCCTATCTGATACAATAGAGTTACGGTGAAGCCGAATCGGCGGAACCGGAAAAAATGAAATTTATGGAGGAAAAAGCAATGAAAAAGGCACTTGCGCTGCTGCTTGCGCTCGTCATGGTGATCGCCATGGCCGCCTGCGGCTCCAAGACCACACCCGCCACCACCGCCCCTGCCGCCACCACCGCTCCCGCAGGGAACGAGACCGAGGCTCCGACCAAGGCTTCCGAGCTGAAGGTCGGCGTGTTCTACTACACCTTCGCCGACACCTACATTTCCAGCGTCCGTACCGCTCTGGACGCGCAGCTGGACGGCCTGGGCGTTACCTACCAGAACTTTGACGGCAACAACAACCAGACCACCCAGAACGAGCAGATCCAGACCGCCATTACCGACGGCTACAACCTGCTGGTCGTCAACATGGTCACCTCCGGCTCCTCCGACGTTGCCAACGAGATCATCTCCATGGCGAACGGCACCCCCGTTATCTTCTTCAACCGCGCCGTTGAGGCCGACGGCGAGGAAGGCTCCGTTCTGAACGCCAACGCCAGCATCTGCTTCATCGGCACCGACGCGCCCGAAGCCGGTCACCTGCAGGGCAAGATGGTCGGCGAGTACCTGCTGGCCAACTGGGACACCGTTGACCTGAACGGCGACGGCAAGATCTCCTACGCCATGTTCAAGGGCGACGAGGGCAACGTTGAGGCCATCTACCGCACCCAGTACGGTGTTGAAGACGCCGACGCCGTCCTGACCGCCGCCGGCAAGCCCGCTCTGGAGTACTTCGACGCTTCCAACGCCTCCAAGTATCAGGTGGATCTGGGCGGCGCCTGGAGCGCACAGGCTGCTCTGGACTACATGAACACCAACCTGTCCCAGTACAACGAGGCCAACGGCAACATGATCGAGCTGATCATCTGCAACAACGACAACATGGCTGAAGGCGCCATCTCCGCTCTGGAAGCTGCCGGCTACAACACCGGTGCCGAGGGCGCGACCACCATCCCCGTGTTCGGCGTTGACGCCACCGACGCTGCCAAGGAGCTGATCGCTGCCGGCAAGATGACCGGTACCGTCAAGCAGGACGCCGAGGGCATGGCCGTTGCCATCGCCACCGTCGTCAAGGATGCCGGTGAGGGCACCGCCATGGCCGACGCCATCGCCGCCACCGCCGCCACCAACACCGAGATGTACTCCGTCGCCGACGGCATCGCCAACAAGCTGTTCGTCGCCTACGCTCCCTACACCAAGTAAATTATAAGAACCAAAAGAGGGCAGCCGCTGCTGTGACGGCGGCTGCCCTTCTTAAAGCGGAAACTCTGAATAAATCGCCTTCGGCTGAACAGCGGATCTTTTTCCCCAGCTGTGCGGTATAAAAAGTGGGAAATACACAAAGTATTCCTCCACTTTTAATACCTTCATCTGGTGAAAAATCTCTCGCTGTCAGCTCTCGTCGATTTATCCAGAGCTTCCTGAGCCAGCAAAAAAGGAGGGGAATCCAAGGTGGAGCAAACCGTACTGCTCCGGATGACGGATATCACAAAGACCTTTCCCGGCGTGAAAGCGCTGGATCATGTCAGCCTGGAAGTCAAGGCGGGCACCGTACACGCGCTCATGGGCGAGAACGGCGCCGGCAAATCCACGCTGATGAAATGCCTGTTCGGCATTTACACCAAGGACAGCGGCCATATTTATCTGGAAGGCCGCGAGGTCAATTTCACCAGCTCCAAGGAGGCGCTGATGAGCGGCGTCGCCATGGTGCATCAGGAGCTGAATCAGGCGCTCAAGCGGACTGTCATGGACAATCTGTGGCTGGGGCGCTATCCCAAGATCGCGGGCTTTATTGTGGACGAACGCAAAATGCTCCGCGATACCAAGGCGATTTTTGAAGAGCTCGGCATCGACGTTGACCCCCACCGGGTCATGGGCACGATGCCGGTTTCCCAGCGTCAAATGGTGGAGATCGCCAAGGCCGTCTCCTATCACTCGAAAGTCATCGTATTTGATGAACCCACGTCCTCGCTGACCGAGGAAGAGGTTGAGCACCTGTTCCGGATCATCAACATGCTCCGGGATCGCGGCATGGGCATCATCTACATTTCCCATAAAATGGCGGAGATCAAGCGCATCTCCGACGAGATCACCGTCATGCGTGACGGCCGGCTGGTGGCGACCCGTCCGGCCTCCGAGCTGGAGATGAACGACATCATCCGCCTGATGGTCGGCCGGGAGCTTGGCAACCAGTTCCCCCCGAAGACCAACAAGCCCGGCGACGTCTATTTGCAGGTCGAGCACCTGACGGGACTGTACAATAACCTGCGGGACGTTTCCTTCACCGCCCGGCGGGGCGAGATCCTGGGTCTGGCGGGTCTGGACGGCAGCGGCCGGACGGAGACGCTGGAAACCATGTTCGGCGTCGCCACCCGCAAAAGCGGCCGCATTCTGCTGGACGGCAAAGAGTGCAGGAATCTGAACCCCCGGCAGTCTATCAAAAGCAACTTTGCCCTGCTCACCGAGGAGCGCCGGGCGACGGGTATTTTCGGGATCCTGAACATCCGGGAGAATTCCGTCATTTCCAGTCTGGACAGGCACAAGCGGGCGGGCTTCGTCCTCAGCGACAAGTCCATGCGGAAGGACACCCAGTGGTCCATCGACGCCATGCACACCAAGACGCCCTCTCAGGAGACGAAGATCCGCAGCCTGTCCGGCGGCAACCAGCAGAAGGTCATCATCGGCCGCTGGCTGCTCACCACCCCGGATGTGCTGCTGCTTGACGAGCCGACGCGGGGCATCGACGTCGGCGCGAAATATGAGATTTACCAGCTGATCCTCGATCTGGCGAACAAAGGCAAGACGGTCATCATGGTCTCGTCCGAAATGCCCGAGCTGCTGGGCGTGTGCGACCGGATCTTAGTCATGTCCGGCGGACGGCTGGCCGGTGAAGTCGATGCAAAGACAGCAACGCAGGAAGACATCATGCGTCTTGCGGCGAAGTATGTATAAGGAGGCAGCGGTATGGCAAATCCAGTCAAACAGCTTCAGAGAAAGAGCGAAGAATACCAAAAGCTCGACAAGGCGGATCGCCGCCGGTTCTGGTCGGACGGCATTCTGAATAACGCGCTGTATATTCTGATGATTATTTTCATCGTCTATACGGCAATCAAGAACAAAAACTTCCTGTCCGCGGGTTCCATCGCGAACATCATTTCCCTTGTGGCGTCGTCGCTGCCCATGGCGCTGGGCATCGCGGGCTGTATCGTCCTGACCGGTACCGACCTGTCCGGCGGACGTGTGGTCGGCCTGACCGCGGCCGTCGCGGGCGCGCTATTACAGGATCGCACCATCTCCCGGAAGCTGTTCTCCAACCTTCCGGCCATTACCCCGGGTTGGATCCTGCTGACGGTTCTCATTGTCGTGGCCATCGGCGCGCTGATCGGCATGGTGAACGGCTTCTTCGTGGCCAAGTTCAGCCTGCACCCCTTCATCGTGACCCTGGCTACCCAGCTCATTACCTACGGTCTGATCCTGATCTTCTTTATGCTCAACGGCAACAACGGCCAGCCCGTTTCCGGCCTGTCCCAGGAGTATAAGAACGTGGTCTCCGCGCCCATGATCCAGTTCGTCACCGGCTCCGGCGCGAAGATCTCCATCCCCTGGTACGTGCTGTACGCCGTGATCTTCGTGGCGCTGATGTGGTTCATCTGGAACAAGACCGCCTTCGGCAAGAACATGTTCGCCGTCGGCTCCAACGCCGACGCGGCCAAGGTCTCCGGCGTCAACGTGTTCTGGACGACCGTGATGGTCCACACCCTGGCGGGCGCCATGTACGGCGTTACGGGCTTCATTGAGGGCGCCCGTATCAGCTCCATCACCCAGTCGGCCGGCCTCAACTACGAGTGCGACGCCATCGCGGCCTGCGTCATCGGCGGTGTTTCCTTCGTCGGCGGCACCGGCAAGATCAGCGGCATTGTCCTGGGCGTGTTCGTGCTGCGGATCATCTTCGTGGCGCTGTCCATGCTGGGCATCGACCCCTCCATGCAGTACATCATCAAGGGCGGCATTATTCTGGCGGCCTGCTCGCTGGATATGCGGAAATATCTTGCCAAGAAGTAAATCCTGTATTATAATAGCGGCAGATGAAAATCATCTGCCGCTATTGTGGAGAAAAGGGAGGTTGCATTCATGAAAACGATTCTGGTGCTTGGCGGTGCGGGCTACATTGGCAGTCACACCGTATATGAACTCATTGACAACGGCTACGACGTGGTCGTGGCCGATAATCTGGAAACCGGATTCCGCAAGGCGGTGCATCCGAAGGCCAGATTTTATCAGGGCGATATCCGTAATAAGGAATTCTGCGACCATGTGTTTTCCTCCGAGAAGATCGACGCGGTCATCCACTTCGCGGCAAATTCTCAGGTGGGCGAGAGCATGGTCAATCCCCTGAAATACTACGATAACAATCTGGGCGGCACCCGGACGATGCTCCAATCCATGATCGAGCATGGGGTCAAATACATCGTCTTTTCCTCCACGGCGGCGACCTACGGCGAGCCGGAGCATGTGCCGATTCTGGAGACCGACCCGACGCATCCGACGAACTGCTACGGCGAGACGAAGCTCTCCATGGAGCGGATGTTTTACTGGGCGTCCGTCGCCCACGGCATCCGGTTCGTGGCGCTGCGCTACTTCAACGCCTGCGGCGCCCATATGTCCGGCAGGATCGGCGAGGCGCATAATCCGGAGACCCACCTGATCCCCATTATCCTGCAGGTTCCCAACGGACTGCGGGATCACGTGTCGATTTACGGCGACGACTATCCCACCCGGGACGGCACCTGCGTCCGGGACTACATCCATGTCACCGACCTTGCCTCCGCCCACATTCTGGCGGCGGAGTACCTGATGAACGGCGGGGAAAACAACGTCTTCAATCTGGGCAACGGCGTGGGCTTCACGGTGAAGGAGATCATCGACACGGCGGAAAAGGTCGTGGGCAAGCCCATCAAATGCGAGATGGCCCCCCGCCGGGCAGGCGACCCGGCGCAGCTGGTGGCGTCCAGCGAAAAGGCCAAGGCCGTCCTTGGCTGGAAGCCGAAATATGACGATATCGAGACCATCATCGGTTCCGCATGGAACTGGCACAAGGAGCATCCCCATGGCTATGACGACTGAAACCGTTTGGGCAGCGCTGGACTCGCTGCTGGATTATGCCGAGGATCGCGGTCTTCTCCACCCGCTGGACGAGACGTTCGCGAGAAATACCCTGCTTTCCCAGCTGGGGCTGGAAGGCTACGAAGAGCAGGAGCGGCGCTTTGACTTTCCGGAATGCCTGGATCTGCTGTGTGACTACGCCGCCCAGGAGGGAATGATCGCGGACACCGTCGCCGAGCGCGACCTGTTCGACACGAAGCTCATGGGCTTCCTGACGCCCCGCCCGTCGGAGGTTGTGCGGGAGTTCCGGGCGCGATATGCCCAATCCCCCAAGGCGGCGACGGACTATTTTTACACCCTCAGCCAGGACTGCAATTACATCCGCCGCGACCGCATCGCCAAGGACGAGCGCTGGACGGCGGAGACCAAATACGGGAAGCTGGAAATCTCCGTCAACCTGTCCAAGCCCGAGAAGGACCCCCGGGACATCGCGGCGGCGAAGCTGAAAAAGGCCTCCGGTTACCCCAAGTGCCTGCTCTGCCCCGAGAACGTGGGCTACGCGGGGACCGTCTCCCACCCGGCGCGGCAGAATCTGCGGGTCATGCCGGTGATGGTGAACGGCCAGCTCTGGGGCTTCCAGTATTCGCCCTACGTCTATTATAATGAGCACTGCATCGTCATGAATTCCCGGCATACGCCCATGGTCATTGACCGGGGGGTGTTCGATAAGCTGTTTTCCTTCGTGGAGCAGTTCCCCCACTATTTCCTGGGGTCGAACGCCGACCTGCCCATCGTGGGCGGAAGCATTCTGTCCCACGAGCATTTCCAGGGCGGCCATCATACCTTCCCCATGGAAAAGGCGGAGAGGGAGTTCGGCTTTGAGGTCCCCGACTTTGACGACGTGGACTGCTGCGTGGTGAGATACCCCATGACGGTGCTTCGCCTGAACGCTCAGAACAAAGACCGTCTCTGCGACCTGGCGGGCAAAATTCTCGCCAAGTGGCGCACCTACAGCGACCCGGCGGCCATGGTCTTTGCCCAGACTGACGGCGAACCCCACAATACCGTCACGCCCATCGCCCGTATGCGCGACGGCCGGTATGAGCTTGACCTGGTCCTGCGGAACAATCTGACGACCAAGGAGCATCCCATGGGGCTGTATCACCCCCACAAGGAGCTTCACCACATCAAGAAAGAGAACATCGGCCTCATCGAAGTCATGGGTCTGGCCGTGCTCCCCGGCAGACTGAAAAAGGAAATGGCCGACCTGCGGGAAGCCCTGCTGAAGGGGGAAAACCTGCGGCAGAACGAGGCGCTTTCCAAGCACGCCGACTGGGCGGAAGCATTTCTGGCGCGGCACCCGGAATTTAACGCCGAAAACGCCGAGGCGATCATTCAGTACGAGATCGGTCAGGTGTTTGCCCGGGTTCTGGAGTGCGCGGGCGTTTACAAGTGTACCGAAGCGGGCAGAGCTGCCCTGAAACGTTTTTTGACGGAGGTTCAAAATGGCTGACACCTATCATTTTTCCGCTCCCGGCCGCACGGAGATCGGCGGCAACCACACCGACCATCAGCACGGCTGCGTGCTGGCGGCGGCGGTCGATATGGAGACCACGGCGGAGGTCACCCTGACCGGCACGAGCATCATCCGGGTGGATTCCGAGGGCTACAAGCCCGTGGAGATCGACCTGAAGGATCTGGAGGCCAGAGAGTCCGAGAAGAACACCACGGCGGCGCTGATCCGGGGCGTGGCGGCGGCGTTCGTCCGGCGGGGCTGCAAGCTCAGCGGCTTTGAAGCAAAGGTCAGGTCTACCGTCCTGCCCGGCTCCGGCCTGTCCAGCTCCGCGGCCTTCGAGGTGCTGATCGGACGGATCCTGAACGGCCTGTTTGCGGAGGGCAAGGTTTCCGCAATTGAAATTGCCCAGATCGGCCAGTACGCCGAGAACGTCTACTACGGCAAGCCCTCCGGCCTGATGGATCAGATGGCCTCCAGCGTGGGCGGCCTGGTGTACATCGATTTTGCCGACCCGAAAAACCCCATTGTGGAAAAGGTGGACTACGATTTTGCCCACAGCGGCTACACCCTGTGCACCATCGATTCCGGCGCGGACCACGCCGACCTGACGGACGAGTACGCGGCCATGCCCGTGGAAATGAAGGCCGTGGCGGCGTTCTTCGGCAAGGAGGTCCTCCACGATGTGGACGAGGCGGAATTCTACCGGCGCATCGCCGAAGTCCGCAGGGTCACCGGCGACCGGGCAGTCCTGAGAGCCATCCACTTCTTTAACGAGAACCGCCGGGTAAAGTCCCAGGTGCGAGCGCTGAAGGACGGGGATTTTGGCGCATTCCTGCACCTGGTCAACGCCTCCGGCATGGCGTCCTGGACGCTGCTTCAGAATGTCACCCCGGCAGGCTATATCCGCAAGCAGGACATGGCGTTCACCATTGCCCTCAGCCAGCAGCTGCTGGAGGGAGAGGGCGCCGTCCGTATCCACGGCGGCGGCTTCGCCGGTACGGCGCTGGCGTTTGTCCCCAACGATAAATTTGCGCGTTTTAAGACCTGCGTCGAGCACGTTCTGGGCGAGGGTCACTGCCACAAGCTGACGATTCGGTAAGCACCGGGATCCGTTATGCCGCGGGGGAGCGGGCACGCTTCCCCGCGGCTTTTTGCGTCCCCGCCGGTTATTTGGGGAGGGGTAAATTTTTCAAAATCGCGGAAAGAGGCGCAGAAAACGCCCCGTTTGTACCCGTTTCAAACAAATAGCCAAAAATCCCCCCCTGGGGGATAGGAAAACTGCGCAAAATGTGTCAAATTCCACGATTGACAATTCCGCATTAAATTAGTACAATATTATCGATACTCTATGACTTATCAAAGGGTATGCACAGGCTTTTCAAAGAATCAAATGATTAGGAGGAAATCACTTTGAAGGATTGGGCTTATTTGACAACTGTTGAGGAGATGGAGCAAGCTACCAACTCACTGCTGGAAAACGGCAGCAAGGTTGGCGCTGACTCCTGGCAGCAGCGGGTCAAGAACCAGACCCCCCATTGCGGCTTCGGCGAATCCGGCACCTGCTGCCGTATCTGCTCCATGGGCCCGTGCCGCATCACCAAGAAGGCCCCCCGGGGCATCTGCGGCTGCGACGTACATGGCATCGTCGGCCGTAACTATCTGCGGTTCACCGCCGGCGGCTCTGCTACGCACTCCGACCACGGCCGCGAGATCATGCACACCCTGTACCAGACCAAGGAGGGCGGCAACTATCAGGTGAAGGATCCTGAGAAGCTGATCCGCATCGCCAAGGAGTGGGGCGTGGAGACCGAAGGCAAGGACATCTACGACCTGGCTCACGAAATGGCCGAGATCGGCCTGCTGGAGTACGGCAAGCCCTTCGGCGTACAGCGCTTCCTGAAGCGCGCTCCCGAGCATACCCAGAAGCTGTGGCGTGAAGCCGGCATCGAGCCCCGCGCCATCGACCGGGAAGTCTCCACCGCGCTGCACATGACCCACATGGGCTGCTCTTCTCTGCCCGAAGCCCTGATCCGTCAGGCTCTGCGCGCCGGTCTGTCCGACGGCTGGGGCGGCTCCATGATGGGCACCGAGTTCTCCGACGTTATGTTCGGCACGCCCAAGCCCATTGACACCACCGCCAACATCGGCGTCATGGAGAAGGACAACGTCAACATCGTTGTTCACGGCCATGATCCCAGCCTGTCCGAAATGGTCGTTTATTACGCCAACGACCCCGATATGGTCGCATACGCCAAGTCCGTGGGCGCCAAGGGCATCACCGTTTCCGGCGTGTGCTGCACCTCCAACGAGGTCGCCATGCGTCACGGCATCCCCATGGCCGGTAACTTCCTGAACCAGGAGAACGTGGTCCTGACCGGCGCCTGCGAGGCCATTGTCGTGGACGTGCAGTGCATTTTCCCCGCCCTGGGTCCCCTGAGCAAGTGCTTCCATACCAAGTTCATCACCACCTCTCCCATTGCCCGGATGCCCGACTCCGAGTTCATCCAGTTCCATGCCGAGACCGCCGGTGAGAACGCCAAGGCCATTGTCAAGATGGCGATCGACAACTTCAAGAATCGGAAGCCCGAGATGGTCAACATCCCCAGCCTGAAGCAGAACGCCCGGGTGGGCTATTCTCTGGAAGCCATCAAGAAGGTCCTCGACGGCGTCGCCAACTCCCAGGTGGACGAATTCGGCACCACCAAGCCCCTGATCGAGTGCGTCCATTCCGGCGTTCTGCGGGGCGCCGTGGCCATGGTCGGCTGCAACAACCCCAAGGTTCGCCCCGACACCGCTCACATCGAGCTGATGAAGAAGCTGCTGGAAAACGACATCATCCTGATCGTCTCCGGCTGCTCCGCACAGGCTGCCGCCAAGGCCGGTCTGATGGATCCCGTGAAGGCCAAGGATTACTGCGGCGCCGGTCTGAAGCGCGTGTGCGAGCTGGCCGGCATCCCGCCCGTTCTGCACATGGGTTCCTGCGTGGATATTTCCCGTATGATGATCCTGGCCTCCGATATCGCCAAGGACTGGGGCATCAACATTTCTCAGATTCCCGTCGTGGGCTGCGCTCCCGAATGGATGTCCGAGAAGGCCGTCTCCATCGGCAACTACGTCGTGGCCACCGGTATCGAGACCTTCCTGGGCGTTGACCCCTACACCAAGGGCTCCGAGGAAGTCACCGCGCTGCTCCAGGGCGAGCACGGCATCAAGGACTGGGTCGAGGCCAAGTTCGTCGTGGAAACCGACATTGAGAAGCTGGGCGACAAGATGATCGAGTGCATCGAGGCCAAGCGCGCCGCACTGGGCATCTGAGGAACCTGCGTCACCCGAACAAAAAGCAATTTGAATTCGGGATAACTTTTACTTACGAGGTCTTTTTCCAATGAAACTAGCGATTACCGGCAAGGGCGGCGTGGGAAAAACCACCCTGGCCTCCACGCTGGCGCGGCTCTACGCCGACGAGGGACGCACCGTCCTGGCCGCCGACGTGGATCCCGACGCCAACCTGGGACTGGCTCTCGGTCTGAGCCAGGAGGAGGTGGACGCCATCGTCCCCATCTCCAAAATGCGCACTCTGGTGGAGGAGCGCACCGGCGCCAATGCCGCCAATAAGTTCTTCAAGCTGAACCCCTATGTGGCGGACATCCCGGACACCTTCTCCAAGGAGATCAACGGCGTCAGGCTGCTGGTCATGGGTACCGTGGACTTGGGCGGCAGCGGCTGCGTCTGCCCCGAGCATGTGATGCTGAAGGCCGTCCTCTCTGCGCTGACCTATCGGAAGAACGATGTGGTCATCATGGATATGGAAGCGGGTCTGGAGCACCTGGGACGGGGTACGGCGGCCAACATGGATCAGTTCATCGTGGTGATCGAGCCCGGCGCGAGGTCGGTGCAGACCTACCACAACGTCAAGCGTCTGGCAAAGGATCTGGGCATTACCCGCGTCCGGGTGGTGGCCAACAAGATCCGGGACGACGGCGACGAGGAATTTATCCGCTCCGCCATCCCGGCGGAGGATCTGCTGGGCTTCATCCACTACAATCCCGACATCATAGACGCCGACCGGCAGGGGAAATCCCCCTATGATTTCAGTCCTGCGGCAATCGAAGAAATCCGGAAAATCAAAGCGATATTGGATCGTGATGAATCTTAAATTAGGAGGAAATACCGTGACACTTTTTGAAAGAGTTTTTGGCGGCAACGACTACAACTATGCCCGTACTGTAGCCGCCATTGATGAGGCCATCGCCGCCTACGGCGAGAGCGAGCCTGTTTCTTTCCCCGGCACCGCTTACAGCCTGCCCTGTTACTACGGCGTCACCGGCGTGAAGATCACCAACTTAGGTGAGATGAAGGCCGCCATGGACACCATCAAGTCCAAGATGACCCGCAACAACCGCCTCCACGACGCCTTTGAAAGCGGCATTGCATCCGCTCTGTGCGCCGAGTTTTTGGAAGCGCTGAAGTACCTGCACGGCGCGGAGCCTTATGCCGAGCCGGAAATGGGTCACCTGACCGACGCCTTCGTCCGTAATCTGGGCGTGCCGCTGGTCACCGGCGACATCCCCGGCGTTGCCGTTATCATCGGCGGCGCGGAAGACCCCGCCGAGACCGTGGCTCTGGCCAAGTCCTACCAGGCGCAGGGTATTCTGGTCACCCTCACCGGCGACTCCATCAAGCACTGCTTCGACGCCGGCATGAAGCTGGGCGAGAACGTCCGCGTGGTGCCTCTGGGCTACGAAATGCAGTCCGTTATCCACGTCGTCTCCGTGGCCGTCCGTGCCGCGCTGATCTTCGGCAACGTGACCCCCGGCGACTTCGCCTCTCTGGCCAAGTACACCATGGATCGTGTCAAGGCCTTTGTCAACGCCTACAAGCCCCTGTCCGATGAGATCGTCTCCTACGGCGCAGGCGCCATCTGCCTGGGCTTCCCCGTCGTCTCCAACGAGACCGAGAACATGTTCCGTGTTCCCAAGTCCCTGATCCAGCAGCTGGATACCTCCAAGTGGAACGCCACCTCTCTGGAAGCCCGGGACATCAAGCTGAAGATCACCAACATCGACATCCCCGTGGCCTTCGCCACCGCCTTCGAGGGTGAGATCATCCGCCGCGGCGACATGCAGGTGGAAGTGGACGGCTCCCGCGTGGACTGCTTCGAGCTGGTGCAGACCCGGGACGCTTCCGAGGTGGAAGACCACAAGATCATTGTGGACGGCCCCGAGATCGACGACATCCCCGTGGGCTCCAAGATCTCCCTGAGCTACACCGTGGAGGTCGCCGGCAAGGCCATGCAGCCCGACTTCGAGTCCGTTATGGAGCGTAAGATCCACTCCTGGATCAACTGCATCGAGGGCGTTATGCACACCGGTCAGCGGGACATGATCCGCATCCGTATTTCCAAGGCCGACTTCGATGCCGGCTTCAAGTTCAGGCATCTGGGCGAAGTGCTGTACGCCAAGGTCAAGAGCGAGTTCGAGGCCGTCGTGGACAAGTGCCAGGTCACCATCGTGGTGGATCCCGAGAAGAACGCCGCTCTGCGCGCCGCTGCCAACGAAGTGTTTGACAAGCGTGACGCCCGTCTGGCCTCCATGACCGACGAGTCCGTGGATCAGTACTACACCTGCATCATGTGCCAGGCCTTCTCCCCCAGCCACGTGTGCATCGTCACTCCCGAGCGTCTGGGTCTGTGCGGCGCCGTTTCCTGGCTGGACGCCAAGGCCACCAAGGAACTGGATCCCGCCGGTCCCTGCCAGCCCATCCTCAAGGAAGGCTGCACCGACGAGAAGCTGGGCCGCTACGCCACCGTGGACGAGGCCGTCAACAAGTACAGCCATGGTGCTCTGGAGCATGTTACCCTGTACTCCCTGTTCCAGGATCCCATGACCTCCTGCGGCTGCTTCGAGTGTATCTGCGGCGTCGAGCCTGTCACCATGGGCGTCGTCATTACCTGCCGTGAGCATGCGGGCATGACGCCTCTGGGCATGACCTTCTCCGAGATGGCCTCCATGACCGGCGGCGGCGTGCAGACCCCCGGCTTCATGGGTCACGGCAAGCACTTCATCGCTTCCCACAAGTTCATCGCCGCCGAGGGCGGCCCCGGCCGTATTGTCTGGCTGCCCAAGATCCTGAAGGATCAGATGCGCGAGCGCCTGGACAAGACCGCTCTGGAAATGTACGGCGTAGAAAACTTCACCGACATGATCGCCGATGAAACCATCTGCACCGAGGATCCCGAGCAGCTGCTGAACTTCCTGTCCGAGGTGGGTCACCCCGTCCTCAGCATGGAACCCTTCGATATGTAATTTAAACAAGATGAGGGAGCGGTTTTACCGCTCCCTCAAATTGTCCCCAAAGGCCGGCGGTCTTTGGGGACAAAGGGGCTTGCAGTCTGCCGCGCGCACTCCTTGGCCGCCGAAGGCGGCCAACTTGCGCACTTGCAGCCTGTAAGGTATTTTCTGCCAGGTACACGCCCCGGCAGAAAATGATCTGACCTTATTCGCCGCCTGCGGGCGGTTTTCCTCTGCGAGGCTTTTAAAAATTGACGGGCGCCCGGAAAGGGCGCCCGTTCTCTGTTTAGCAGCCGCAGCCGCAGCCGTTGTTATTGTTCTCGCAGCCGTTCCAGCCGCCGCAGTTGCACAGCAAGAGGATCAGAATGACGATCCACCACCAGTTGTTGTTCAGGCAGCCGCACAGACCGTTGTTGTTGCACATAGAAGTTACCTCCGATATCGAATTTTGAGCTTTGCCGCTCATTCCATGGTATTCCGGCGGCGAAAAAATGTGCAGCGGGCAGGCGGGGCGCGAAAAATATCCCGCAGGGCACGGCCGCCGGAGCTCCATATGTGAAAAAGTCCCCGGCAGCGGTAAGCCTGCCGGGGGACGGTTGTTATTTGGGGTACGGTTCTTTCCGGCCGGTTTGCTCCAGCAGATAGTCGATGCTGACGTGGTAGAAGTCCGCCAATGTGCGAAGCACCTCCGTGGGGATGTCCCGCTTACCGGTCTCATAATTGGAGTAGCAGGCCTGGGTGCAGTGAAGCAGCCGCGCGATGTCCTCCTGCTTGAGGTCATGATCCTCCCGCAGATTCCGAATGCGTTCGTATATGGCTTACACCCCCCCTGCCAAATCAAGTATATACAAAACAAAATGTAATATTGATTTATACAACAAAATGTTATATACCAAGTAAGGGGTGAGAAAGATGAAATTAAGGAACCTCTGATTAAATCGGCAAGAGCTGTGAGCGAGAGATTTTTCGGCCAATCGAGGTACCGGAAACGGCGGAATACT
>DJNI01000004.1 GCA_002436765.1 Clostridiales bacterium UBA6468
TATTCTTCGCCAATGCCGGGAGCAAAAAAGAAGCCCTCGTCCTTGCCGCAGTCTCCCTGACAGGAAACCGATGCAAAGACGAAGGCTGATCCGGGGGCAGATGACCCGCCGGGAATTTCAACTTCCGCGTTACCACTTTGCTTGCCGGAAAGACCGGCCACTCCACCGCTGCCCGAAAACCGGAGAGCGTTCCCCGTTAACGGAGGGATACCGGCTGCAACTACTCGGCGCGAGCGCCTTTCACCGCGGCTGCTCACAGGGGATGGCCTGCCCGTTCCTTGCTGCCGTTTCGCACCAGCCAACGGCTCTCTGAAAGCGGTGATCCGGGGAAGTCGTGTCCTGCTCAAAGCATTTGACGAAATGTTAGGTGTATCATATCACGTTCTTTGGGATTGTCAATACGTTTTTGGATGCTTTCGGCAATTTTGGTAAAGAGAATGAAATTTGCCGGTTCTGGCCACATGGATTTAGGCAGAATGCAAATGAAAAATGCAGACACAAAAGCTTCGCTGAAATTTACAAAAATGTCTCTTTACTTTTTCCCAAAACCTCTGTAAAATATGGTCGTGTATTTAATCCAATCAGGAGGAATCATTATGAGCATAAAGAGAATCGGTGTGCTGACTTCCGGCGGAGACGCGCCCGGTATGAACCCTTGTGTCCGTGCGGTCGTCCGTACTGCGCTGTATCACGGATTGGAATGCTACGGTATCCGCCGGGGATGGAACGGCCTCATCACCGGCGATATCGTTCGTCTGGATGAAAAGAGCGTTTCCCATACGATCAACCGGGGCGGCACCATTTTGTATACTGCCCGCAGCCAGGAATTCATGACCGAGGAAGGCCAGCGCAGGGCGGTCTCCACCTGCAAGTTTTTGGGACTGGACAGCATCATTGCCATCGGCGGCGACGGCACCTTCCGGGGTGCGCAGGCGCTGAGCAAGTATGGCATCAACGTCATCGGCATTCCCGGCACCATCGACAACGATATCTCCTGCACCAATTACTGCATCGGCTTCGATACCGCCGCCAACACCGCCATTGAGTGCATCGATAAGCTGCGGGACACCATGCAGTCCCACGAGCGCTGCTCTGTCGTGGAGGTCATGGGGCGCAACGCCGGATACCTCGCCATGTACGTCGGTCTGGCCGTGGGCGCGACCGCCGTTCTGGTTCCCGAGGAGCCCATCGATTTTGAGCGGGATGTGATCGAGAAGATCCGTCAGGCGCGGTTCAACGGCTTCACCCATTACATGATCGTCGTCGCCGAGGGCGCGGGTTCTGCCGCCGATATCGCGGCGAAGATCAAGGATGCCATTGACCTCGACCCCCGGGTGACCGTTCTGGGTCACATTCAGCGCGGCGGCTCCCCCACCGGACGTGACCGCGTCAACGCCACCAAGATGGGATACCTGGCCGTTGAGCTGCTGCTTCAGGGCAAGACCAACCGCATCGTCTGCACCCACGAGGGCAATTTCACCGACGTGGATATCAGCGAGGGTCTGGCCATGAAGAAGGGCATCCAGAAGATGGAAGTGGATGTTCTGGCGGCCATGACCGGAATCTGAAAAGCACCGAAATACACAATCCGCACCCCGTTTCGGATGGGGCGCGGATTTTTTTGTGATACGATTATTGGAATCCAAGCAGGCCGCCGATGCCGCCCAGCAGAACCAGCAGATCGTCCAGCGACCATTCGTCCAGATTTTTGTAGTTTGGAGCGGTGATGACGGAACCTTTGCGGACGGTCATGGTGCTGTCGAAGCCCTTCTGGCTGTTGATACCGATCAGTGCCGCAAAATCCTTGGTCTGAATCTGGAAACCGTCCTGCGCCTGGGTGAGGTTCAGGGAAATGGGCGATTTTTCCGGAAGGGTCAGCACCATGTCCCCGGTCTGAGGGTGCCAGTCATAGGAAATGGACTGGGTGCCGAAGGCAATGATTTCCGTGTGGGTGCCGTCGGCTTCCCTTGCGCCGATCTGGTAGGAAAACGCGGATTTTTCCCCGTTTTCCAGCTTTTCCACCGCAATGGACACGTCGCCATTGGCCGCGTCCTGCCCCAGATCCAGTCGGAGCGCCGCCCGGTTCTCCCCTGCCCTGCCGTCGCAGCGGACGGCGACCAGCGTCTTGTCGTAGAGATAAAACGAAGCGGCGATGTCCCCCTGAGAAAGCCCGCCCATGTCCATCAGATAGCCGAGAAGCGTCCCCGCCTGTTCGCCGGTGGCGCTGTAGTCAAAGCGAAGGCATTTCAGGCTCTGGCCGTCCACCGTCAGCATTTCCTTGTGGACGTCGCTTTTCAGCACCAGCAGACCCAGCACCAGCTTGTGAATGTCTTCCTCCTGCCGCACGTCGGGAAGCCGGGGAACCTGCCGGGTGCGGTTCATATAAACCTGCAGCTTTTCCACGGAGGAATCCATCTTGCTGAGGGTCGCGCCGGGAATCAGCCGGGAAAGCAGCGGAAAGGAGCGGACGTCCGAGGAAAACGTGTCATAGGTGATGCCGTAATACCCGCCCCCCAGCAGATCTTCGGAGGTGATCGCGGCGAACTCTTTGTCCAGGTAAGCCGACAGATTCAGCGCCTTGCCGTCAATCCGGATCGTACCATCGGCAAGCACCTGATTGGTGGTCATGTCGGTCTGAACCTGCATATCGTACTGAACGCCGTCGGAAACGGTCAGTTTCAGAGATGTGGTGTTCCTCCCATTCTCGTCGTACCCTTTGGTGAGAATCGGAATGGGACTTTCCGCCAGCCGCTGCTCCAGCTTGGACAGCGCGTCATCGGCGGCACTGGACAGCGCCATTCTGGGGGACAGATACAAAAACCAGACCAGCGCCGCCGCCAAAAGCAGAACCGCCGGAATCAGCAGAAGCAGCCATTTCTTCTTTTTCATAGGAATCACGACCTTTCGCCTACTACTATACCATGGGCTGTCAACAAAAAACAAGGCCAGCCAAAACGGCTGACCCCAGCATATCAAAAAAGCCTCGCAGAGTTTGCCGCCCGCAGGCGGCAAATAAAGTCAGAATCATTTTGCGTCAGGGCGTGTACCTGACGCAAAATACCTTACAGGCTGCGAGTGTGCGAGTTGGCCGCCGCAGGCGGCCAAGGAGTGCGCGCGGCAGACTGCAATCCCCTTGTTTCCAAAGGCCGTTGGCCTTTGGAAACAGTTTAAGGCCAGCCGAAACGGCTGGCCTTTTACGCTTTGGGATGGCACTTTTCATAGACGGATCGCAGTTTCTGATTGACCATGTGGGTGTACATCTGGGTAGAGGAAATATCGCTGTGGCCCATCAGCTCCTGCAAAGAACCCAGGTCAGCGCCGTTTTCCAGCAGATGCACCGCAAAGCTGTGCCGCAGGGTGTGGGGCGTGATGTCCTTCTCAATGCCCGCTTTTTCCTGATAGCTCTTGAGAATTTTCCAGAAGCCCTGACGGCTCATCCGTGCGCCGCCCACGTTGACGAACAGCGCCTGCTCTCTGGGGTCGTCCACCATGAGCAGCCGGACTTCCTTTAAGTACACGTCCAGCGCCCGGAGGGCGGCGGGATACAGCGGAATGACCCGGGATTTCTTGGCGCTGGTACACTTGAGAATGCCCAGCTCCAGATTGACGTCCTCCACGTCCAGGTCGATCAGCTCCGTGACACGGATACCGGTGGCGTACATGACCTCCAGCATGGCCTTGTCCCGCAGACCCTTGGCGTCCATGCCGGAGGGCTGCGCCAGCAAAAGCTCCACTTCCTTGCCCGTGAGGATCTGAGGCAGCTTCTTCTCTCCTCTGTCCACGTGGATTTCCCCGCTGACGGGGGATTCTTCCAGAAAGCCGGTGGAAATGACATAGGCGTAGAAATTCTTCAGACTTGCCAGCGCCCGGGAGATCGTCGCCCCGGATTTTCCTTCCCCACGCTGATAATTCAGGTAGTCAAGGATATTCAGTTGAGTGGCATCCAGAATCTCCGTATGCTCGCTTTCCTGCAGCCACTCGGTAAACTGCCGAATGTCCCGCATGTAGGAGCAGACCGTGTTGGCGGATGCCTGCTTTACCTTCGTCAGGTAAGTTTCATAGGCGTGAATCAAGTCCAGCATGAATGCGCGTACCAATATGTCCTTTCTATCCGTGTATCAATCTCGCCAAAAGGGGCGAAACCAAGCGAAAATCAACGCTTCCGATCAGTGCGCACAGGCAGAGCAGGCAGGCGGCCTCAAGGCCATCGAACCGTCTGCCGCCTGCCAGGTACCGCAGCCAGTACAGGTACTTTAGCGGCGCGGAAAGACTGGCACTGAAAATAAGAAGCCACCGGACAAGCCATCCGGCGGAGCCGCCGCACTGCACTACGCCGAGAGATACGAAGGAAAGCACGAACGCCTCCCCAAAGCTCACGATCAGAAGCAGCCACGGCTCGGAAATATAAACCGCGAAAGCGGAGAGCAGGAAAGGAAACATGGTCACGCCCAGCAGGGAAACGATCGACACGGGCCGCGCTGCGGCGCCGCGCACCAGCGAATTCAGGGAGTCCCCTGCCGCGAGACAAACAGAAGCGCCGGACACAAGTCCGGCTATCCAGCAGAATGCAAGAAGCGAGAAGCAGCACTTGCGCCACCAGGCTGGCATATTCCAACGGAAAGACTGTGCCATGAGACGGGTTACCTCCTTTGGTATGGAATCAGCAGAGGCGTACATGGCACAGGTATAACTGAACCTTTATTGAATACACCCATACTATACTCCAGAATTTATAAAAATTCAAGCTATTTTTAGCAAAATCAGGAATTTTTGTAGATTATGACAAGATTTATGTTAACATTTTTATGTAAACCACGTAAACCGGGGTGTTATTTTTCTTTACCATTTTCAACTATTTGACAACATATTGCGGAGAACTTAAGAATTACGCACTAAATATTGATTCTGCAAGTTTTCTTGCATTCCACCTTTGGTGGGTAAATTTCATTTACCCACCGGTTCCATTTGTACACATTAACGATGGGGCACCTTGATTTTTGTTCGTTTTGCTCCCCTGCCCTGCCGCAGTCCCAGCAATGCAGCCGCTCCGCTGCCCGCCAGAACCAGCAGCGCGGTCGTACCCACGGCGCTGTACTGCCCGCCGAAGAACAGCGCGGTCATGGACATCAGCATGGCAAAGTAGATCACCCCGGACACGATACACACCAGCATCCGCTGCCGCTTGATCCGCCCAAAGGAAATCATAGCGCCCGCAAAGGGCGACAGGATCAGCATTACCATAATGCCGTAGCCGACCTTCTCCACCGGGAGCGTTTCCGATTCCACCAGCTTTGCCAGTATCGCCGTCAGGATCAGCGTCGCGGCAAGGCTGCACATCGCCCCGATGGCAAGTCCTGCGGGCATGGACGTCGCCCGGCCTGTGATCTTCTTGTTTGCAACCATTCCTCTCTCCCCTTTCGCTCAAGCATATTCAGCCCCGGAGAGAAAAAGAACCTGTCCATTTACCATCATCAATCAGGCGGCCGCCGCGCAGGCAAATATCCCCCGGCTCGCAAAAAACCGGGGAAACGAAAAACCGGGACGGGCAACGCCCATCCCGGTACACTTTTCAATTAAGAAAGTCTTACACTTCCACGTCCACGTTGGGGGTCTTGCGCTGCTGCTGCGCTTCGGTGACGGTGCGGAACTTCATCCGCGTCTCCCGGATCTCCGCCAGCGCCTTGGAGACAACCTCCTCCGTCTGACGCAGGGAATCGTCCATATAGGCGTTCCCGGCCTTGCGCAGCTGCTCGATCTTCGCCTGGGTCTGCCCCACCAGCTCCTCACTGCGCTTCTTGGCCTCGATATAGATGGCCTCCTTGGTGACCATCTGCTTCGACTGTTCCTGCGCCTGACGCACGATGTTCTCCGCCTCCCGGCGTGCCTGGGAGATCAGTTCATTGCGGGACTCCACAATGGTTCTCGACTGCTTCAGCTCGGCGGGCAGCTGGGCGATGATCTCATCCAGCATATCCAGAACCTTGTCCCGTTCCAGAATGCACTTATCGGCTGCCAGAGGCATGGACCGGGCATCCTGCACCATGTCGTACAATGCGCCAATGATGTCTTCGCTATTACGATCGCTCATGTTCATTTTCCTCCTTGAAGGGATAATCTTCGTTGCTCAATTCGCCTCTGAAAGTCCGGAATGATCTCTGCGGGCAGGAAATCCGAAAGATCCGCGCCATAGCTTGCCAGCTCCTTCACCAGACTGGAGCTGAGGAACATATACTCGCTGGAAGCCGTCAGGAACATGGTGTCAAGCTCCGGGTTGATCTTGCGGTTGATCAGCGCCATCTGGAATTCGTTCTCAAAGTCGGAGCCGGCGCGCAGTCCCTTGAGGATGACGCAGCTCCCCCGGCGGCGGGCATAGTCCGCAAGCAGCTCGGCGGAACAGTCCACCTCCACATTGGGCAGGTCGCTGGTGACCCGGCGGATCAGCTCCACCCGCTCCTCCAGCGTGAACATGGGGTTCTTCCCCGCGTTGACCATGACACACACGATGAGTTTATCAAAAATATTCGCGCCACGGCGAATGATATTCAGATGACCGCTGGTAACCGGGTCAAAGCTGCCCGGAT
>DJNI01000034.1:0-14824 GCA_002436765.1 Clostridiales bacterium UBA6468
TACGGATGCGGCATACCCCTTGCGGGTACACACAGTATTCCTCCGCTTTTGGAACCTTCGTCTGGTGAAAAATCTCTCACTGATTTAATCAGAGCTTCCCGAGATGCTGATCGTCGTGATCGGTGCCCGTGCGGATGACGAGGCTTGTGAAACGGCGCAGAGTCGCAGAAGAAAAGGGATAAAATGGGGGGCCGCGCATCAGATTCGGGGAAATTTGCCCCGGACGGAAAAATGACCGGACTGCGCCCCGATATCGGTAGATTTGTTCATAAGATTATGGTATTCTATTCACAAAGTGTTGAATCAAATCACGAAGGAGCAGCAGAATGGTCAAAACAAAAGAGCTTATCCACGAACTTTCCAAATCCCTGCGGTGGCAGAACTTTATTTTCCTGTTTGTCGCGGGCTGCATCAACGCCTTTGGCGTCAACATTTTCTTAGCGCCGGTGGGGCTGTACGACAGCGGCATATCCGGTACGTCCATCCTCCTTTCCCAGATCACGCCGGATTATCTTTCGCTTTCCTTCTTCCTTCTGATTCTGAACGTTCCGCTTTTCCTGTTCGGACTGAAAAAGCAGGGGACGGCCTTTACCGTGTATTCCCTGTTTGCCGTCGCCGTGTATTCCGCCGCATCGTGGATCATCGTGGACGTGCTTCCCGTGGACGTGAGCTTTGCGTCTCCGCTGGCAGGGGAGGATCTGCTCCTGTGCGCCCTGTTCGGCGGCGTGATCTCCGGCGTGGGCAGCGGCCTGACCATCCGCTACGGCGGCGCGATCGACGGCGCGGAGGTCATGGCGGTCATCTTCGCGAAAAAGCTGAGCCTGACCGTCGGCACCTTTGTCATGATCTACAACGTCATTCTGTACATCCTCTGCGGCAGCGTGATGCACAGCTGGATCCTGCCCCTATACTCCATCGTGGCCTACGGGGCGGGGCTGAAAACCGTTGACTTCGTGGTGGAAGGCATCGACCGCTCCAAGGAGGTCATGATCGTCACCGACGAAGCCGAGGAGATCAGCGCCGCGCTGATGGAGGCCTTCGAGTGCGGCACAACAAAGATCGCCGCCCGGGGCGGTTACTCCGACGCGGAGAAGACGATCATCTACTTCGTGGTGAACCGCTTCCAGATCGCCAGAATGCGGGCGATCATCCGCTCCATCGACCCGAAAGCGTTCGTGACCATCAGCGATGTGGCCGATATGTTCAAGAGCAACGACTGAAATTTGGGCAGTGCCGCACGATTTGTGCGGCGCTGTTTTTCTAATTTCCTCTTGCATTTTCCGGCAAAATATGCGACAATAGCGTCAAACATACGAGCGAAAACGGTGATGGTATGGAGAAAGAAGAACTATTGCAGCGGGTCTTTGGCTATTCCGGCTTCCGGCCGGGGCAGGAGAAGCTGATTGACGGCGTGCTTTCCGGGCAGGACGTATTCGGCATCATGCCCACCGGCGGCGGGAAAAGCATGTGCTACCAGCTCCCGGCGCTGATGCTGCCGGGAATCACGCTGGTCATTTCGCCCCTGATCTCCCTGATGCGGGATCAGGTGATGGCGCTGAAGGCGGCGGGGGTTCCCGCCGCGTTTCTGAACAGCACCCTCACGGGGCCGCAGATGCAGACGGCGTGCCGCAATCTGCTGGCAGGGCGGTACAAGATCGTCTACGTCGCCCCGGAGCGGTTGGACTATCCGGGCTTCGGCGGCGTGGTGGAAAAGCTGAATATTTCCTTTGTCGCGGTGGACGAAGCCCACTGCATTTCCCAGTGGGGGCAGGATTTCCGCCCCAGTTATTTGAGGATCGTGCAGTTTATTGACAGTCTCCCCAAACGACCGGTGGTGGGCGCGTTCACCGCCACCGCTACCCGGAGCGTGCAGGAGGACGTGGAGCGGATTCTGGAGCTGCGCAGTCCGGTGCGGGAGGTGACGGGCTTCGACCGGCCGAACCTGTATTTTGAAGTCATCCAGCCGGAGTCCAAGGACAAGACGCTTCTGCGGCTGCTGGCCGCACGGAAGGGGAAAAGCGGCATCATCTACTGCGCCACCCGGAAGAAGGTGGAAAGCGTCTGCGAGCTGCTGTGTGACCACGGCTACGCTGCCACCCGGTATCACGCGGGGCTTTCCGAAGCCGAGCGAAGCGAAAATCAGGAGGATTTTCTCTACGACCGCAAAACCGTAATGGTGGCGACGAACGCCTTCGGCATGGGCATTGACAAGTCCAACGTCAGCTTTGTCATTCACTACAATATGCCCAAGAGCATCGAAGCCTACTATCAGGAGGCCGGGCGCGCCGGCCGGGACGGTTCAGACGCGGACTGTATTCTTCTGTTCAATTCCGGAGACGTGCAGACCGCCCGGTTCCTCATCAACAACGGCTCCGACAACGAGGAAATGGACGCCGTGCAGCGGGAGGAAGTGCGGCGGCAGGATCTGGAACGGCTGGAGGCCATGGTGGGCTACTGCAAGACGAAAAGCTGCCTGCGGGGCTACATTCTGGACTATTTCGGACAGTTACACCCGGCAATGTGCGGCAACTGCGGCAGCTGCAAGGGGAATTTCCGGTCGGTGGACATCACCCGGGAAGCCCAGATCATCCTCTCCTGCGTGAAGCGGGTACGAGACGCCATCGGCTACAACGTGGGCGCGAATCTGCTGGGGAACATTCTGCGGGGCAGCCGGAACAAGCGGGTGCAGGAGCTGGGGCTGGACAAAATCAGCACCTACGGCCTAATGAAGGACAGAAGCCGAAGCGACATCCACGCCATGCTCGACCATCTGGAAGCGGAAGGGTATCTGCGGACGGAGCAGGAGCATCAGTCCGTGTTCCTGACCCCGGCGGCGGGGGAGGTGCTCTACCGGGGCAAGACGGTCTCCATGCTGGTGAAGCAGACTTTGGAGCCGGAAACCCCGGTCACGGAGACCGCAAAGCTCACCGCGGACGACGCCCAGCTGTTTGACGCACTGAAGGAACTGCGGCTGGAACTGGCGAAAAAGGCGGAAATCCCGGCGTTCGTGGTGTTTTCCAACGCTACGCTGGCGGATATGGCAAAAAAGAAGCCCACCACCATGAGCGAATTCAAGAAGGTCTCCGGCGTGGGCGAGATCAAGGCCGCCTGGTACGGCGCGGCGTTCCTCGAGCGCATTCAGTCGTACTTAGACGAGAACATATAATACGCTTTTGCATAGCGAAATCCTCCGCATGGCTTCATCCATGCGGAGGATTTTACGATAGGCCGGTTTATTTTTCGCGGTTGTCCAGCGTATAGATCACGCAGGCAAAACCGGCAATCAGGGAAAATAGAACGGCTCCGCCCAGCGCGTCATTCAGGCTTGCGCCGAGGAAAAATCCGGCGATCGCGGCAATGACCATGACGATCACGGATACCACAGTTCTGAACCTGTTCATACGATAACCTCCAAACCCAAATTACCCGATGGGTTCAAAATCCACAGCACCGTGCTTGCACAGGGGGCATACGATGTCGTCGGGCAGGGTGTCGCCCTCGTAGATCCAGCCGCAGACCTTGCAGACGAAGCCGTGCTTGCCCTCAGTTTCTGGTCTGGGCTTGACATTGTTCTGGTAGTAGGTGTAGGTCATGGTCTCCCGGTCGGAGATCACCCGCGCCTCGGTGACGGAGCAGATGAACATACCGTGGGTGTCCAGATCCACATAGCTTTCTACCTTCAGGCTCATGAAGGAGTTGATATACCGGGGCAGGAACCGCAGGCCGTTGTCGGAGCGCAGCTCATCCATGCCGGCGAATTTGTCCGCCGTGCGGCCGCTTTGGAAGCCGAAGGTCTGGAAAACGGAGAAGGGAGCGGAGGTGTCCAGACAGCATACGTTCATCACGCCGGCCTTCTTGATGACATGGTAGGAATAATTCTGCTTGTTGATGGTGACGGCAATGCGGCTTGGGGTGTCGGTGACCTGAGAAACGGCGTTGACGATCAGGCCGTTGTCCTTGCTGCCGTCGCTGGATGTGACCACGTACAGGCCGTAACCGATGTTGAACAGCGCGTCCAGATTGTTCTTGTTCGCCGTCTCATCCTGCCGGGCGAGGTAGTCCTTGCACAGCTCGTTTGCCATGGATTCGATCTGGGCTTTGCTGTCGTCATTCAGGGCGGAGAGGATCTTCACGGTGGTGTCGGTGAAGGTCAGATTCTTGCTGCCCTCCAGCATTTTACGCATGGTCTTGGCTGCGAGGGGCGCCCAGGAGCCGTTTTCCATCAGGCCGATGGTGCGGTTCTGGAAGTTCCGCTCGGTCAGATGGTGGATAAATTCCTTCATAAAGGGGAAGATGTCGGCATTGTAGGTGGTGGTGGCCAGCACCAGCTTACCGTAGCGGAAGGCGTCCTCCACGGCCTTGGCCATGTCGCACCGGGCGAGGTCATGCACGATGACCTTCGGGCAGCCCTTGTCCGTCAGCTTCTGCGCCAGCAGCTCCGCCGCCGCCTTCGTGTGGCCGTAGACGGAGGTGTAGGCGACCACGATGCCGTCGCTCTCCACCCGGTAGGAAGACCAGATGTCGTACAGGTTCAGATAATACCCCAGATTCTCCGTCAGCACGGGGCCGTGGAGGGGGCAGATGATGGAAATATCCAGCCCGGCAGCCTTTTTCAGCAGCGCCTGCACCTGCGCACCGTACTTGCCCACAATGCCGATGTAGTACCGGCGGGCTTCATCCGCCCAGTCTTCCTCCACGTCCAGAGCGCCGAACTTGCCGAAGCCGTCGGCGGAGAAGAGAACCTTATCGTAGGAATCATAGGTCACGATGACCTCCGGCCAGTGAACCATGGGCGCACCTACAAAGGTCAGGGTGTGCTTGCCCAGGCACAGAGTATCGCCCTCGCCGACGACAATGCGGCGGTCGGCATAGTCGTCACCGAAGAAGTTCTTCATCATCACGAAGGCCTTAGCCGAGGAAACCACCGTTGCTTCAGGGTAGACCTTCAGGAAATTGGCGACGTTGGCGGAGTGGTCAGGCTCCATGTGCTGCACCACCAGATAGTCCGGCTTGCGGTCGCCCAGAGTGTTCTGGATGTTGTCCAGCCACTGATGGGTAAAGCCCCGATCCACAGTGTCCATGATGGCGATTTTGTCGTCCAGGATGGCGTAGGAATTGTAGCACATGCCGCCCGGGACAACGTACTGTCCCTCAAACAGGTCAACCTCATGGTCGTTGACGCCGATGTATCTGATGTCTCTTGTGATTGTCATAAAAATAGCTCCTTTTTTGTGTTTTTGTGTCAGCTCTTCTCGTAATTCAGAACTTCCTTGGCAATATAAATGGGGCGCTCCTTGCTTTGCTCAAAGGTTCTGCCCACGTATTCTCCGATGATGCCGATGCAGAACAGCTGCACGCTGCCCAGCAGTAAAATCAGCACGATGATGGTGGCGTAGCCGGGGACGTCAATGCCCTGAATCAGCTTTTGCAGCACCACCACGATCAGGTAAATGACGGCCGCCGCGCCCGTCACGCCGCCGAGCCAGGTAGCCAGCCGCAGGGGGGCGGTGGAGAAGCCGATGATGCCCTCGATGGCGTAATTTACCAGCTTCCAGAAGCTCCACTTGGTAGTGCCGGTGGCTCGCTCGCAGGCGGTGTAGGGGATGAATTTGGTGCTGTAGCCCACCCAGGCGAAAATGCCCTTGGAGAAGCGGTGGTATTCCGTCAGCTCCAGAATGCTGTCCCGGACGCTGCGGCGGAAGGTGCGGAAGTCGCTGGCGTCGGGCTGCAAGGTCACCTTGGACAGCTTGTTGATGATGCTGTAAAAGCACTTTTTGAAGAAGGACAGCACCTTTCCTTCCCCCCGGCGATCCTGGAAGGCCGCGACCACATCATATTCCGGCTCCTCGTCCAGTGTTTTCACCATGTCCCGGACGATTTCCGGGCGCTGCTGGAGATCGGCATCAATGAGACAGATATAGTCTCCCGCCGCGTGCTGCAAGCCAGCGTAAATCCCGGCCTCCTTGCCGAAATTCCGGGAGAAGGAGACCACCTTCACGGGGCACTCCTGGGCGGCGTAGAGCTTTTTCAGATTGTGCAGAGTTGCGTCCCGGCTGCCGTCGTCGATGAAGACGATCTCGTAATCATAGCCGCAGCCGTCAAAGGCGGAGATCACCGCCTGCTGAAACAGGGCGACGTTATCCGCTTCGTTATAACAGGGAACCACCAGAGATAATTTCATGAGCAACACTCCCGCATTCAAATGAAGTGCTTTCATTATATGCGATTTTTACCGGCTCGTCAACGCCCTGTGCAGCCATTTTTCGCTGCCGAAGCGGACGGAGAAAATGATGCACCGGATCGCCCAGGACGCCCACATGGCGATCCACACGCCCGGAAGTCCGAGCTTGCAGGGGATCGCCAGCACGTAGCCCAGGCCGATGGTCACGATCCACAGCACGGCCAGAGAAACCACGGAGGGGTACAGCGTGTCGTTCGCCGCCCGGAGGGTGCTGGGCAGGGTATTCGACCGCGGCCAGAACAGCAGCAGGCCGGGAATCGACCAATACAGCAGTGTTTTCGCCATGGCGAGAACCTCCGGCGTGGGGTGGTATTGCCCCAGAAGCACGGGAAGCAGGGGGATGAACACGGCAGAGGTCAGAATCACCAGAATCAGGGCGATCTGGTCGCACCGGACGCCGTAGCGCTTGGCTTCGTCATATTTTTCCGCGCCGAAGCACCGGCCGACCACCGTTACGGAAAGGTTCGCCGCAGCCATGGCAGGGGAGTACCACACGCCGATCACGGAATTGGCAATGGCGTGGGTCGCCAGCGCGGTGGTGCCAAGAGGGATCATGTACATTTCGGCTACCACATTTCCCAGGGACGCGCAGGCCTGTTCCAGACCGAGGGGAATGCTGATCTGTAAGGTAGAGCGGAGAATGCCTTTATCGCAGGTAAATATCTGCCCGAAGGACATCCTTACCGGCGCTTTCCAGAAAAACAGCAAAATCACGGACGCGGCGGCGCCGATGAACCGAGCCAGCAGCAGGGCAAAGACGCTGCCGAGAATGTCCAGCTGAAGCACGTTCAGAAACAGAATGCTGAACACCAGATAGGCGACGTTGATGATGACGCTGAGGGCAAGGCACCGGCCGGATTCTCCAAGCCCCCGGAGGATGCCGAAGCTTGCGGTGTATATGGTAAACACCAGAATCGACCATGCGCTGCCGGAAAGATAGATACGGGCTTTTTCCAGAACGACGGCTTCCGCCCCGGGATAGAGCAGAGTCAGCACCTGACGGGGAAACATCAGCAGGGGCAGGCACACCACGGTGCCCACCGCCGCCGTCAGCCACAGTGTTATACCCACGGCCTTGCGGATACGCACAGGGTCTTTCATGCCGCAGCTCTGGGCGACCACCACCGTGCCGCCGGCGCTGATACCGTTGAAAATGCAGGTGATCATCCATGTCAGCGGCGTCACCAGGGACACCGCCGCGACGCTCTCTTCGCCGTTGCTGCTGATGAGGGCGGTGATGAGCATACTGATGAACATGACGGACAGGCAATCGAGGACGTTTGGGAAGGTCAGGTGGAGAATTTCCCGCCAGGAAAACACCGTACCGGACAGGGTACGTGTGAGAAAGCTGTCAAGGAATTTTGGTACAGAATGCTGTTTCATGAAGCAATGGCCTCCGCAGGATTTTTCGTCCAAAGCATAGCATGGCCGGCAGGAAAAGTCAATGACGGCGGCTGGCCACCAACATTTTTTCTTGACAAAACAAAGCCTTTGCAATACAATGAAGTGAAATTGACAACGCGGTGAACGGGAGGTTCCGTTTCCGGCTCAAGGAAGAGAGTGCGCATTTGGGTGCGAGCGCATATTGGCCGGTTCGGATGGTCGCCCGGGAGCGGTCTTTCTGAGGAAACTAGGGAAGAACGGGGCTGCCCGTTACAGCAGTTTTTAAGTGCCCGAGAGGGAATTCAGGTGGTACCGCGGAAAATTTTCGCCCTGAGCTTTTGGGGGATCCTTGAGTCAATCGACTTGGAGCTTCCCCGGCTCAGGGCGTTTCTTATTTAAGAAAAGGAGCGAAAGAAAATGGCAAGAGAATTACCGAAGGTCTACGAGCCGCAGCAGGTGGAGTCCAAAATCTACGACATGTGGCAGCAGGGCGGCTACTTCCACGCCGAGGTGGATGAAAGCAAGAAGCCCTTCACCATCGTCATGCCCCCACCCAACGTCACCGGACAGCTGCACATGGGTCACGCCATGGACGCGACATTGCAGGACACCCTGATCCGGTTCAAGCGGATGCAGGGCTATAACGCCCTGTGGATCCCCGGCGTCGATCACGCCGGCATCGCCACCCAGATCAAGGTGGAAGAGGAGCTTCGCAAGGAGGGGCTGACCCGCTACGATCTGGGACGTAAAAAGTTTCTGGAGCGTGTCTGGGACTGGAAGCACAAGTACGGCAACCGCATCGTGGAGCAGCAGAAGAAGCTTGGCGCCAGCTGCGATTGGGAGCGCGCCCGGTTCACCATGGACGAGGGCTGCTCCAAGGCCGTGCGGGAGGTCTTCGTCTCCCTGTACGAAAAGGGTCTGATCTACAAGGGCAGCCGCATCATCAACTGGTGTCCCCACTGCGTCACCGCCCTGTCCGACGCCGAGGTGGAATATGTGGACAAGCCCGGCCATCTGTGGCACATCCGTTACCCCTTGGCCGACGGCTCCGGCGAGGTGATCGTGGCCACCACCCGTCCCGAGACCATGCTGGGCGACTCCGGCGTGTGCGTCAACCCCAACGACGAGCGCTACAGGGACATCGTGGGCAAGATGGTCATTCTGCCCCTGGTGAATAAGGAGATCCCCGTGGTCGCCGACGATTACGCCGAGATGGATTTCGGCACCGGCTGCGTCAAGATGACCCCCGCCCATGACCCCAACGACTTTGAGGTGGGTCTGCGCCACAATCTGGAGGTCATCCGGGTTCTGGACGATAACGGCAAGGTCAACGAAAACGGCGGAAAGTATGAGGGCCTTGACCGCTACGAGGCCAGAAAGCAGATCGTCGCCGATCTGGAAGCGGGGGGATATCTGGTGAAGGTGGAGCCTTACAGCCACAACGTCGGCACCTGCTACCGCTGCCATCAGGATGTGGAGCCGATCATCTCCGCCCAGTGGTTCGTGAAGATGAAGCCTCTGGCCAAGGAGGCCATCCGGGTGGTCAAGGACGGGGAGACCAAGTTCGTCCCCGACCGGTTCAGCAAGACCTATCTTAACTGGATGGAGAACGTCCGCGACTGGTGCATTTCCCGTCAGCTGTGGTGGGGTCATCAGATCCCCGCCTGGACGTGTGCCGACTGCGGCCATATCACCGTGTCCCGGGAGGATGTGTGCAAGTGCGAAAAGTGCGGCAGCACCAACGTTGAGCGTGACCCAGACGTGCTGGATACCTGGTTCTCCTCCGCCCTGTGGCCCTTTGAGACGTTGGGCTGGCCGGAAAAGACGAAAGATCTTGACTATTTCTACCCGACGGACGTGCTGGTCACGGGCTACGACATCATTTTCTTCTGGGTCGCCAGAATGATCTTCTCCGGCTGCGAGCATACCGGCAAGACGCCCTTCCACACCGTGCTTATCCACGGACTTGTCCGGGACAATCAGGGACGCAAGATGTCCAAGTCTCTGGGCAACGGCATTGACCCGCTGGAAATGATCGACAAGTACGGCTGTGACGCCCTGCGGATGAACTTGATCACCGGCAACTCTCCCGGAAACGACACCCGTTTCTACACCGAGAAGTGCGAGGCCATGCGCAACTTTGCCAATAAGCTGTGGAACGCCTCCCGTTATGTGCTGATGAATCTGGGCGAGGATGCCAAAAACGAGCTGCCCGCCCTGGACAAGCTGGAAATCGCCGACAAATGGGTGCTGTCCAAGCTGAACACGCTGATCGCCGAGGTCACGGAGAATCTGGAAAAGTACGAGCTGGGCGTGGCCGTCCAGAAGGTGTACGACTTCATCTGGGATACCTACTGCGACTGGTATATCGAGCTGACCAAGGCGCGGCTGTACTCCGAGGACTTTGAGCGCAAGCAGACCGCAATTCAGGTGCTGGTGTATGTGCTTGACCAGATCCTGCGGCTGCTGCACCCCTTCATGCCCTTCATCACCGAGGAGATCTGGCAGAGCATCCCCCACGAGGGTGACGCGCTGATCATTGCTAAGTGGCCGGAATACCGGGAAGACCTGGCCTTCAAGGCCGAGGAAAGCCACATGGAGTCCGTCATGGACGCCATCCGCGCCATCCGCAACCGCCGTGCGGAAATGAACGTTCCGCCCTCCCGGAAGGCGGCGCTGTACGTGCTGACCTCCAAGCCCCAGGTCTACGCCGAGGGCGAGGGCTTCATCCAGCGTCTGGCTTACGCCGACACCGTGACCATGCTGGACAAGGAACCGGAAAACTTAAGCGGCATGGTAACCATCCCCACCGCCGACGCCAAGCTGTATATCCCCATGGGGCAGCTGGTGGACGTGGCCAAGGAGCTTGACCGCATCTCCAAGGAGCTGGAAAAGAACCGCAAGTTCCTCGGCTCTCTGGAAGCGAAGCTGGGCAACGAGAAGTTTGTCTCCCGCGCCCCCGAAGCCGTTGTGAATGCGGAGAAGGAAAAGGCGCAGAAGACCCGTGACCTGATCGCAAGTCTCGAGCAGAGTGAGGCTGCGCTGAAGAGCCTGTAAATGAACAAAACCCGCAGGAAAACCCTGCGGGTTTTTCCTTGCAACGGAAAACCAAGTGAGCGGCCAATCCAGCCGTTTGTGCAGAAGCTTTATTTTTGCACAATCCCGTTTCCGACTGAAAAATCGGAAACGGGATTTTATACTACAATACTGTAGAACATAAAAATCACCAAGGAGGGAAGCAATATGCACTTTACCAGTTTTTTGGAGGAAGGGCGGCTGACGGTGGCGCTCACCGGGGAAATTGACCACCACTGCGCAAAGGCCTATATTCAGGCCATCGCCGCGAAAATCGAGGCTTACACCCCGGAGGTCTGCGTGCTGGATTTTCAGGAGGTTTCCTTTGTGGATTCCTCCGGCATTGCCGTGGTCATCAACGCCTTAAGGAGCATGACCCAGATCGAGGGGCGGCTGCTTCTGACGGGCATTGCGCCCCAGCCCATGCGGGTGTTCCGGGCGTCGGGGATCGATAAACTTGTGGAGATCAAGGAGGCTGTATCATGAAATTCGACAACTATATGATTCTGGACTTTCCCAGCAAATCCGCCAATGAAGCCTTTGCCCGGTCGGCGGTGGCCTGCTTCGCCGCCCAGATGGACCCGACGCTGGAGGAGCTGGGGGACATCCGCACGGCGGTGAGCGAAGCGGTGACAAACTGCATCGTTCACGCCTACCCGGAAAGGCTGGGAAATATCACCCTGCGCTGCCGTATCCTGAAAGACAACGTGCTGGACATCGTCATCAAGGACAAGGGCGTGGGCATCCCGGACATAGAACAGGCCAGGCGTCCCGCGTACACCACCGGCGGCGCGGAACGCAGCGGGATGGGCTTTACCATCATGGAGAGCTTCATGACCGATCTGGAAATTACATCCAAGCCCGGAAAGGGAACCACGGTGCATATGCGCCGGAAGCTGCAGCGGCGGCAATGAGCAGGACGGAGGAACTGATCGCCAAGGCGCAGCAGGGCGACCGGGAAGCGTCCGAAGCTCTGGTGGAGGAAAACTCCGGCCTGATCTGGTCGGTTGCAAGACGGTTTTTAGGACGGGGGACGGAAGCCGACGACCTGTACCAGCTGGGGTGCCTTGGCTTTCTCAAGGCCGTGGAGGGGTTTGACCTTGCCTACGGGACGCAGTTTTCCACCTACGCCGTGCCGAAAATCGCCGGGGAGATACGGCGCTTTCTCCGGGACGACGGGGCGGTCAAGGTGTCCCGGAGTTTAAAAGAGCAGGCCGCGACCATCAAGGCCGCCCGCAGCCGCCTGACCGGGGCGCTGGGCAGAGAGCCGACCATTCAGGAAATTTCCCGTCAGACCGGGCTTTCCCCGGAAGAAATCGCCCTTGCCGAGACGGCCACCGCCGCCACGGAGTCCATTCAGCGGGAAACCGGGGACGAGGGCTTCACCCTGGAAAACGTGCTGACGGACACGGAGTCGGAAGAACGGATGGTGGAAAAAATCGCTCTGCGGCAGGCGATCTCCGGTCTGCCGGAACGAGAACGGATGGTCATTCAGCTGCGGTATTTCCACGGCCTGACCCAGCAGCGGGTGGCGGCGGTGATGAATGTCAGTCAGGTGCAGGTGTCCCGGATCGAGAAAAAGGCCGTCGCCATGCTTCGGGAGCTGATGGCGTAATAGAGGAAACTCTGGCATTTTCCCTCTTTACCTTTTGCCGAAAATGCGCTAAAATAATGGCATCATGTTGAAGACAGGTGCAATTATGACAGAACAAATGGACTCCCGATTTCTGACCGTCAGGAAACAATACATTGAGCGGCAGTTTTCCCAGCTGAACGACATGCAGCGTCAGGCCGTGCTGACCACGGAGGGGCCGCTGCTGCTGCTTGCCGGCGCGGGCAGCGGCAAGACCACCGTCCTCATTAACCGCATTGCCAACCTCATGCGCTTCGGCCGGGGCAGCGACTGCTGCGAAATTTCCCACGCCGTTACGGAGGACGACGTGGCCTTTCTGGAAAATCTGGGGGACGACCCCAGTCCCGACGACACCCGCCGGGCAGACAGTCTCTGCGCCGTAGAGCCTGCCGCGCCATGGAGCATCATCGCCATCACCTTTACCAACAAGGCCGCAAACGAAATGAAGGAGCGGCTTTCCAATCTTCTCAGCCCTCAGGCCCAGGATATCTGGGCAATGACGTTTCACTCCGCCTGCTGCCGCATTTTACGGCGGGACATCGAGCGGATGGGCTTCACCCGGAGCTTTACCATTTACGATTCTGCGGATTCCGAGCGCATCATGAAAGAGATCATCAAGGACATGGAACTGGACGACAAGACGTTTCCGGCGAAATACGTCCTTGGCGCCATCAGCCGGGAGAAGGACAAAATGGTGTCCCCCGGGGAGATGCTGGACAGGGCGGAGCGCACCGGCGACATCCGGGCACAGCACATCGCCCGCGCCTACGGCAAGTACCAGACCCGCCTGAAGGACAACAACGCCCTGGATTTTGACGACATCATCTACATCACCGTCCGGCTTTTGCAGCAGAACGAGGATATTCTGCAATATTATCAGCGCAAATTCCGGTATGTTCTGGTGGACGAGTATCAGGATACCAACCATATGCAGTACCTTTTAACGTCCCTGCTTGCAGGCGGTCATGAGAACATCTGCGTGGTGGGCGACGACGACCAGAGCATCTACCGCTTCCGGGGCGCGACCATTGAGAACATTCTGAACTTTGAAAAGCAGTATAAGGGCGCGCGGGTCATTCGTCTGGAACAGAACTACCGCTCCACCCAGGCCATCCTCACCGCCGCCAACGCGGTGATCGCCCACAACCTGGGGCGCAAGGGGAAAAAGCTGTGGACGTCCAACGCCCAGGGCGACCCCGTTCTGGTATACGAAGCCTCCGACGAGGGCAGCGAGGGCAATTTCGTCGCGGGGCAGATCCTCGCCGGTTCCCGGGGGAAAAACTTCAGGGACTACGCCATTCTGTACCGCACCAACGCCCAGTCCAACGCAATGGAATTTGCCCTGAAACGAAACGGCATCCCGTACCGGGTCATCGGCGGCACGCGTTTCTTTGACCGGGCGGAGGTCAAGGATATGCTGTCGTATCTGTGCGTCATCAACAACCGGGCGGACGATCTGCGCCTGGGGCGCATCATCAACAATCCTCCCCGTGGGCTGGGGGCGAAGACCATCGAGACTGCCCGGCGGCTGGCGGAGGCCGAGGAAAAGCCGCTGTACAGCGTGATTTCCGACCCCTATTCCTACGCCCCGCTGGAAAAGTCCGCCATGAAGATGATGCAGTTTTCCGCCCTCATCGAGGGCATGGCACAGCTTCTGGAGGGCGGCATGAGCCTGCCGGACTTCTACGACGAGCTGCTTATCCGCACCGGGTATGTGGACATGCTGGAAGGGAAGGACACCGAGGAAAACAAGACCCGGCTGGAAAACGTGCGAGAATTAAAATCCAGCATCAATTCCTATGTAGAAAATGCGGAAACGCCTACTTTGGCGGGATTTCTGGAAGAAATTGCCCTGTATACCGATTTGGAGCAGTACAACGAAAGCGACGACGCCGTGGTGATGATGACCATGCACTCGGCCAAGGGACTGGAATTTCCCCATGTGTTCCTCGTGGGCTTTGAGGACGGGCTGTTCCCCGGAATGCGCGCCATCGGCGACGCGGAGGAAATGGAGGAGGAGCGGCGGCTTTGCTACGTGGCCATCACAAGAGCCAAGCAGAGCCTGACCATCACCCATGCCCGCCAGCGTATGATCTACGGGCGCACATCCTCGGCGCTGCCTTCCCGGTTCCTTCGGGAGATTCCGGAGGAATGTATTGTGAAAAAAGGCGGCTATCATCGCGCTTCGACCGGCGAACACAGCGCTTATTCGGCCTATGGTACCCACACCTCTCAGGCCAGAAAGCCCAGAAGCAGCATTCTTTCCGCCGCACCGGCCGCTCCCGCGCCCTGTCTGGAGCTGAATCAGGGGGATATGGTCATGCACGCGGCCTTTGGCCGGGGACTGGTGCTGTCCGTGCGGAAAATGGGTGGCGACGCGCTGCTGGAAATCGCCTTTGACGACATCGGTACCAAGAAGCTCATGGCAAAAACCGCCTCGGCGCACATGAAAAAGCTGTAAGGAAGCTCTGATTAAATCGGCAAGAACTGTG
>DJNI01000034.1:14964-20117 GCA_002436765.1 Clostridiales bacterium UBA6468
GACGATTTATTCAGAGTTTCCGTAATGCTTTTTGTTTTCCCGCATATCCTCTACAGGAGGGATGGGTATGCGCTGGCGGCTTCGGAGATTTTTTTACACGCTGCTGGTTCTGGCAGTGATCGTTCTGGTGGCGTTTCTGATGCTTCGCAGCCGCTACCGGGAGATCATCACGGAGCTGGCGGAAACGCAGGTGAAAAACGCCACGTCGGACTTGACCAATGACGCCATTGCCAGGCAGATTGCCAACGGCAACATTCAGTACGACCGCATCGTCTATTTTGAAAAGAATCTGGACGGCCGCATCACCGCTCTGAAAACCAACATGAGCGAGATCAACCACCTGAAAACGGATATCCTGAACATTATCAACGACGAAATTTTAGCCCTGGACACCGCGGACATCGGCATACCCCTGGGGAGTCTGTTCCTGCCGGAGTTTTTCTCCGGAAAAGGCCCGGCGATCCCGGTACACATTCTGTCCATCCGCAACAGCGACGCCACGTTTGAAAGCAATTTTTCCCAGGCCGGTATCAACCAGACGCTCCACCAGCTAAACATGATCGTCAGCGTGGACGTGTCGGTTCTGGTCATGGGGGAGACGGACAGCTTTACCATCCATTCGGAGGTCGTGGTGGCGGAGACGGTGATCATCGGCGATGTACCCAGCACTTATTTACAGACCGGAGGATATTATGGAAGCCAAAGAGAGAATTGACCAGCTGACCGATCAGCTGAAGGAGGCGGGCTACCGCTATTACGTCCTGGACGACCCGACCATGGAGGACTACGAATACGACCGGCTTTACCGGGAGCTGGAGGAGCTGGAAAGCGCCCACCCGGAGCTGGCGCGGGCAGATTCTCCCACGAAGCGGGTGGGTGGGGAAGTGCTGAGCCAGTTTGAGAAGGTGACTCACCCCGTGCCGCTGATGAGCTTACAGGACGTGTTCAGCATGGAAGAGCTGAACGATTTTCTGGAAAAGACCATCGCTGCCGAGGGCAATGCGGCGTTTTCCGTGGAACCGAAGATCGACGGTCTTTCCGTGGCGCTGGAATATGTGGACGGGAAATTCGTCCGGGGCGCGACCCGGGGCGACGGCACGGTAGGGGAGGACGTGACGGAAAACCTGAAGACCATCCGTTCCATCCCCATGACCCTGGCCGGCGCGCCTTCCCGGCTTATCGTCCGGGGCGAGGTCTTCATGCCGAAAAAGAGCTTTGAAAAGCTGAACATGCGTCAGGAGGCGCTGGGAAAGCCCCTGTTCGCCAATCCCCGGAACGCCGCCGCCGGGTCGCTGCGGCAGCTTGATCCGAAAATCGCGGCGAAGCGGGGACTGGACATCTATATTTTCAACGTCCAGCTTGCGGAGGGCGTGGGATTTACCGGGCACACCCAGTCGCTGGAATACCTGAAAGGGCTTAAATTCAAAGTAATTCCCCATAAAAAGCTGTCCAAAGTTTCTGAAATTGACGAGGAAGTTCTGTCCATCAACGAAAACCGGGAGAAGCTGATCTGCGATATCGACGGCGCAGTCATCAAGGTGGACGATCTTTCCCAGCGGGAACGGCTGGGAAATACCGCCAAATTCCCCAAGTGGGCGGTGGCCTACAAGTATCCTCCGGAGATCAAGCCTACCGTGGTGGAGGACATCGTGGTGCAGGTGGGAAGAACCGGCGTGCTGACCCCAAAGGCGGTGGTACGGCCTGTCCGTCTGGCAGGAACGACGGTGACGAGCGCCACGCTGCACAATCAGGATTTCATCCGGGAGCGGGACATCCGCATCGGCGATACCGTTCTCATCCGCAAGGCGGGGGAGATCATCCCGGAAATTCTGGAGGTCGATCTTTCCAAACGCCCGAAGGGGACTGCGGCCTATCATATGCCGGATCGCTGCCCGGTCTGCGGCGCGCCGGTGGAGCAGGACGAGGACGGCGCATTTCTGCGCTGCACCGGGGCGGAGTGTCCCGCCCAGCTCAGCCGGAACATTGCTCACTTTGTCAGCCGGGATGCCATGGACATCGACGGCCTTGGCGCGGCCATTGTGGACGCGCTGATCGAAAAGGGGCTGATCAAGTCCCCGGCGGATATTTACTATCTGACCCTGGACGACGTAAAGAGCCTGTGGAAGGCCGGTTCCGCGGCGGCGAAGAAGCTCCTCGCCGCCATCGAGGCCAGCAAGTCGCAGGACGTCAGCCGCCTGATCTACGCCCTGGGCATCCGTCAGGTGGGGGCGAAGACCGGCAAGGTGCTTGCCTCTGCCTTCGGGAATCTGGACGGCCTGATGGCCGCGTCGGTGGAGGAGCTGACGGAGGTCCCCGACGTGGGCGCCGTCACCGCCGAGAATATCTACCAGTGGTTCCGGCAGTCGCAGTCCAGGCACATGGTGGAGCGTCTGCGGCAGGCAGGAGTCAATTTTGAAAGCAAACGGGTCATCACCGATGCCCGATTCGCCGGGAAGATTTTCGTGCTTACAGGTGCGCTGAGCAAATTCACCCGGGAGGAAGCCACGGAGAAAATCGAGCTTCTGGGCGGCAAGGCGTCCGGCTCCGTGTCGAAAAAGACCAGCTTCGTGGTGGTGGGCGAAAACGCCGGCTCCAAGGAGCGCAAGGCAAGAGAGCTGGGAATCCCCATCCTCACGGAAGACGAATTTCTAAAAATGATACGGTAAACAGAAACGCTGCAAAGGATTTTTCCCTTGCAGCGTTTTCACATGTAGTTTGTCGGGCAGTCAGGCATAGGTCTTGATGATTCCCAGGGCGATCTCCCGTCTGGTCGTGCACCGATCCATGGCCTGCTTTTCAATGTGGCGGTGGGCTTCGGTTTCGGTCATTTTCAGCTGCTCGATGAGCAGCCATTTCGCCCGGTTCACCAGACGGATCTCCTCCATCTTTTCTTCCACGGAGGTGGCCTTTTCCTCCATGCGCCGCAGGCGCTCCCGGGCGGAAACCAGCCATTTCAGGCTTTGGTTCAGCAGCAGCGCAGAGGTGGGCTTTGCCAGCGTGAATACGCCCTGAGCCGTGAGTCTTGCCTCCACCTCGCCGTAGACCTCCGATTTTGCCAGCAGCAGTACCACTGTGCCGGACTGATTGCAGGCGTCAATGGCGAAGCGGGTTCCGAAATCGTCAGGCAGGGGAGCATTGATGATGACAAGATCGTAGGTCTTGTTCACCATCTCCCGCCGCGCCGCCGTGATATTGCCCACAAAACGAACCGGATAATACTCCGAACCGGGGAGCATTGCGGCAAAGGCTTCGTTGAATTTCTGCGCGGCAGATACCACCAGAACGCTGTACGTCCGGTCGCTGAAAACCATGGTAATGCTCCCTCCTTTCAGAGTTTTTGTAGAGTTTACCGCCCGGTGAAGAACGCAATCAGGGACTGGGGAAGGTGCTGGGCAATGAAATTGCTGTCTGCGGCATACTTTGCCGCGTCGGCCAGCGACTTGGGAAGGGTCGCAAGGGTCACGTCTCTGGAATCCGCCGTGTGGAGATTGACGTTGCAGGCTTCCGGGAGAGCAATGTCCTTCTCAATTCCGGAAAGTCCCGCCCAGATCAGCAGTGCAAAGGCAAGATAGGGATTGGCGGTGCAGTCGGGGCTGCGCAGCTCGAAGCGCCGGTATTCACCGGAGGCGGCGGGGACGCGAATGAGCTGGGAGCGGTTGTTGCTGGACCAGGAAATGTACTTCGGCGCCTTGTGTCCGCCCAGGCGGCTGTAGGACTGCTCGGTGGGGTTGAGAAACAGGGTCATGTCCGTGATTTTGTCCAGAATACCGCCCATTGCCCGGTGCATGAGGTTTTCCGCGCCGCCCTGAACGGATATATTGATGTGAAATCCGCTGCCGGGGCGTCCATCCAGAGGCTTGGGGGAGAAGTCCGCATACAGCCCGTTCCGGGCGGCGATGGTTTTGACGACGGTAAGGAAGGTGACGGCATTGTCCGCGGCGGACAGAGGATCGGAATAGCGAAAATCCACCTCGTTCTGGCCGGGGCCTTCCTCGTGGTGGGAGGATTCCGGCCGGATTCCCATCCGCTCCAGGGTCAGGCAGATCTCCCGACGGATATTTTCACATCCGTCCTCCGGCGCCACGTCCATGTAAGCGGCCTGGTCGTAGGGCATGTCTGTGACTTTTCCGTTTTCGTCCAGCCGGAACAGGTAGAATTCCAGCTCGGAGCCGAAGGAGAAGGTGAAGCCAGCTTTCGCGGCGTCGGCCACGGCCTGCTTGAGAATGCCCCGGGTATCATGGGCAAAGGACGTGCCGTCCGGGTGGGTGATGGAGCAGAACATCCGCACCACGCTCCCATGCTCCGGCCGCCAGGGCAGCAGGGCAATGGTGGAAGCGTCAGGGTGGAGAAACAGGTCGGAATTTACCTCGTCACCGAAGCCTGCAAGGGCGGAAGCGTCGATGGCAATGCCGTACTTGAAGGCACGCTCCAGCTCGTGGGGCATGATGGAGATATTCTTGGGTCTGCCGAAGCAGTCGCAGAACGCAAGGCGGATGAACTTCACGTCCTCCTCCTGGATGAATTGTATGACCTCCTGGGGCGTATATTTCATACAGCAACCAACCTTCCTGCCCGACACGCGGTAAAATTCAAACAAATGAAGTCAAATTAAAAGGAAAAGCAACGGGATTCTCCCGGAAAAGCCAAACCTTCCCGGAAAGCCCTTGTCCCCGAAATTATTATATTCAAATAATCGAGCCTTGTCAATCTGTCCAAAGGCAAAAAACTTTTTTTGTGCAGGGTGTTGACAAATGGGAAAAGATGGTGTAGAATGCCCACTGTGAAGGCAAGGACGTCTCCGAGTGTACGCTCGTCGCGTCCTTGCCGTCTTTTTTATTTTCGGCGGTTCGGGCGGGTATTCCCGGAACGTCCAAACATTGAAAAAGGTGAAAAGGAGCGTTTGTTATGAGTACTGTTTCTGATTATTTCGGCTGCCTGGTATTTGATGATCGGGTGATGAAGGCCAATCTTTCCGCCGACGTCTATGCGTCGCTGCGCAAAACCATCGACGAGGGCGCGAAGCTGGACGCTTCCGTCGCCAACGCGGTGGCCGCTGCCATGAAGGACTGGGCTGTCGCCCATGGCGCGACCCACTACACCCACTGGTTCCTTCCCCTCACAGGCGCGAGCGCGGAAAAGCACGACGCTTTCCT
>DJNI01000023.1 GCA_002436765.1 Clostridiales bacterium UBA6468
CGATAATATTTTATCATGAAATGGTTCAGAGAATGGGGAAGTATTGCGGAAAAGGCAACAAAAAAGCCCTAGAATTGATTTCTAGGGCTTTTTCTGCATGGTGGAGCCGAGGGGAATCGAACCCCTGTCCGAAAGCAACTTGGAAAGAACTTCTCCGGGCGCAGTTTGTTATTTGCATTCCCTTTCCCCGGCGGGAACAAACACCCTACGAGGATCGGTAGCTTCATTGTGCGTGGTATGGGCAAAGCTTACCATACGCACGTTCTCCGCTTAAATCACACCCGAGCCCGGGTCAGCGGAACTCCCGGGGCGGATGGGCGCCTAATCAGGCAGCCAGGGCAACAGTAGTGTTGTCAGTTAAATTTAAAAAATTGCCCGTTTTATCGTGGCCAGGCGCCACGACCCGCTATTCCAGCCTCGCTACCCCCGTCGAAACCAGTACGGCCCCATGGGAAGCCGCAAAATACCGTGGGTATTTTGCAGCTTATTGCAAAGCTTAGGGAAGCTCTGATTAAACCGGCGAGAGCTGACAGCGAGAGATTTTTCACCAGATGAAGGTATTAAAAGTGGAGGAATACTTTGTGTATTTCCCACTTTTAATACCGCACAGCTGGGGAAAAAGATCCGCTGTTCAGCCGAAGACGGTTTATTCAGAGGTTCCCTTAAAATCTTCCGTAAGGATCGGGGAGCTTGTTCGGCTCCGGATAGGTCTCGCCGTGGGTGTCTACGGTGATGGAGGCGATCTTCTGCTCCACCTGAGGACGGTCATTGCGGTCGGTCTTGACGGAGGCGATGGCGTCTACCACGTCCATGCCGGAGGTCACCTTGCCGAAGGCGGCGTACTGGCCGTCCAAGTGCTTGGCGTCGGCGTGCATGATGAAGAACTGGCTTCCCGCAGAGTTGGGGGAGGAGGAACGCGCCATGCTGAGAACGCCCCGCTTGTGCTTCAGATCGTTTTTGATGCCGTTGAAGAAGAACTCGCCCTTGATGCAGTAGCCGGGGCCGCCCATGCCGGTGCCCTCGGGACAGCCGCCCTGGATCATGAAGCCGGGAATGACCCTGTGGAAGATCAGACCGTCGTAAAAATGGTGATTGCACAGGTCGATGAAGTTGCGGACGCTCTGGGGCGCCTTGTCGGGATACAGCTCGCCCTCAATGACGCCGCCGTTTTCCATGGTGATCTTGAATGTAGGATTCATTGATTTCTCTCCTTCATGGCCCGGTCGATCTGACGCTTTGCGTCCTTTTCTGCCGCGGCCTGTCGTTTGTCGTATAGCTTTTTGCCCTTGCACAGCCCGACCCTGACCTTTACCCGGCTGCCCTTGAAGTAGACGGACAGGGGAATTAGGGCGTAGCCGTCCTGTTTGACCTTGCCGTACAGCCGCATGATCTCCCGCTTATGCAGCAGCAGACGGCGGGGGCGGCGGGGGTCAACGTTGAAGCGGTTGCCGTGGTCGTAGGGGGAAATGTGCATCTGGTTTAAGAGCATGTCGCCGTCCTTGATGCCGCACCAGGCGTCCTTCAGGTTCAGCGTGCCTGCCCGGATGGACTTGACCTCGGTGCCCACCAGCTCGATACCCGCTTCGATCTCCTCTTCCACGAAATATTCGTGATAGGCTTCCCGGTTCCGCGCCATGACCTTTACGCTTGCCTTTTCCAGATGTCTCACCCCCTGCGCGATTCTACGGTCATTATACCATAACTGTCAAGGGGATTATACCGCCCGAAACAGAAACTGTTCCAGATCCTTCGTGGACGCGAAGGAAAAATCGCACAGCCGGGTCATTTCCTCCGTGATCTCCGGGTAGTCCCTCCGACCCCAACCGGCAAAGGCAATGGGGACACCGGCGCTTCTCGCCATTTCCCAAGCGGGCTTCATGTCGTCCACCACCAGCAGCTGCGACCGGTCGTAGCCGTATTTCGCCATGATCTGCTCCAGCGGCCAGGGGCTGGGCTTGCGCAGCTCCTCCGGCAAGTCCCAGCCGTAAATGTCGTCGGGGAGGATGCCGAAGTGGGTCTCATAGTCCCGGGTGATGTTCTGGATGCAGGAATGGGAGACGACGCAGATTTTTCCGCCGGCTTCCTTCTGGCGGCGGATGATGTCACCGATGCCGGGGAAGGGGGCGGGGATGTGATCGACGATGTATTCCTGCCAGCCGTGGTATTCGTCCACAATCTCCTGCTCGGTGAAGTGATACCATTTCCGGCACATGTCCGCAAAGCCCAGACGGAAGCAGCCTTCGGTGTATTCTTGGAGGGTGATTTTCGTTCCCGGGCGGAACTGATCCAGAATGTAACAGAAAAAAGGATAATTGACGGTGGCCTCGCTCTGGACGACGGTATCGTCGTGGTCGAGGACAAGACAGGGGTATTTCAGCATAGCACTTCTCCTGGGGAACCTCTGAATAAATCGTCTTCGGCTGGCGGCGAATCTTTTGCCCCATCCGTGCAGTTCTGAAAGCGGGAAATACACAAAGTATTCCTCCGCTTTCAGAACTTTCGGCTGAGCCAAAATCTTCTGCCGCCAGCTCTCGCCGATTTAATCAGAGGTTCCCTGATTATTTTTCTGCCCCCATTATACCAGACATCGGGCGGCGGCGCAACCAGAAAATTCCTCTTGCATTTATCGAACAAATGTGCTATAATGACGAAAAACAAAAGGAGGGAGCGCAATGATGCGGAAAACGTGTCCGGTGGACGTGATATCGGTATGCAGTGCCAACGGGGATATTCGCCCGCTGCGGCTGCGGGTGGAGGACGAGGAACAGGGGCTTATCCGGGTGAATATTGACGAAATCATCAGCGTGAAGGAAATTCCTTATGTGGGCGTGGAAGCGAGGATATTTCTGTGCCGGGGGTCGGTGGACGGGCGGCAGCGGCAATTTGCGCTGAAATACCTCATCCGCGCCCACTGCTGGTGCCTGATGGACAGAGTATGCTGATTTTTCAGGGTAGAAATCACCGAGAAGTTGGTGTATGATGGTAGAAAGAAACTGTCCGGGAGGAAGCACTATGGCAATCGTGACCTTTTACAACGGCGACCCCAAGGACGCGCCGAAAACCACCATGCCCGCCCATCTGGGGGCGAATGCCGTCATCACCTGCAAGAACCGTCTGCTGCTGGAGAAGCGCAGCGACTCCGACGTCTGGGGGCTGGTCGGCGGCGGCTGCAAAAAATGGGAGACCGGGCGGCAGGCCATCGTCCGGGAGGTCTATGAGGAACTGGGACTGCGCATCGCCCCGGAACGGTTCCGGAAGCTGGCGGTGTATGATAACCCCGGTCGGATCGCCGCCTTCCGGGACGGCAGCGTCTGGCGCATGGTGATCGTGGTGTACGCTCTGGAACTGGAGGAGGAGCCGGAAATGCGCATCAGCAGGGAATCCAAGGCCCTTCGCTTTTTCAGCCGGGAGGAAATCGGAAGCATCCAGATCGCGGTCACCCATGCTGACATTGTGGAGGACTGGTTTGTCAAGGGCAAATCGTCCGTGTTTGTGAATAAATAGAAAAGAATATACAATTATCGAAAAAATACTTGTATATTCGCGGAAAGTATGCTAGTATACAGGTTGAACGGTGCAGTATCCTAGTCGGGGTGGCCATTTTCCAGGAAGGGCCTAAAAATCCTTTGAAGGGCACATCGATGAAGTCCCTGGTGTTTGCTTGTTACGCCCAGTTTCGGGTGGATGCTGGGGGTTAAGGATTCCGGGCGCGCGCAACGGCATGACGCATACGACCCGGTTTCCGTGGAGACTTGAAGCTTGTGCGACGACGGTTGAAGCCGCTTCGGCGGCTCCGATTGCGTACGACTCAGGTATGAACCTGCAAGGCGGTGCACAGAATCGTGTGCTGCGTGCAGCGTAGCCTGCCTTGCGTGGAAATGCGGGGAAAGAAGACCAGACGGCCGGTCGCTATGGCCATAGCGGCTTCTGTCATCGCTTCTGGAAACCATTTCTGCAAAAGAGGCTAAGACTATGGTTTCCCCCGTTGTGGAAAACACCTAGGCTGTCGTAAAAGGGCAGGCAGGGGATTGCAGTACGGACTAAGTGGCAATCGGGTACCCATTATCCTGGCAACACTTGGGCGGATGAATGAAATGGAAACGGCCTGTGCGGCAACGGCAGGTTTCATCCGGTGAAAAACAACCCGACCTAAGCCGTAAGATTTACTCTGCCTGCCACCGTTTTCATTTTACTACTTCTATACCGTTGGTAAAAAGCGTTGTAGAAGCTTGCGGGTATAGTCGTTTCAAAATCAATATGGGTTTCCGGTAATTCGATGAGAGCCGGTTTCTGATCCTCCATTGATTTTGAAACATCGTTGTAGATGTCCTCCAAGGACATTTGCACACATTCATTTCGCATGATTTTTTCTCCTGTTTTTTGCTCTTTTTGTTGTTTTGCCACTTCAATTATAGCAAAAAACGGAGAAAAATCAGTAGTAAACACCTCAAAAAAATCCGGTGTTTTCAATGGTTTTTTGAG
>DJNI01000080.1 GCA_002436765.1 Clostridiales bacterium UBA6468
GGAACTGCGGCGTCCGGGCGGCGCTGGCCAACGGCGGCGTGCTGAACGATCACCATGGCGTGGGTCTGAAGCTGTCCCGTCTGGTGAAGGAGCAGTACGGCCCCGCCATTCAGGTGCTCCAGGCGCTGAAGAAGGAGCTTGACCCCAACGGTATCATGAACCCCTACAAGCTGGGTCTGTAAGGAAAGGATAGGAGGTAACAATATGATTAGTCAGAATGCCCTGCATCATGCGGAAAAGTGCCGCTTCTGCTGGATGTGCCGCCATCTGTGCCCTGTCCAGCACCAGACCGGTAAGGAACTGAACACCCCCCGCGCCAAGGGACTGCTGCTGAGCATGGTCCACAAGAAGGCGCAGGAATTTGACAAGGATATGGGTCAGGCCATGTACGAGTGTTTGCTCTGCGACGCCTGCACCAATGACTGCGCCACCGGCTATCAGCCGCCGCTGTTCATCCGGGAAGCCCGCACCGAGGCCGTGGTCAGCGAGGTCGCTCCGGAGAGCGTCATGAAGCTGATCGAGAACGTGGAAACAAGCGGCAACATCTACGGCGTGGAGAAGCCCTCCTACGGTCAGGACGGCACCGACGTAGTCGTGTACATCGGCGAAGTCGCCGCCGTCAAGGCTCCCGAAATGGCGAAGAATCTGCTGGCGCTGCTGGCAAAGGCGGGGGTTTCCGCCAAGGTGCTTCCCAATGAGCCTGCCTCCGGCGTGATGCTGGGCGACCTGATGGGCTACACCGAGGAAGTCCGCAAGCAGGCTGAGGTGTGCGCCAGGGCGCTGAACGAAACGGGGCTTCCCGTGGTGGTTCTGGACAGCTACGACGCCGAGATCATGACCCAGAAGTACCCCGAGTGGGGCTGCGAGATCACCGCCGGTGTCACCACCGCCACCGCTTTCGTCGCCAAGCTGCTGGAGGAGAAGAAGCTTTCCCCCAAGGCTGCCCTGGGTACCCTGGGCGCCTGCCACGACGACGACCGTCTGGCGCGTACCTTCCATGAGTTCGCCCCGGTGCGCGCCATGGCCAAGGCCGCTGGCTACGGGCTGACGGAGATGTTCAACCACGAGAAGCTGGCAAAGTCCTGCGGCACCGCCGTTGCCTACGGCTATATGCCGGAGCTGGTGACCCGCATTGCCGGCGGCCGCTGGGACGATCTGACCCGCACCGACGCCAAGGCGATGCTGGTGGCGAATCCCGAAACCTGGCAGTGCTTTAAGCTGTGCGTTCCCGAGGGCTATCAGCTGGTAGACCTGTTCGGCGCGCTGCTGTAAAACGAATATGAAACACATTCTTGTCTGTGTCAAGGCGGTACCCGTTTCCTCCTCCGTTGAGGTGGACGGTCAGCACCGGTTAAAGCGGGATGGGGCCAGTTTGCAATGGAATATTGCGGATGAGTCCGCGCTGGAGGCCGCTTTCCGTCTGGCGGACAAGGATGGCAGTGTCACAGTCCTGACCATGGGCCCTCCAAAACTGGAGGGCCCATTGCTGGAATTGGTGGCAAGGGGCGCAAACCGGGCGGTACTCGTTACCGACCGCCTCATGGCCGGGGCGGATACCCGGGCGACCGCCCGGGCGCTGGCTTCGGCGGCGGAAAAGCTGGGGTCGTTTGACGCCGTTTTCTGCGGCTGCAAGGCCATTGACGGGGAAACCGGGCAGGTTCCCGGGGAACTGGCGGCGGCGCTGGGGCTTCCCTGCATCTCCAATGCGGAGAAAGTGGAAGCGGCGGGAGACGGACTGCTGGTCGCCCGGCGGCTGGAGGACGGCGTGCAGAAGCTGACCGTTTCCGGCTCTGCGGTGGTCAGCTTCAGCAGCTATTCCTACCCGCTGCGTCTGGCCGGGATTCTGGGAATGCGCCGGGCAAGGAAAACCCCGGTGGAGATTCTGACAGCCGCCGATCTGGGACTGCCCCCGGAGGACTGCGGTCTGAAAGGGTCGCTGACCAAGGTCATGGCACTGGAATCCCGCTTCCCCGGTCTGCGCCGGGGGCCGAAGGAAACGGATCTGGACGCGGGCGTTCGGAATCTGCGCGAACTTCTGCGGGAGGTGCGGCCATGAAGGAAATTCTGGTGCTGTGCCCCTTCGGCGTGGATAAGGGTCTGCTCAGCAAGGCCGCCCGGCTTTCCGGCGGCGCACTGCGGGTGCTGATTCCGGCAGGGGAGAGCGAAACCGCCGCGGAATACGGCGCAGGCCGCGTTTTTGAACTGAATGCCCCGGAAATCGGGGACGAAAGCGCCTTTGCCGCCTTTCTGGCGGAGACGATCCGCCAATGGGGCAGCCGGATCGTGCTGGCTCCGGCAACGGTGCGGATGCGGAATGTCATGCCCATGCTTGCCTGGCATCTGGACGCGGGACTGACGGCGGACTGCACCGCCCTGCGTATGGAGGGGGAGCAGCTCATTCAGACCCGCCCGGCTTTCGGAAATTCCCTGATGGCGGATATCCGCTCTTTAAGCGAAATTCAGATGGCCACCGTCCGTCCGGGGACGTTCCGGCCGGAAAAGCAGGCGGTCACACCGACCGTGCAAACCATCACCTACACCCCCGACGAGCGGGTGAAGCTGCAATCCTTTGGGAGCTTTACCCAGGGCAAGCCCCTGTCCCAGGCGGAGATCATCGTGGCGGGGGGCATGGGCGTCGGCTCCAAGGCGGGCTTTGAAAAGCTGGAAGCCCTGGCAAAAAAGCTGGGGGGCAGCCTGGGAGCGTCCCGCACGGCAGTGGAAGCAGGGTTTGCGCCCTACCGCTGTCAGGTGGGCATGACGGGCATTACGGTCTGCCCGAAGCTGTACATCGCCGTGGGCATCAGCGGCGCGGTGCAGCATTTGGCCGGTATGTCCGGCTCCGGGAAGGTCGTCGCCATCAATTCGGATCCGAAGGCACCGATCTTTGACTATGCCGACTATGGCATCGTCGGGGATTGGGAAGCCGTTGCAGATAAACTTCTTAAGGAGGAAAACTTATGAATTTCAAGAAAACCTATGTCCCTGCCAAGGGCTACACGCCCATCTGCAAGATCGGGCAGTGCAGCCTGAAAAAGCTGGAGTTCGGCATCATCGAGCTGGACGCCGGGGAGAAGCTGCCTTTCTACACCGAGGATCGGGAAGTCGCCTTCATCATGCTGGAAGGCCACTGCAACGTTTCCTTTGACGGCGAGCGCCATGAGAACATCGGCAACCGCGCCAATGTGTTTGAAAACCGGAAGGCCGAGAGCTTCTATATGCCCCGTGAGCAGCATCTGGAGATCGAAGCCATCGACCATATCAAGATCGCCGTCTGCGGCACCCCCGTGAAGGAAAAGACCGCTCCTCAGGTACTGCGGGAGGATCATGTGGTGCTGAAGATGCTGGGCCGCGTTCCCTTCCAGAGAGAGACCAGCTTCATCATCGACGGCAACTCCAATGCAAAAGTTCTGACCATCGGCGAGGCCTACTGCACCGAGGGCAACTGGGCGGGCTTCCCGCCCCACAAGCACGACGAGGACAACATGCCCACCGAGTGCATCGCCGAGGAAATCTACTACTTCCTGTTTGACCCCAAGCAGGGCTTTGCCGTGCAGTGCCTGTACACCGCCGACGGCTCTCTGGATGAAGCCTACCGGGTGAAGAACGACGAGCTGGTGGAGTTCCCCTACGGCTACCACACTACCGTTTCCACCCCCGGCTACCAGACCTACTTCCTGTGGCTGATGGCCGGCGACTATCAGGGCTTCAACCGCAGCAACGACCCGGAGCACGACTGGGTCAAGTAATTTCACCGTGTAACCCCGGGTGAACGGATGATAGGTTCATCCGGGGTATCTTCAATAGGATGGTGCGTATATGACAGATTACGTTTTGGGTGTGGATATCGGCAGCGGCAGCGTAAAGCTGACGATGCTGAGCCGGGAAGGGAAGATCGCTGCCACCGCCGGCTGTGAGTATCCCACCTATTATCCCCATGTGGGCTGGTGCGAGCAGGACCCGGAGGACTGGTGCCGGGCGTTCAAGACCGCCTTCGGGGAGATTCTGAAAACGGCGGGCGTCGGAGCGGAGCGGATCAAGGCACTGTCCTTTGACGCGGCCACCCACACGGCGGTGCTGCTGGGTCAGCAGAAGCAGGTACTGCGCCGGGCGATCCTCTGGACAGACCAGCGCAGCAAGGACGAGGTGCAGGCGCTGAAGGACACCTGCCTGGATACCATTATGGATCAGGCGGTGAACGCCCCCACCACGGTGTGGACGCTTCCTCAGCTGATGTGGCTCCGTAAGCATGAGCCGGAAATCTGGGGGCAGATCCGCTACATTCTTTTCGCCAAGGACTATCTGCGCTACCGCATGACCGGCACCATGGAGACGGATACCATTGACGCAGCGGGCTCCATGTTCTACGACGCCAAGCGGGAACGCTGGTCGGAGGAGCTGTGCGCCGTGGGCGGCATCCGGAAGGAGTGGCTGCCCCGGCTGTGCAGCCCCACGGACATGGCGGGTACCATGACCGGAGAACGGGCGGCGGAATTCGGTCTCGCGGAGGGGACACAGGTGCTGGTGGGCACCACGGATACCGTGATGGAGCTGTTCGCGGCGGGCAACGTGGAGCCGGGACACGCCACGGTGAAGCTGGCAACCGCCGGACGCATCTGCATCGTGACCGACCACGCCCTGGATTCCAAATTCATTTTCAACTACCGCCATGTGGTGCCGGGGCTGTGGTATCCCGGCACGGCGACGGCCAGCTGCGCCGCCAGCTACCGCTGGTACCGGGACACCATCGGCCGGGAACCTTTCAGCGAGCTGAACATTCCGGCGGAGAAGATCGCCCCGGGCAGCGACGGCCTGATGTTCCACCCCTACTTAAACGGCGAGCTGACACCCTACAATGACCCGGACTTAAAGGGCAGCTATACCGGCATCAGCTCCAGCCACACCACCGCCCACTTCACCCGGGCAACCCTGGAGGGCGTTGCCATGAGCCTGAAGGACTGCCTGAACACTCTGAACGGTCTGGGCGTGGAAATGAAGCGGGTGCGCATCATCGGCGGCGGCGCGAAGGGAATGCTCTGGCGTCAGATCGTGGCGGATGTGCTGGGATTGGAGCTGCAAAAGGTCAAGGTGGACGATTCCTCCTTCGGCACGGCCATGCTGACCGCCGTAGGCATCGGCTGGTTTGACAGCTTCGCCCACGCAGCGGAAACCTGCGTGGAGATCGACTCCGTTTCCAGACCCGACCCGGCGACCCACGAACTTTACGAGAAGCTGTTTGTGAAATACAAGGCGGTGCATGACGCGCTGGCGCCCATTTACCGGGGGTGAGCCTATGATGAAAGAAGTGCCGATTCTGGACGGCTGCGACGTGCTGGTCTGCGGCGGTGGGTTCGGCGGAATTTCCGCCGCGCTGGCGGCGGCGAGGCTGGGAAAACGGGTCATTCTGCTGGAAAAGCAGTACGTTCTGGGCGGTCTGGGGGCGGCGGGACTGGTCACCATTTACCTCCCGCTGTGCGACGGTGTCGGTCATCAGGTTTCCTTCGGACTGGCGGAGGAGCTGCTTCGGCTGTCCATTTCCATGGGCGCGGAGGACGAATACCCCGCAAACTGGCTGGACAGCGCGGACCCGGCGGGGCGGACGGAAAAGGATCACCGCTTCCGGGTACGCTATAACCCCTGGCTCTTTGCCATTCTGGCCGAGCAGGAGCTGGTAAAGGCGGGGGTGAAAATTCTCTACGGCTGTTACGCCGTGGACGCGGAGGTGGGGGACGGCCGCATTCATTCGGTCATCGTGGAAAGCATCTCCGGCAGACAGAAAATCCGCACCCACACCGTGGTGGACGCCACGGGAGACGCCTGCATTGCCCATCTTGCCGGTGCGCCGACGGAAATCCACCGGCAGGGCAACATTCCGGCGGCCTGGTACTACGGCTTAGGCAGCGAGGGCTACCGGCTCAACATGCTGGGCTTTTCCGATGTGCCTGAGGAGGACAAAGCCGATCGGACAGAGCGCCCCCTGCTTGACCGCCGGTTCGGCGGGCTGGACTGCGGGGAAGTGTCGGAAATGATGCAGTTTTCCCACGCCTCGACCCTGAATGACATCCGGAAGAAGCGCCGCGGCGACCCTTCCTGGGTACCCACCGCCATTGCGACCATGCCCCAACTGCGTATGACCCGACGGATTCAGGGGGGATATGCCCTGGACGACGGGGAAATGCACAAATATTTTGCCGATTCCGTGGGTATGGTCTCCGACTGGAGAAAGCGGGGGCCAATTTACGAAGTTCCGTTTTCTACGCTGTATTCCGCCAAGGTGAAGAATCTGATCATGGCGGGACGGTGTACCTCCGTGACGGACGCCATGTGGGACATCATGCGGGTGATCCCGTGCTGCGCCGTCACCGGCCAGGCCGCCGGTACCGCGGCCGCGCTGACGGAGGATTTTACCCGGATGGATATCGGGCAATTGCAGCAGACGCTGAAAGACGGCGGCGTGATCCTCCACGAGCGGGAATTGAACATTGGAAAATTATAAGTGAATCGGAAAATTACAATTGAAAAAGTTCCGGAAATCGTGTATTCTTATGACGTATTGACACCGGAAAACAACAATCAGAAATTTTAGAAATGAGGTACTCTTATGGCATATCAACACTGGTCCTATGACACCCTGCACCGGCTGTGCATGGAAGCGTTCCAGAAGTTCGGCTTCACCGAAGCGGAAGCGGACATCATTCAGGACGTTCTGCTGACCGCTGACCTGTACGGCATCGAGTCCCACGGTATGCAGCGGATGGTTCGCTACCACAAGTGCATCGAAAAAGGCATGATTGACGTGCATGCCAAGCCCGAAGTGGTGTTCGAGACCCCCATCTCCGCCGTCATCGACGCCCATGAGGCTATGGGTCAGCTGGTTTCTCACCGTGCCATGGAAATGGCTATTGAGAAGGCCAAGACTACCGGCGTGGGCATCGTCTCCGTCCGGAATTCCAATCACTACGGCATCGCGGGCTACTATGCCAAGATGGCCTGCAAGGAAGGCCTGATGGGCTTCTCCTGCACCAACAGTGAGGCCATCATGGTTCCCACCTTTGCCCGGAAGGCCATGCTGGGCTCCAACCCCATCGCCTGCGCGTTCCCCGCGGAGCCTTACGATTTCTTCTTCGACGCTTCCACCACGGTGGTCACCCGGGGCAAGCTGGAAATGTACAACAAGATGGAAAAGCCCCTGCCTGAAGGCTGGGCGCTGGACAAGGACGGCCACCCCTCCACCAACGCTCCCGACGTGCTGGCGAATATCGTGGCGAAGAAGGGCGGCGGCATCATGCCTCTGGGCGGCTCCACGGAGCTTTTGGGCAGCCACAAGGGCTACGGCTACGGCATGCTGTGTGAAATTTTCTCCTCCATTTTGTCCATGGGCGCTACATCTAACTACTGCATGACCGGCGGAAAGGGGCAGATCTGCCATGGATTTATGGCCATCAACCCGGCCTACTTCGGTGACCCTGCCGCCATCAAGGAGCACTTCTCCAAGTACCTGCAGGAGCTGCGGGACGCCCCCAAGGCCGACGGCCAGGAGCGTATCTACACCCACGGTGAGAAGGAAGTTGCCGCAGTGAAGCGCATTATGGAAAACGGCATCCCCGTCAACGACAACACCATGGTGGAAGTGCTTGACCTGTGCAACTATCTGGGCATGGATTTCGGTTCTTACTTCGGCGATTACCGCCCCCCCGTCAAGAAGGACGTGTTCAAAGGCAACTACTAAGAAAGAGACAGGGAACCGGCCGGCCGCCGGTTCCCCATGACAGACCTGCGGGAGGATTCTTTATGACCGCGATCCCTTACGGCAAAAGCCATCTGGATGCTGCGTTTCCGTATAACGGTCTGCTGACCTCCCGGGTGGACGAGCTGAAAAGCGACCGCACAGGCCGGGAGCTGGTGGAGGAAGCCATGGCGTCGCCCATCGGAACGCCAAGTCTTGCCGCTCTCGCGGCGGGGAAGAAGCGCTGCACCGTCATCATTTCCGACCACACCCGCCCCGTGCCCAGCCGGGACATCCTGCCCCCCATGCTGGCGCAGCTCCGGCAGGGCAACCCGGAAATCCAGGTGACGCTGCTGGCGGCCACCGGTTTCCACCGGCTCACCACCACCGCCGAGCTGGAAGCAAAGCTGGGAAAGGAAATTGCCGGTTCCGAGAAAATCGTCGTCCACGACGCCTTTGACCCGGAATCCAATGTGCAAATCGGCGTTCTGCCCTCCGGCGCGCCGCTGGTCATCGACCGGACGGCGGTGGACACCGACCTGCTCGTCGCGGAGGGCTTCATTGAGCCGCACTTCTTCGCCGGTTTCTCCGGCGGCCGGAAGAGCATCCTGCCCGGCGTCTGCGATAAGACGACGGTGCTGGGCAATCACTGTGGCGCGTTCATCGCGTCTCCCTATGCCCGCACGGGCATTCTGGAGGGCAACCCCCTTCATCGGGACATGGTGGCGGCAGCGGAGATGACGAGGCTGGCGTACATCGTCAACGTGGTCATCGACGAGGAAAAGAAGACGGTCGCGGCCTTCGCGGGAGACTTCCGGAAGGCGCATGAAGCCGGTGTGGCGTTCCTGCGGCAGTACTGCGAGGTGCAGGCCGTCCCCGGGGACATTGTCGTCACCTCCAACGGCGGCGCGCCGTTAGACCAGAACATCTACCAGAGCGTCAAGGGGCTGACTGCGGCGGAGGCTTCCGCCAAGGAGGGCGCGGTGCTGATCATGTGCGCCGAGCTGGCCGACGGCACCGGCGGTGAGGGCTTCTACACCTCCCTCCGGGACTGCGAAACCCCAGCGGCCCATTTTGCCCGGTGCGTCAACACCCCCCAGTCGGAGACCATCCCTGACCAGTGGGAGAGCCAGATCCTGGCGAGAATCCTCATGAAGCACCGGGTGATCTTCGTTTCCCGTCCGGAAATGGAGCAGACCCTCCGGGAAATGAAGCTGGACTATGCCCCCAATCTGGAAACTGCCATGGCCATGGCGAAGCGCGACAAGGGCGAAAACGCCTCTGTCACCCTGATCCCCAACGGTATTTCCGTTATGGTAAAATCATAAATTATTGCACAAATAAAGGAGAAACAACTATGGATTACGCAAAAGAGTCCCTGCGGCTTCACAAAAAGTGGGGCGGCAAGATCGAGGTCATCTGCAGGGTGCCCTGCAAGACCAAGGACGACCTGTCCCTGGCCTATACCCCCGGCGTCGCCCAGCCCTGCCTGGAGATTCAGAAGGACATCAACAAGTCCTACGAGCTGACCCGCCGCCACAACCTGTGCGCCGTCATCACCGACGGCACCGCCGTTCTGGGTCTGGGCGACATCGGCCCCGAGGCCGGTATGCCCGTTATGGAGGGAAAGTGCGCCCTCTTTAAGGCCTTTGCCGACGTGGACGCCTTCCCCCTGTGCGTCAAGACCCACGATGTGGATGAGTTCGTCAACGCCGTGTATCTGATGAGCGGTTCCTTCGGCGGCATCAATCTGGAGGACATCTCCGCTCCCCGGTGCTTTGAGATCGAGCGGAAGCTGAAGGAAAAGTGCGACATTCCCATCTTCCACGACGACCAGCACGGCACCGCCGTCATCACCCTGGCCGGTCTGACCAATGCTCTGAAGGTCGTGGGCAAGAAGAAGGAGGACGTGAAGATCGTCACCTCCGGCGCGGGCGCGGCTGCCATCGCCATCGTGAAACTGCTGCTGTCCTCCGGCTTTAAGAATGTGACCATGTGTGACCGTAAAGGCGCGATTTACGCCGGTCGCGACGGTTTGAACTGGATCAAGGAAGAGATGGCGCAGGTCACCAATCTGGACAGGAAGGCCGGAACCCTCGCCGACATGCTGGTAGGCGCCGACGTGTTTATCGGCGTGTCCGCCCCCGGCATGGTGACGAAGGAAATGGTGCAGACCATGAACAAGGACGCCATCATCTTTGCCTGCGCCAACCCCACCCCGGAGATTTTCCCGGACGAGGCCAAGGCAGGCGGCGCGAAGGTCGTCTCCACCGGCCGCAGCGACTATCCAAACCAGATCAACAACGTGCTGGCCTTCCCCGGCATCTTCC
>DJNI01000072.1:0-6972 GCA_002436765.1 Clostridiales bacterium UBA6468
CCAGCTCGGTGAGCTGACCCTTTTCGTAGCCGGTAAGGGTGGGATCCATCTCGGCTTTGAACAGCGCCTCATAAGAGGGGTTGTGGACGATCTCAGTCGTACCGGAGATACCATAGTGCTTCAAGTCGATTGCCATAATACAGTAACCTCTTTCGTTATAATAATATAGATATGGAAGTCAAGCCAAACCGCTTTCTGCTCTCTGGCTCAGCGCCCCATATTATTCGAGCATATCATACACTATCGATATAAAAAAATCAATATAAAAAGTGTGAATTTTTACTTCCGCCGGGGCAGGCGCTTCGCCAGCTGTTCACCCCAGGCAAACACAATGGCCGTGATCAGCGACAGCGCCGCCACCGCAAGGGGCTGGAGCCAGGCCTCGGCGCTTTCCGAGAAAACGGTCAGCATCGCAGGACGGCAGAATCTGGTGTAAACGGAAAGAATCTGTATGTGCAGGATGTAGACATAGGTCGACCATGCGCCGAATTTCCCCACACAGGCGGCAAAGAAGCCCCGCTCCTTCGTGACCGTGGGATGGCAGGTCATGAACAGCAGCAGCGCCGGAATTTCCAGCAGTGCCCCCATGGTCGCCTGCCCCATGCCTATGGTAAAACACTGCGCAATTCCAAGGGCGCAACCGGTCATTGCAAGCGCAAGAAGTTTGCCGGAGGTAAGGCGGAAATTCGCAAGAATACGCTCCCGATGCTCCCTCAGGAAAATGCCCAGCGTGAACATGGGAAGGCCAAGAAAAAAGCCGTTTCCGGCAATGGGTATGTCCGTCCCCGCAGCGGGTGCAAGACATCCCAGGGCAAGAAAGACCGCAAACAGGCTGAAGGCGGCGCCGTACAGCGGCCGGTAATTTACCGGCTCGTCGCCGAAGAAACGGACATAAAGGTACACAATGAGATAGCAGACGCATGCGGACGTAAGATACCAGAGCTGTCCGTTCCGGGGATCCCGATGCATCACCAGCCAGTTCATGATCTCTTCGGGTTCGGGGAAATAGGTTATCAGGAATGCTACGGAGCTGCCGCCGCAAATCTCCGTGGTGACAACCCCCAGTCCCACGGAAAACAGGATTGCCACCAGATACAGCCGCAAAAGGTGCTTTAGGCGGCGGGCAAGGGCTTTCTGATCCGCGCCGAAATTAAAATACCCGGTAATGGCAAAGAACAGTGCCACCGCGTCGTTGGCAAGCAGCTGCAACAGGTTCTGTGTCTTCCCCGGGACGGAAACATGCAGGAACAGCACAACAATGGAGGCCACCATCTTGAAGCATTCCATGGACTGATTTCTGACCTGGGTGCTCGGGGGGGGGGGGACAATACGTCTGGTCATCATATCGGTTCTCTCCTTTTTGCTTTTTCAACAGAGTAACATACCCCTGCCGAAAAAGCAACCCCGGACTGCCGGTTTCCTAATCTTCGGCAAAGAAACGATATAAATGTACCGAAAAAGCAAAAAAATGTATTTACAACCGTTCCCCCTTGTGGTATTATATATGTCGGTGGAGGTTGGGACTTCTCCATTTTACGTCGTGTTTTTAACCATGATCCGTGCTTCGGCTCCTGGTCTAAAAATATACGGACGCATCGTTTCCCGATGCGTCCACTTAAATTCCATCTACGGAGGTTACATACAAATGGCTCAAAAAGTTCAGTTTGTGGAGACCGTGCTGCGCGACGCAAATCAGTCTCTCATCGCGACCCGCCTGCCTTACGACAAGTTCGCTCCCATGCTGGGAACCATCGATAAGACCGGCTACTACGCAGTCGAGTGCTGGGGCGGCGCCACNNCCGATTTTGCCGATATCCTGCCCGAGATGAACAAGGCCGGCTATTACTCCGTGGAATGCTGGGGCGGCGCAACGTTCGATTCCTGCCTGCGCTATCTGGGCGAGGATCCGTGGCAGAGACTGCGCGACATCCGCAAGGCCATGCCCAACACCAAGCTGCAGATGCTGCTGCGGGGTCAGAACGTTCTGGGTTACTCCCACTATCCCGACGACTTCGTCAAGCTCTTCGTGCAGAAGTCCGTGGAGAACGGCATCGACATCATCCGTATCTTCGACGCACTCAACGATACGAACAACCTGAAGGTCGCCATGGAAGCCACCGTGAAGGCCGGCGCCATCGCCTCCGGCACCCTGTGCTATACCACTTCTCCCGTCCACACCCAGCAGAAGTACCTGGAAATGGTGAAGGAGCTGAAGGAAATGGGCGCTTCCACCATCTGCATCAAGGATATGGCCGGTATCATGGGGCCCAAGGAAGCCTACGATCTGGTTTCCGCCATCAAGGACGCCGTTCCCGAGCTGCCCGTTGACCTGCACACCCACTCCACCACCGGTCTTGCCTTCATGACCTACCTGAAGGCCGTGGAAGCCGGCGTGGACATCATCGACACCGCCATTTCTCCCTTCTCCGGCGGCACCTCCCAGCCCGCCACCGAGACCCTGGCCTACGCCCTGCGTCAGCTGGGCTACGAGGTCGATCTGGACGACGACTGCACCAAGAAGATGGCCGACTATTTCAAGGTCGTCCGGGACGAGTACATCAAGGACGGCACCCTGATGCCCAAGTCCATGGCCACCGACACCCAGTGCCTGACCTATCAGATCCCCGGCGGTATGCTCAGCAATCTGCTCAGCCAGCTGAAGCAGGTCAACGCTCTCGACCGCTTCGACGAGGTTCTGGTGGAGACCCCCAAGGTCCGTAAGGACATGGGCTATCCCCCGCTGGTCACCCCCACCTCCCAGATGGTCGGCGTGCAGGCCGTGCGCAACGTGCTGGACGGCCAGCGCTACAAGTCCGTCTCCAAGGAGATCAAGGCTTACTGCCGCGGCGAGTACGGCCGTACCCCCGCTCCCATCGATCCCGAGATCCAGAAGCTGATCCTGGGCGACGAGAAGCCCCTGACCGTCCGCTATGCCGACACCCTGCCGCCCGTCGTGGACAAGGCGCGCAAGGAGCTGGGCGATCTGGCCAAGTCCGACGAGGACGTCCTGAGCTACATCGCCTTCCCCAACCTGGCCGAGAAGTTCTTCGCGGAGCGCAAGGCCAGAGAAGAGAACGTTGCTACCTACTCCATCGTGGAGTGCTAAGGAGGTACCGTTATGGTGTTAACTTCCACTTTGACGGACATCGGTTTTGTTGATGCCGCCGTCGTCGCGCTGCTGGGCTACGCCGTGGTGTTCTTCGGCCTGATCCTGCTGATGGCCGTTGTCACTGCCATGAGCAAGGCCTTCATCGCCCAGGAGAAGAAGGTCGCCGCCCACTCCGACGCCGCCAAGGCCGCCGTGGCCGCCGTCACCGACGCTCCTGCCCCCGACGCCCCCGCTGCCCCCGGCACCGCAGGCAAGCTGAAGCTTTACGATGTCGAACCCAAAACCGCCGCTATGCTCATGGCCATCGTGGCCGATAAGATGGGCAAGCCCCTGAACGAGCTGCGCTTCATTTCCATCAAGGAGGTCAAATAATCATGAAATACAAAGTGACTCTGAACGGCCGCACCTACGAGGTGGAGGTCGAAGCCGGCAAGGCAATGCTGCTGGACGAGTACGAGGCCATTGTCCCCACTGCCGCCCCGGCCGCTCCCGCTGCCGCCCCTGCCCCCGTGGCCGCTCCTGCGGCCGCCCCCGCCCCCGCCGCTGCCGCTCCCGTGGCCGGTGAGGCCGTCACCGCTCCCATGCCCGGCAACATCCTGAAGGTGAACGTCACCGCAGGTCAGGCCGTGAAGGAGGGCGACGTTCTGGTGGTTCTGGAAGCCATGAAGATGGAAAACGAAATTCTGGCGCCCAAGGCCTGCACCGTGAAGCAGGTCCTGGTTTCCAAGGGCTCCACCGTCGACACCGGCGCTACTCTGGTCGTCCTCGGCTAAGGAGGATAGGCCATGAGCATCAATGTTGGTGAAATTCTGTTAAACCTGTGGCAGGGTTCCGGCTTCAACGCCATTTTCGCCGGCTTTGCCGACGGCGGCTGGCAGAATCTGGTGATGCTGGTCATCGCCTGCGTGCTGCTGTACCTCGGCATTGTCAAGAGGCTTCGAGCCGCTGCTGCTCGTCGGCATCGCGTTCGGCTGCCTGCTTGCCAACATCAGCTATTTCCCCGGCCTGTCCGCGGAGCTGAATGCAACGAACGCGCTGTATCATCCGGAGCTCTGGGATGCATTCCTGGATCCGGCCAGCCAGTATTATCACAGCTACGGCCACATCCTGGCCAATGCGGGCCTGCTTGACGTGTTCTATATCGGCGTCAAGGCCGGTATTTATCCGTCCATCATCTTCATGGGCGTCGGCGCGATGACCGACTTTGGCCCGCTGATCTCCAATCCGAAGAGCCTGCTCCTCGGCGCGGCGGCCCAGCTCGGCGTGTTCGTCGCCTTCTTCGGCGCGATCCTGCTCGGCTTCACCGGCCCGCAGGCGGCCTCCATCGGCATCATCGGCGGCGCAGACGGCCCGACGGCCATCTTCCTCACCACGAAGCTCGCTCCGGAGCTGCTCGGCGCGATCGCCATCGCCGCGTATTCCTACATGGCGCTGATCCCGCTGATCCAGCCGCCGATCATGAAGCTCATGACCTCTGCGGAAGACCGCAAGATCAAGATGACGCAGACCCGCCCGGTCAGCAAGACCGAGAAGATTCTCTTCCCGATCATCGTCACGATCTTTGTCGTCCTCCTGCTCCCGTCCACGGCTCCGCTGATCGGCTGCCTGATGCTCGGCAACCTGTTCCGCGAGTGCGGCGTGACCGACCGCCTGTCCGATACCGTGCAGAACGCGCTGATGAACATCATCACCATCATGCTCTCCACGTCCGTCGGCGCGACGATGGTCGCCTCGAACTTCCTGAAGCTCGACACCATCAAGATCGTCTTCCTCGGCCTTGTCGCCTTCGGCATCTCCACCGCTGGCGGCCTGATCGGCGGCAACATCATGTGCAAGGTCACCGGCAAGAAGGTCAACCCGCTGATCGGCTCCGCAGGCGTGTCCGCGGTCCCGATGGCGGCCCGTGTCTCCCAGGTCGTCGGCCAGAAGGAGAATCCGTCAAACTTCCTGCTGATGCACGCCATGGGTCCCAACGTGGCCGGCGTTATCGGCTCCGCCATCGCGGCCGGCTTCCTGCTGTCCGTGTTCGGTTAATTCCATATCGTTCAAGCCGTGCCGGAGGAATCCTCCGGCACGGCTTTTTGTCTGCGGGGCAATTCCCCGATCGCATTCCGCAATAGGCTGTGATGTGCTTTTTCAGGAGCCTCTGATGAAATCGGCGAGAACCGTGAGCGAAAGATTTTTCGGCCAATCGAGGTATCAAAGGCGGCGGAATCCTGTATGTGCCCGCCGGGGGTATGCCGCATCCGTAAGCCGGCTTACGCCGGCAGCGGCTGTGCAATATTTCCCGTTTTTCAAAGGGAAGAAGCGGGGCGAAAAGACGGCCGAGACTCGCAGACGCAATTCGCGGTGCTGCCCTAAAATAAATTCCACCAGGACGCCCCGTGAGCCTGTCCCATGGCGTCCACCTTCCGGGAAAGGGCGGCGCACCCGGCGGCGAAGTCCGTTTCCTCCCGGGCGGCGGCGTAGACCTCTACCTGGGCGAACAGAGCGTCGATCTCCTCCATGGGCGTGTGGTCGGCAAAGCAGGCGCCCAGATGGCGGCTGCGCCCCCAGGCGTCCCGCGCCTGGAGCATCAGCGCTTCTCCCTGCGCCATGTCTCCCTGAAGCGCCGTTTTTGCGGCGTTTTCCAAATCCCGCGCGATGGGTTCGTGGCACTTGGCCATGCCAAATGTGGCGGCAACGCCCCCGGCCAGAAGCACCAGAAGCAAAGCAAATCCGATCCAGCTGCGCTTCACCTGCCGTACTCCTTTCCCAGCCACACGACCTTGTTCCCGGCGTCCACCGTCAGGAGCAATGTGTCCGCGATCTCCGTCCGGTGCTCCCGCAAGACCTGCTTCAGCCACGCTTCGTCCTTCCCTGCCCTACCCAGATTTTCCCGGGACAGGAAGCCGTCCTCCACAATGGTTACCGGGAGAAACCGTGGCTTGGGGTGAATCCCCGCGTCCTTGGCGCTGGCGGGACGCTCCTTGGGGAAGGGGAACACGGAAAGATTCCCGTCGGTCTCCAGAATGGCATACTGCACGGCGGTGATGTCCAGCACATCCTTTTCCCGCAGATGCCCTGTCAGCTCGTCCAGCGTCACCCGTGTGCGGCGGAGATTGTCCTGCACCAGCTTCCCGTTTTCGATCAGGATCACCGGCTTGCCGCACAGCAGCCGCCGGAACCTCACGCTGTACAGAATCAGCCCGGACAGCACCAGCTCCGCCCCCAGGACCGTCAATATCGGCACCAGCCCGGAGTACAGGGGGATCGCCCCGTCCTGCATGGGGATCGCCGCCAGATTTGCCAGCAGCATGGTCACCACGAACTCCGTCGGCTCCATCTCCCCGATCTGCCGCTTGCCCATCAGCCGGACGCAGACGATCAGCACCAGATACAGCGCGACGGTGCGCACATAAGACATAATCAAATCCCGTCACCTCTTGGAAGTAGCTTTTCCAAAAGGCGGCGGGATATACAGAATTTCTCCCGGACGGCACTGCCATCCGGGAGAAAAATCATGCGGGAATGTTCTCTTTCACAACGGCGACGCCGTCTACCAGATTTGCCATTTCCAGCGTACCCTCAATGGCCATCTGACGCTCCATCAGGTCAGTGAGGATCACCATGCCGTCCCGGCACTCGATCTTCATGACGTTGCGCATCACGATCGTTTCCGGGGTGAGCTTGTTTTTATAAACGGTAGAAAGACACATTGTCTATCCCTCCTTTACTTGGGAACTTCTGATTAAATGGGCAAGAGCTGTGAGCGAGAGATTTTTCGGCCAATCGAGGTACCGGAAACGGAGAAATACTTTATGTACCCGCAAGGGGTATGCCGCATCCGTAAGCCGGCTTACGCCGGCAACGGCTGCGCTATA
>DJNI01000072.1:7014-33506 GCA_002436765.1 Clostridiales bacterium UBA6468
TGGGCGGAAAAGATCCGCTCACAGCCGCAGACGATTTATTCAGAGGTTCCCTTAACCTCAAGGCTGGTCAGCACGACGCTCAGGCGCATGTTGCCCTTCTCGAAGTCGGATACGGCGGCCATGACCTGCTCGTAAGCGGTGTGGTCGCCGGCCTTGTCCAGCTGGACGGCCAGGTCGGCCAGCTCCTTGGCATGGGCGGCGTTGTGGCCGACCATGTACTTCATCAGCGCCACCAGCTCCTCCATGGGCGTATGCTCGCAGGCGCCGGCGCAGGACGCGCAGTCCTGACCGCAGTCATGGACGTGGGTATGCTCCGCGCCGTCGGCGTGGAGGTGGGCGTGATCGTGGGGATGGTCGTGGGCGTGGGTATGGCCGCCGGCCACGTGGTCGGAATCGATATGCATAGGAATGCCTCCTTGATTTTTTCTACGGAAGCTCTGATTCAATCGGTAAATCGGCGAGAGCCGGCGGAGGAGGATCTCGGCTCAGCCGAAAGCCTGAAAGCGGAGGAATGCCGTATGTACCCGCAAGGGGCAATGCCGCATCCGTAGGCCGGCTTGCGCCGGCAACGGCTGTGCAATATTTCCCGCCTTCAGAACTGCGCGGATGGGGCAAAGGATCCGCCGATCTGCCGAAGGCGATCCATTCAGAGGTTCCCTACTATTATACTCACGAAAGGCGCATCTGTCAAACCATTTATTTTTGCACAGAAATCCCCCCGGAGGGCTTGCGGAGCGTGAAGAAAAAAGGTATACTGTAAGAAGTGTAATTTATGTTGTGATCTTTCGTTTCAGAGCGAAGACTGCGTTTAAATCGCAGGAGGGCGTTATGAAAAAGATTTTGTCAATTCTATTGGCAGCGCTTATGCTTTCTTCGGTGTGCATTCTGGCATTTGCAGCGGAAAACGATCAGAAGATGACTACAAGCGACGAGCAGTGGTGGGATTGGTTCAACTCTCTTTCGGAGGAAGAACAGGCATGCATCCGTTTCAGGCCAGGCTCGGACGCGAAAGCGGAAAATGAGAACCTGCCTTCTGAAACGGCAGCACCACAAAGCAATGGTATTTCGTCAGCAGCGGTCAGCCTTTTGCCGACCGGTGGTGGAAAGCCAGCATGTTTCACCCAAGAAAGAGGGGCAAGACGATGACCGAACACACCCATGATCACGAGCACGAGCACGACCATGCTTATCTCCACGCCCACGGCATTCCCCACAGCCACGGCCATGTCCACGAAAATCAGAAGGCCGTGCTGAACCGACTGTCCCGCGCCATCGGCCACCTGGAAAAGGTGAAGCGGATGGTGGAGGAGGGACACGACTGCTCGGAGGTGCTGATTCAGCTGGCGGCGGTGCGCTCCGCCCTGGACAACACCGGCAAGGTGATCCTGAAAGACCACATGCGCCACTGCATGGTAGACGCGGTAGCCGCCGGGGACGAGGACGCCATTGACGACCTGTGTCAGGCCATCGATAAATTTATGAAGTAACGCAAGGGGGGTCAGGCTTTTGCCTGACCCCCTGATACTATTTCCCGCCTTGATGTAAGGGCGGTGTCCGCCGGAGACAAAGTGAGAAAGCAGTTTCTTTCATCAAGAGATTACAAAGAATAGATTCCATAAAAAATGTGTGGTTATAAGTACAGATTGCACAAAAATACCGCTGTATATTACTGCAAATCATCCATAATTCTTTGCGAAACTACTTTCGCAACCCGGCGTTGACGATGGGAATCCCAGGTGCTATATTGGGCTTACCAACAAAAAACAGGAGGGTAAACCATGAAAAAAATATTTGCTGCTTTGCTGTCCGTTATGATGCTGCTCGGAATGCTGGCTATGACGGCTTTTGCGGAGGAGAATACGGACGAAACCATGATTCCTGTGGTCGTCCAGGTTCCGGAGGGCTGGGGCACCCCGAATCTGTGGGCTTGGGCGGATGATGGCACCAACGCCTTTGCGGCTTGGCCGGGCGAGGAAATGGATCCCCTGGCTGAGGGGTGGTATTACACCTACGTTCCCGCCTTTGTCCAGAACGTCATCGTAAACGCCAATCAGGGCACCGACGCGGCCGTTCAGACCGATGGCATCGTGGTAGAGGCCGGTAAAGAGGTCTGGATCACGGTCGCGGAAGATCTGACCGCTTCCGTTTCCTATGAGGCCCAGCTGCGGGGCGAGATTCCTGCGTATGTTGAAAAGTTTGTTGTTCACGCCTATGTTCCCCTGTCCTGGAAAACCGTAAATCTGTGGGCATGGTCTGCGCCGGACGGCACCAACGCCTTTGAAAGCTGGCCGGGCAAGGCCATGCAGGAGGGGGACAACGGCTGGTTCACCTGCAAAGCCCCCACCTGGGTCAACTCCCTGATCATCAACGGCAACGAAGGAACCGTCCAGACCGAGGACGTCAGCATTGAAGGGAAGGAACTCTGGATCACCGTATACGAGGATCTGACCTACGAGCTGAGCTATGAAGACCCCGACAAGGCCGTGGACGACGTGACCGTACATGCCCAGGTTCCCGCAGATTGGGCTGACCCCAGCTGCTGGGCGTGGTCCGCGCCGGACGGCACCAATGCCTTCGCCTCCTGGCCCGGTGAAGCGCTGACCAAGGACGGTGACTGGTACAATATCCAGGTTCCCGGCTGGATCAACTCCGTAATTATCAACGCCAATGAGGGCGCCGTCCAGACGACGGATCTGTCCGTCGAGACCGGCAAAGAGGTCTGGGTCGTGGTGACCGACGCCGAAAACGCACAGGTCTTCTACGAAGAGCCTGCGCAGGATGCCGCGGCCACTGAGCCTGCGGCCGAGACAACCGTCCCCGCTTCCACGGAAGCGCCCCAGGAAGCGGCGGGGAACAGCAATACCGGCGCAGTTGTCGGCGTTATCGCCGCAGTCGTCCTTCTCGGCGGCGGCGCGGCGATCGTGGCAAAGAAGAAAAAGAGCTAAAAATACGCAACCGTATCCCCGGCGGGTACACGTCAGCCGTGTACCCGCTGACGGTCTATCAAGGAGGCTTTTATGAAACGGTTTCTCACTCTGATTTTATGCTTTGCGATGCTGCTGAGCCTGACCGCCTGCGGCGGCAAAACGGACAGCGCGGACGCAAACAAACTGGTCATCTGGCACGACAAGGAAGACGCGGTGATCACCGCCCTTTCCGATTATCTGGCGCAGGCCGTGCCGGAGCTGGATATTCAATTTGAAAAGAAAACCAGCCTGACCGATTCCCTGAAGCTGGTGGGCAATGACCCCTCCGCCGCCCCGGATCTTTTTCTGTTTGCCCATGATAAGATCGGCGTTTTTGCCGAAATGGGGATTCTGGCCCCGGTGGAGCCGCTGCTGGAGGAAGGGGCGCTGGACAATTTCCTGCCCATGACCCTTCAGGCGGCCACCTACAAGGACACCCTGTATCAGCTGCCGCTGTATTTTGAAACGCTGCTGTTCATGTACAACCGCCGTTATATGCAGGATGACGAGGTTCCCGCCACAACGGAAGAACTTTACGCCTATATGGAGAACAACACCGGCCGGGGGCGCTACGGCTTTGTGGAGCAGCACAGCACCGCCTACTATTCCGCCGCCTGGATCCACGGCTTCGGCGGCTCCATCATTGACAGCAGCGGAACGCCCTTCCCCGACGGGCAGGCCGTGCAGGATGCGCTTGCGTACCATCTGAAATTTGTAAAGCTGATGCCGGGGGAGACGGAATACAATACCGTGAACACACTGTTCCTGGAAGGAAAGGCGGACGCCACCATCGGCGGCCCCTGGATGGTTCCCTCTGCCCGAGAGGCCGGAATCGATCTGGGCATCGCCCCCATGCCGACGGTGGACGAAACCGGCCTTGCCCTGGCTCCCTACTCCGGCGTGCAGGGCGTTCACGTTCTGAAAGCTGCCGCCGAGGAGAAAACCGCAGCGGTAAAGCAGCTGCTGGCGGCGTTGGCAAAACCGGAGATCGGCACGTCTCTGGCGCTGGCCAGCGGGTGCGCCCCGGCAAACGGCAGCTGCTATGAAGACGCCCGCGTCGCGGAGGACGCTCTGGTGCAGGCCATGCGGCAGACGGCGGAAATTGCCGTCCCCATGCCCAATATTCCCGAAATGGACGTTATGTGGACGGTGGTCAGTAACCTTTTGACCGATGTGAACCTGTCCGGCAAGGATATCCCCTCCAGCTTCCAGGCGGCCGAAGAACAGGCGAAAAGCCTGATCGCGGGGATGCAATAAAGGGAGTACGCCATGGAGAAAAAGAAACGGAAGGAATGGATACGCTCCTACGCATGGTCGGCGCCCTCCCTGCTGCTGATCGGGCTGATGGTGGTGTTTCCCATCCTCTATACCTTTTACATCAGTCTGACCAATATGAATGTCTATCACTGGTTTGACTTTACCCTGGTGGGGCTGGATAACTACATCCGGGCGCTGTTCGTGTTTGATTCCGGCTTCCTGTCCGCGCTGCTGGCAACGATCCTTTGGACGGTCGTCAGCATGGTTTTGCAGCTGGCCATCGCCTTTTTCCTTGCAAACCTTCTGAATATCGAAAAGCTCCGGCTGCGCAAGCTCTACAAAACGGTGCTGATGTTCCCCTGGGCCATGCCCGGATATGTGGGGATCCTGCTCTGGAAAACCGGAATGTTCAACACCCAGTTCGGCCTGCTGAATCAGTGGATGGACAAGCTGGGGCTGACTGCGGTCAAGTGGCTTTCTTCCGACGTATCGGCCTTTCTGAGCTGCACCGTGGTCAATCTGTGGCTGGCGCTGCCCTTCATGATCATGATTATGGACGGGGCCTTGCAGAGCATCGACAAAAGCTACTATGAAAGCGCCACTCTGGACGGCGCAGGCGCGTTCGCCCGGGCAAAGTACATTACCATCCCAGCCATGCGCCCCATCATTGCCCCGGCTGTGATCATCACGGTGTTTACCACCTTCAAGCAGTTCGACGTCGTCTACCTGCTGACGCAGCAGGCCGGCGCGAAAACCGGCTCGGGCTTCCACACCATCCTGACCTACGCCTACGAAAACGCGTTTATCACCAACAATTACGGCTATTCCTCGGCCATTTCCATGATTATTTTTGCACTTCTGCTCCTGTTCTCCGCAAAATTCCAGCTGAAGGAGGATGCCTGATGACGAAACGCAGATGGAGGGAAGGCGTCGGGCTGACGGCGCTGAATGCCTTTTTCATTGCGCTGTGCTTTCTGACGCTGATCCCCATTCTCTATGCTCTGAGCGTCTCCTTCAACGGGTCAAACAGCCTGCTCAGCTCGGATTTCTCATTCATCCCCAGGAATTTCACCCTGAAAAACTACCGGGAGGTTCTCTTTGGGGAGAACATCACCCTCTGGTTCCGGAATACCGTTTTTCTGGCAGTCGTGACCGTTTTTCTGTCCCTTCTGGTGGCGGTTCCGGCGGCCTACTGCTTCTCCCGCCGCCGCTTTCCGGGAAGAAAAGCCATTCTGCGATGCCTGGTTCTGCTGAATTCCTTCCCGGCGATTCTGTCCATGTTCGCGATCTACCGCCTGCTGCGGCCGATGGGGCTGGTCAATACCCGGCTGGGGCTGATTCTGGTTTACACGGGGACTATGGCGGTGTTCAGCCTGTGGAACACCAAGGGCTATTTTGACACCATCCCAACGGAAATTGAGGAAGCCGCCAGAATCGACGGCGCTTCCGATGGGCAGATCGTCCTGAAAATCGTCATGCCCCTGGCAAAGCCCAGCATCATCACCACCGCATTGCAGGTGCTGATCTATGTGTGGAACGAATACATCTACGCCACGACCTTCCTGACCGGGGAAAGCAAGTACACCCTGGCCGCCGGACTGAACGCCCTCCAGGCGACGGAGATGACCGGCTCCTGGCCGGTATTCGCGGCGGCGGCCATTACCGTATCTCTGCCCGTACTTGTGATTTTCTTCCTGTGCCAGAAGTACATGACCTCCGGGCTGACGGCTGGAGGTGTCAAGGGATGAAGCTGGACGCTGTTTTGCACATTCCCATGTCGGAATACTGCTGCGGGCTGGATGAGCGCCGCATCGTTTACCGCCTGCGCTGCGCCAAAGACGACCTGCAGCGGGTGACGCTTTTCTACGCCGACACCGCATGCCGGGTAAATCCGATCCTGTTTACCTCCGTCCCCATGGAAAAGGTTCTGTCGGATGCCTGCCACGATTACTGGCAGGTAGTTGTGGACAGCCCCTATAACCGGGTCTATTACTACTTCCGGCTGGACGATGGCGCGGAGACGAAGCTTTACTACAGCAATCTCTTTACCGACCGGCTTGCGCAGGATCGCTCGGAGTACTTCAAGCTTCCGTTCAATCACCGCAGTGACATTGCCCGCGTACCGGCGTGGGTAAAGGATGCCGTCGTATATAATATTTTCCCGGACAGCTTCGCGTCCGGCAGATGCGAAATTTCCGGGCGACCCCATTCACAGCGCTTTGAGCAGCAAACGGTTCGGGGCAGACTCGGCGGAACGCTGGACGGCGTTGCGCAGAATGTGGACTACCTGAAAGCGCTGGGCGTCAACTGCGTGTATCTGAATCCGATTTTCGCCGCCGGGGAATACCACAAGTATGACCTGCTGGACTATTACCATGTTGACCCCTGCTTCGGCGGGAATGAAGCGTTTCGGACGATGGTCAATACGCTCCACGCCGCCGGTATGCGGGTCATCATCGACGGCGTGTTCAATCACTGCGGCTGGCATTTCTTCGCCTTTGAGGACGTGGTCAAAAATCAGGAGAAGTCCCGCTACAGAGACTGGTTCTACGATCTGACCTTCCCCGTGCATCGTCCAGAAACCCCGGAGGAAATTCCGGACTACGCCTGCTTTGCCTACGAGCGCATGATGCCAAAGCTGAATACCGCAAACCCGGAGGTGCAGAAATACTTCTGTGACGTGGGCGCTTACTGGGTGCGGGAATACGGCATCGACGGCTGGCGGCTGGACGTGGCCAGCGAGGTCAACGACGGCTTCTGGCGGGCGTTCCGCGATGCGGTCAAGGGCGAGAATCCGGAAGCGCTGCTGATCGGTGAGGTGTGGGAGAGCGCCGGTCACTGGCTTCAGGGAGACATGTTCGACTCCACCATGAACTATGACTTCCGGAAGCACTGCAGCGCGTTTTTCGCCGAAAAGCGCATTGATGCGGCAGCCTTTTCTGGGCGCATTACGGATATGCTCATGCGCTACCGGTTGCAGATGCTCCCGGCGCAGCTGAATCTGCTGGACAGTCACGATGTCAGCCGCTTTCTGTCGCTGTGCGGCGGGGATACCGCGAGCTATCGCCTTGCCATCCTGTTCATGATGTGCTTCGTGGGAATGCCCACCGTCTTTTACGGAGACGAACTTGGCGTTCAGGGCGTTGGGGAGGAGGAATACCGCGCGCCCATGCCATGGAAGGGCGGCGATCTGGCGCTGCTGGGCTTTTTCCGGAAAGCCATCGCCATGCGCCGCGCCTTATCCCCATTGCGGGAAGGCGCTTTTCAGATGCTGGACGCTGAGGAGGGCAGCCGCGTGATCCGTTTCCGCAGGGATACCGGAGCGGAGTCCGTGACGGTCTGCATCAACGCGGGGAAGACCGATGCCGCAGTTTCTTCCTCTGAAGAAACGCTGTATTGGGCAGAGGGATTCCAGAACGGCGTCCTGTCCCCCGGTGGATTTGCCGTAACTTTCCGGTAAATTTTTCCCCGACCCTTTCGGGTCGGGGAAAATTATGCTATACTGAAAATAGGGTGGTGAAGAAACGATGGGTATTACCATTAAGGATGTGGCCAAGGCGGCGGGGGTCTCTATTTCCACTGTCTCCAAGGTTCTGAACGGACATTACAGCATTTCCGAAAAGACGGCCGAGCATGTTCGCGGCATCATGCGGGAGATGAATTATTATCCCAACGCCAATGCCCAGAGCTTTGCCAGCGGCTCCAATCACACGGTCGTGCTGCTGGCGAGTCTTGCTCCCAACGCCGCTTTTCAGAATCCCCATATGTTTGAGATCATTTCCGGTCTGGAGGAAGCGCTCTGCAAGCGGGGATACCGGCTGATTCTCCGGGGCGCGGACGCGACCTCTGCCTGCGGCATTGCCGAGGAGATCATCTCCCGCCGCAGCGCGGACGCCATTGCCATTCATGTGGGCGTCATGTCCCATCCCCTGGCCGCCGTGCTGACCCGGCTGCAATTTCCCCACATTGTTCTGGGCGCGCCGGATTTTGACAGCCAGGTCTGCTGGATCGACAACAGCAACACCTACTCCGGCACGGTCGCCGCAAGCTTCCTTCTGTCGCGGGGATATAAGCGCCTTGCCTTTATCGGCGGAAAATCCTATGATCTGGGTTCCGCCCTCCGTTTGCAGGGCGTGAAGCAGGGGCTTTCCAACGCAGGGGCGCAGCTGGAAGATCAATATATCTGGCTGGGGGAATCCACCCGGGCAGACGGCTTCCGCATGGCGGAAGGTCTTCTGAGTCAGAAGGAACTGCCGGACGCCATTATCTGCGCCAACAATTACATTGCCCTGGGGTGCGTGGACGCAGTCAATAAAAAGGGGCTGCGCATTCCGAAGGATATCGGCATTATGGCCTTTGACAATTTCCCCTTTTCCCAGATGATCGAACCGCCGCTGACGGTGGTGGACATCAACGTCCGGGATATGGGCACCCAGGCCGCAAAGTTCCTGACGGACATGATCCGTCGCCCCAACACGCAGATCCAGACCTATATCACGACCTCCAACATCATCGCCAGAGCATCCACACGCTAAAGCCCGGGGTCTGCACAGACCCCGGGGTTCATCAGATGTTCCTTTATTCCTTCGTTTCGTTTTCCCGGGTCTGCTCTGCGTTCTCCGCAGCACGGGCGGCGACCTGATTCACGAATAGGTCGGCCTTGTCGTGGGGACGGAAGCGCTGCCAGATCAGCACGCTTACCGCCGCCGCGCAGCTCACTCCCGCCAGCAGCTGGCTGACCCGGACGGAACCCCAGTACAGGCTGTCCATCCGCAGTCCCTCGATCAGGCAGCGGCCAAGGCCGTACCAGGCCACGTACCCCAGGGCGATCTGCCCGTCATACTGCCGATGCTTTGACAGGAAGTGCAGCAGCACAAAGCCTACGGCATTCCACACCGATTCATACAGGAACGTCGGATGATAGTATTCCCACGCACCGGTGACGGTGTTGTACAGCCCCATGCGGAAGAAGCTGTCCGTCGCCGCGCCGAAGGCTTCCCGGTTGACGAAATTGCCCCACCGGCCGATGGACTGGCCGATAAGGAAGCCCAGCGCTGCCATATCCAGCAAGGCGCCGATCTTGATCCTCTTGATGCGGCACAGCACCAGCACGCCAATCACCGCGCCCAGAACGCCGCCGTAAATGGCAAGGCCGCCGTTCCAGATGTACAGCACGGAAATGGGGTTCTCGGCGTAATCCGCCCAGGAGAAAATGCAGTAATACGCCCGGGCGCAGACGATGGAAAAGGGCGTGATCCACAGCACGCCGTCCAGCAGGTCGTCCTGCCTGATACCGAACTGGCTGCTCCGGCGGCAGGCGTAAACCACCGCCAGCATCAATCCGATGGCGATGATGAGGCCGTAATAGTGGATGGTCAGCGGCCCCAGCGCCAGGGTGCGGCTGGGGTTCACCTCGATGCCGAGAGAGGGGAAGGAAATGGTTGAATAGTTGGCAGGGATCATGATTGTGCCTCCTTGTTGACAGGATAGATCACGGACAGGCTGCACCGTTCCGCCCGGACTGCCCGGCGGAGGAAATCACAGATCTCCTCCGCGCCGATGCCGCGGTAGATTTCCGGGAAGCGGAAATAGTCGAAGTCCGAAAAATGATACGCGCACAGGCGGAAACAGGTGGAGTCGAAGCTGTCCAGCCCCCGGATGCGCCGGCCAAGGGCGCTGCGCTTCATCCTGAGAAACGCCTTTTCCGGCAGTCCCTCCGCCGCGATTCTTTCCGCCTGCTCCAGAATTGCTTCCCGGACGGCACGGGGGTCGTCGGAGTCGCCGGAACAGAGGAGTATGGCGCAGCCGTCCACGGTCTCGAAGCCGCCGCCGAAGGAGGAATCGATGACGCCCTGCTCATAAAGCCGCAGATACAGCTCCGAGGATTCGCCGAACAGCGCTTCCGCCGCCAGGTCGGCCACCATTTCCTCCCGGATAGCCGCGTCGCCGTGGGTCAAAGGTTCGCACTTGAACGCTAAGTTGAAGGTCGGCATGGCGACCTCCATGGAGCATTCCGTTTCGGCCTTCGGGCAGGTCATGTCCTCCTGCCAATCGCGCAGCTTCACGCCCGTCTCCTTCTTCTCACTGCCCAGAACCTCCCGGGCGGCAGTCGCCACGGATTCCGGGTCTACGTCGCCCACGACGCACAGCAGCATATTCCCCGGGGCGTAAAACGCCCGGTGGCAGGTATACAGCACCTCCGGGGTGATCTCCCGGATGGTCTTACCGGTGCCGAGAATGGGCCGGCGGATGGGATGGACGGCATACATGGCCGCCATCAGGTTATCAAACACCACGCTGTCCGGGGCGTCCTCGTTCATGCCGATCTCCTGGTCGATGATGCCCCGCTCTTTTTCCACGCTCCCTTCCGTGAAATAGGGGGTGGACACAAATTCCAGCAGCAGCCGCAGGCATTCGTCAAAGTGGTCGGTGCAGGAAAAATAATAGGCCGTCATGTCGTAGCTGGTAAAGGCGTTGACGGAAGCGCCCAGGGCGGCAAACTCCGCCGGCACGTCCCGGTCGCCCGGCAGGTCGAACATCTTGTGCTCCAGATAGTGGGCAACACCGGCGGGGGCGTGGTATTCCTTCCCGTCCAGAAGGAAATCCGTATGGATGGAGCCAAAGTCCGTGACAAAATAGGCAAGCTTTTTCGTAAAGCCCTTCCGGGGAACCACCAGAACCGTCAGCCCGTTTTCCAGGGTTTCCCGGTACAGCGTTTCGTCCAGTTCGGGGTAAAACTGCTTCGTCATTGGCTCTCTCCTTTCAGAAAATAGGTGCTGTGGAGCGTCACGGTCTGCGCCGCCGCTATGACCTCATCAAGGCTGACCCTCTCCACCGCTTCCATGTAGCGCTCCGGGGTCATGTTCAGGCCGCTTAAGCACGCGGTGGCATAGTAGCCCTCAATGGCGCCGGGGGAATCGGAGGTGGCGCGAAGGGAACTGAGAATGGCTTCCTTTCCGGCGGTCAGCTCTTCCCGGGTGATTTCTCCACGGCGGCAGGCGTCCAGCTGGCGAAGGATTTCGTCCCGTGCCAGCTGCTCTCTGTCAAAGTCGATGCCCGCGCCCACGGTGAGAATGCCCTTCGCGCCGTAATAGGACGATCCGATCCGGTAGCACAATGACATCGCCTCCCGGACGTTGAGGAACAGCTTGGAGGTCATGCCCGCGCCGAAAATGGTGTTGAACACCTGCATGGCGGGAAATTCCTTATCCCGGTTGACGATGGGGGTGACGAAGCCCATGCAGAGCTTCCCCTGGGAGACGTCCATCGTCTCTATTACGTCCTGCCCGGGGCAGGGGTGGAAGGGCGTCTGGGGCGGAAGGGTGCCTTCCCGGCCGCCCAGCCTAAGCAGCAGCGGAGAAAGATATTCCGCGACCGTCTCCGCCGGGGCGCTGCCTACGTAGAAAATTTCGATTCTGCTTTCCCGGAGGATGTTCCGGTAATGGGTCAGCAGCCCCACCGGGTGGATAACCGCCACGTCCTCCGCCTCACCAAGACGGGGCAGACCGAAGCTGTCGCCCCGGCACATGATTTTCAGCAGCTTTCCCATGGCGTAGACGCTCTTGTCGTTCAGCTCGGATTCAATGGTGGAAATGAGGTTCTTCTTTTCCCCCTCCACAAAGGCAGGCAGGAACCCATCCCCCTCCGTGGGGAAATCCAGAAGAAGCTCCTCCAGAAACTGAATCATGGGGGCAAGCACCTGATCGCCGGGGAGGGCAAAGCGGTCGTCCATAAAGCTGCAGTAAAGGCCGGTGGTCTGGTAGTCCCCCACCCGGCGCACCAGCGGGCTGACGGAAGCACCGTACAGCTCGTCCAAATTTTCCGTAATGGCGCGAAGGTCGGGGCAGCGCTTTGTACCCCGGAGCAGCACGGAGGGGATCAGCACGTTTTGGGCGGATTCCGCCTTTGCCATGGGGCGCACCAGCTGGAAGCTCAGGCACCCCTGCTTGAACCGGTCGTCCCGGCAGGCACGCAGGGTCACGCCGGGAAGCAGTGTTTTTGTTTCGATCATGTCAGACTCCTGATGGAAGAAAGTTACGGCAGAAAAGCTGGGCGCTTCTCTGTCCATGATATTGCAAGAGGTATTATATACCACTTTTCCCAAAATAGGAAGTCAATACACAAAAAATTCAGAGATTATTGGTTGTCATTTTCCTCTGTTTGCGGTAGAATGTAACGTGGATTTGTGTAAATTAGGAGGACTCCGCCATGGCATGGCTGGAATTTACCGTTGAAACCACGCCCCAGAGCATCGACGCTGTGGTTACCGCCCTCAGCGCCCGGGGATTTTCCGATCTGGTCATTGAAGACCAGTCGGAATTTGAGACGTTTCTGGAGGAAAACCGGGCGTATTGGGACTACATCGACGAGGGGCTGCAAAAAAAGCTGGAAGGGCTTTCCCGCATCAAGCTGTATCTGGAAGACACCGACGAAACCGGTCGGAAGCGTCTGGACGCGGCGGTGCAGGCGCTGGGGCTGACCATGACCGACGCTCCCCTCCCCGAAACCAACTGGGAGGAAAGCTGGAAGGACAATTACCCGCCGCAGGAGATCGGCGAACGTATCGTGGTGCTGCCTTACTGGCTGGCGGAGGAACCCACTGACCGGCTCAAGGTCATTCTCGACCCCGGCCTGACCTTCGGCACCGGCGCGCACCCCTCCACCCAGATGGTGATGGAGGTTATGGAGGACGTGGTGAAGCCCGGCTTCCACTGCCTCGATCTTGGCAGCGGCAGCGGGATACTGTCCATCGCCGCCCTGCGTCTGGGGGCGGAATCCGCCATTGGCATTGACATCGACCCTAAAGCGGAGGACATCGCCCGGGAGAACGCCGCCTACAATGGCTTCGCCGCCCCGGCCTTCACCGCCCTCACCGGCAACGTGACCGAGGACACGGCGCTGATGGACATCCTGGCTGTGGGTCGGTATGACCTGGTGCTGGTGAATATTGTGGCGGACGTGATCATCAGCCTTGCGCCGGTGCTGCCCCGGTTTCTCGACGAGCGCAGCACCCTGATCTGCTCCGGCATTCTGGACACCCGGCTTTCCGACGTGCTGGACGCCCTGACCGCCGCCGGACTGACCATCACCGCCACGAAAGCGAAGGACGACTGGCGCTGCGTCACCGCGAAGCGTATACTGTAAACGAAGGAGCGTATTATGAGTATCCCCTATCGTACCCGGCGGGTGCTGAACCGTCTGGGCATTGTGCTTATGATTTTTCTGCTGGTGGGCGTGATCGCCTGGCTGTGCTGGGTCGTCTGGCTGGAGCGGTACGTCGTGTACACCGCCGACGGCGCGAGCCTGGACTTTGAGCATTCCGCCCAGGACATCGTCGGCGAGGTCGCCACGCCCCCCGTGGCGCAGCAGAACATTTCCATATATTATAATGAAGGCAGCGACGCTCTGGACACCGGCAACGAGCTGACCCAGATCAACGGCTACTACATTTCCAGCAACATGCTGCAAACCGACATCAACGGCGTTCTGGGCAAGCTGGAACGGCTCCCCGCGGGCACGCCCGTCATGATCGACATGAAGGGTCCCTACGGCTCGTTCTTCTATCCCTCTAACTTGGATGGCGCGGTGCATTCCGCTTCCACGGACGTGGACGCCGTGGCGGCGCTGGTGGACACCCTGATGAACAAGAAATTCTACACCATCGCCCGGGTCTGCTCCCTGCGGGACTGGAATTTCGGCAACGAGCACGTCACCTGCGGCCTGTACATGCTTTCCCGGGCAGGACTGTGGCTGGATCAGGAGGGCTATTTCTGGCTGGATCCCACCAACGCCACCACCCTGAGCTGGATCACCTCCGTGGTGCTGGAGCTGAAGGGAATGGGCTTCAACGAGGTCATGCTGGCGGATTTCCGCTTTCCCGACTCCGATCAGTACATCTTCAACGGCGACAAGGACGCGGCGCTTCAGGAAGCCGCCTCCAAGCTGATGGGCACCTGCGGCGGCGATGATTTCACCCTGTCCTTCGGCGTGGCCGACCCCGCCTTCAAGCTGCCCGATGGGCGGTGCCGGATGTATCTGGAGAATGTGGACGCGGCCAACGTGGAGGCCAAGGCCGCACTGGTGAACGTTCCCGACATCAAAGCCCAGCTGGTCTTCATGGCCGCCACCAACGATACCCGGTTTGACAGCTACAGCGTCATCCGTTCCCTGAACGCCGCGGAGATCCTGGAAGCCCAGAAGGCGGAAGCGGCCAGCGGATCCTCACATTGATAAAATTCCGCCCCTGGCTTTCGGCCGGGGGCGGAATTTGCTTTATACACTCAGATATCCAGCAGCTTCAGATCCTCTTCCCGGATGCTGCGCGGCTCTTTTTTGTTCAGCATGTCGTAAATGCAGGGAACCACGAACAGCGTCATCAGCGTCGCATACACGAGGCCGCCGATGCACACGATGGCGACGGGCTTCATCAGCGACGTGCCTGCGGTCTTGTGTACCGCCATGTCCACCAGCCCCAGCACCGTGGTGATGGTGGTCATCAGGATGGGGCGCATTCTGGTGACGCCCGCTTCCTCGATGGCCGTGCGGCGCTCTATGCCGTCCTGGCGGAGCTGGTTGATGTAGTCCACCAGCACGATGCCGTTGTTGACGATGATGCCGGTGAGCATCACGAAGCCGATGAGGGAAATGACGCTGATCTCCATGCCGCACATCAGCAGCGCCATGAATCCGCCGGTAAAGGCCAGGGGGATGGTAAACATGACGATGAAGGGGGATTTCAGGCTCTGGAACTGGGCGACCATCACGAGGTACACAAGCAATATGCCCAGAACCAGCATCAGCAGCAGCTGGCGCACGGCTTCCATGATGGTCTCGTTTTCGCCGGTAAAGGTGTAGCTGACGCCGTCGCCCAGGTCAAGCGCGCCCACAACGTCCTGCGCCTTGGCGGTAATCAAGGTGACGTTGTAGCCTTCCTCCAGAGTCGCGGTGACGGAGAGGTAGCGCCGCTGATTGATGCGGCGGATGGAGCCGAGACTGGACGTCTCCTGTACCTCAGCAAAGTCGCTCAGGGGAACTTCCTCCACGGTGCCGTCCTGTTTGGTGACTTCAAAGACGTAATCCCGCAGGGAATCCACGTCCGGCACCGATCCTTCGGGCTTTTCGATAATGACGTCCGTAGAAACGCCGTCCAGCTCCAGGGTCGCGGCGGTGGCGCTGCCCGTCAGGCCGGAGGCCAGCTCCATATAGATCTGCGCCACGGTCAGACCGTGCTTCATGGCGGCGTTGCGGTCAATGGCCACGTGGAGGGCAGGGGAAGCGTCCTCCAGGCCGTCGGAAACCTCCGCCACGCCGGGGATGTCCGCCAGCGCCTTGCCGACCTGGGCGGCGGCGGATTGGAGGGTGTCCATGTCGTCGCAGTAAACGTTCACGGCAACGCCGCTGCCGGTGAGCATACTCATGTCCATCATGGCGGAGGAGGTGGTCACCTCGCAGGGAAGGTCGGCGCAGGCTTCCTCGATCTGCTTGCCAACGGCCGTGCCGCTGGCCTCGTCGTCGGCGAGGGTGATATAAACCGTCACGTCGTGGGATTCTCCGCTTCCCATGTTCAACATGGAGGTGCTGCCGCCCATCATGGCGCCTACGGTCTCGATGCCGTCAATCTTTCCGATTCTTTCCAGCACCTGGTCGGCAAGGGAAGTGGCTTCCGCCATGTCCGCATCCTCCGGCATGGTGATGGTAACGTCCACGCTGGGCATATCCATGTCCGGCATGAAGAGGAAGCCCTTGGCGAGACTGCCCAGCGCCGTGACCACCAGCAGCGCCGCCGAAACGATCAGCACCACCGCCTTATGCCCCAGCGACCACTTGACCGCCTTGCGGTAGGCGGGCAGTAGACGCTTTTCCAGCAGCCCCGGCTTGATCTCGTGCTCCCTGCGCAGCATTCCCGACGCCATGGCGGGCACCAGGGTCAGGGAGACGATCAGGCTCGCCAGCAGGGAATAGGTCATGGTGAGCGCCAGATCGGTGAACAGCTGCTTGGTAATGCCCGTGACGAACACGATGGGCAGGAACACGCAGACGGTGGTCAGCGTGGAGGCCGTCACCGCCCCCGCCACCTGCTTCGCGCCGGAGACGGCGGCCTGAATGACGTTGGCGCCCTTGGCCCGCAGGCGGTAAATATTCTCGATGACCACCACGGAGTTATCCACCAGCATACCCACCGCCACGGCCAGGCCGGACAGGGAGATCATATTGATGGTCACGCCGGTGAAGTACATCAGCACGATGGCAAAAATCACGCTGATGGGGATGGAGCAAAGGGTAATAAACGTGGGGCGCAGATCCCGCAGGAACAAAAACAATATCAGAATCGCGAACACCGCGCCGAGCAATAGGCTGTTCAGAATGGTGTCCACGATCAGATAGATATAGTCGCCCTGACTCATGAGGGACACGAAGCTCAAGCCCGGGTATTCCTGCTCCAGCGTGCGGAAGCGTTCTTCAATATTATTGGTGGTCTCGGCGGTTGCGTAGGTGCTCTGCTTTTCAAAGCTCAGCACGATGCCGTCCTTGCCGTTGAGCTTGGCATAGGTTTCGTCCCGGTTGTCGGTGAGCATGACCACCGCCACGTCCTTCAGCCGCACCGGGTCGATGCCGTCAACGCCGGGATCGAACAGGATAAGATTTTCCAGCGTCTCCTGGTCGGTGATCTCGTCGCCCACGGAGACCATGTATTTGACCCCGTCCTGCTCTGCATATCCCGCGGGCATGGCAAAATTCTGAGCGGTGAGGATCTGCGATACCATCTCCATGGTGACGATGTTGTTCAGGTCGGCCTTGTTAAGCGCGTCCTCCCGATTGCTTTCCACGGTATCCAGACCGCTTTCGATCTGGCTTAAGCCCTGGGAAATGGCGGCGCTGCTCACCGCCAGCTTGGCCGCGCCGGTGCTGAGCTGGAGCATACCGGCGGTTTTCTGCTCACTGAGCAGCTCCTGGGCTTCCTCGATGGAAAGCATACCGCTATCCAGCTCTTCCAGGGCGCTTTCCAGCTGGGCAATGCCCTCGTCCAGGGCGTCCAGCTGCGCCTTCGTCTCCGTCACGGAGGCAGCCAGACCCGCCCGGTCGGTGCCCTGTGACGCCAGCAGCGCGTCGATGCCCTCCACCGCGGCATCCGCCGCTGCGGCGGCTTCTCCGGCGGCGGCGAGCTGTCCGGGCAGGGTCTCCGCCGTCACACCGGCGGCGGCCATGTCCGCTTCCAGGGCGCTTTTTTCCGCCGCGACCTCCGCCGACCTCTGGGCGATGGTCAGCTGATTTTCATTGTAGGCCGCTTCCTTTTCCGCAAGTTTCGTCTTCAGGCCGGGCAGATTTTCATCGGCGGGATCCATGGCCGCGATCTGCTCCCGGAGCGCCTGAATCTCGGCGGCCAGGGCTTCGTTGTCCTGTTTCAGCTGGGCAAGGCTGCTTTCCCTGCCCGCAAGGGCGCTTTGCCGGTCGGTGAGAGATTGGAGGGTGTTCCGGTAGTTATGGGCTTCCTGCTGGGCGGCGAGGACGTTATTTACCTGGTCGTTCAGCTCCTTCAGAGCGTTGTAGGCGATCACCAGCTGCTGCCGTCCGCTCTGGGCCTGCTCCAGCTGACCCTGAAGCTCCTCCCGCATGGCCGTCAGCTCCGCCTTTTTCTCGTTCAGCTGCTTTTCCCCGTCGATCAGCGCGTTGACCCCGGCGCTGAGCTGGGACTGTGCACCGTCTACCTGCTTCTGGGCGTCCTCCAGCTCTTCCTTTTTCTCGTTCAGCTCCGCGGCGGCATCGTCCAGCTCGCCGTTGATGGCGGCGGCGATCCGGTCGTTCAGCTTGTCGATCCGCTTCTGATCCAGCACCACATGCAGCTCCTGCTGAATTTCGCCGCTGGCGGTGATCCGGGCGACGCCGGGGACGCCTTCCAGTTTATTCATCAGCGTTCCGTCCAGGAATTCCGTCAGCTCCACGGTGTCCATGCCCTCCATGGATACCGCCGCCACCTCCACGGGCAGCATGGAGGGGTTGATCTTCAGCACGTAGGGCGTGCCCACCGTGTCCGACCAGTCGGCGGACAGCTGGGAAATTTTCTGCTGGATGTCCACGCCCACGGTGTCCATGTTGACGCCCTCGGTAAATTCCAGAACGACCATGCCCACGTTTTCGCCGGAAACCGATGTCACCTCCTGGATGTGATCCAGGGTGGACATGGCCTGCTCCATGGGCTTTGTGATCTCCTGCTCCACTTTTTCCGGGCTTGCGCCGGGGTAGGTGGTCATGATCAGCACATAGGGAAAGTCCATATTGGGAAGCAGGTCGGGTGTCATGCGGAAATAGGCCACCACGCCCAGCACCAATATGGCGATCACCGCAACGAAAACCGTCAGCGGCTTTTTGACGGAGAATTTGGACATACTGCGCTCCTAACTACTCGCAAAGCGGGCATTATAAATCCGTAACAGCATAGCACCGTTTGACCCTGAATATCAACCGAAAATGTGTAAATCTTTTGTGAACGCCGTTTTTTCGGGGGGATATGTTCCCTCTTTACAGTCTTTTTGGGGTGTGGTACTATGATGGAAGCAAAACGCCCCAGGGAGGGAACCGATATGAAGAAGTTGCTTGCGGTGCTTATGCTTGCGTGTCTGCTTACCGGCTGCGCCGGAGCGGCGGGGGAAAAGCGACCCATTTACGAAACCACATATCTGACTCTGTTCGACACGGTCACTGTGATTCGCGGCCGGGCGGAAAGTCAGGCGGCGTTTACGGAAACTGCCCAAAGTATTCACGACACGCTGCTGCATTATCACCGGCTGTTCGATATCTACAACGATTACGCGGGCATAAACAACCTGAAAACCGTCAACGATCAGGCGGGCGTCTCCCCGGTGGAGGTGGACGGAGACATCATCCGTCTGCTGCGGGAATGCCGGGAGTTTTATGACACCACCGGCGGTAAGGTCAACGTCGCCATGGGGGGCGTTCTGGCGCTGTGGCATGATGCCCGGACGGCGGGGCTTGACGACCCGGCAAACGCCCGTCTTCCCGACCGTTCCGCGCTGGAACACGCGGCGGCGCACATGGATTTTGACGCTGTCATCATTGACGAGGACGCTTCCACCGTCTTCATCTCCGACCCGGAGACCCGGCTGGACGTAGGCGCGGTGGCCAAGGGCTGGTCTGCCCAGCGGGCGGCGGAAAACGCGCCGGAGGGGCTGCTCATCAGCGTGGGCGGCAACGTCTGCGTCACCGGCCCCAAAACCGAAGAGGGCGGCCCCTGGGTGGTGGGCATCCAGAACCCGGACGGCGGAGACTACCTGCACACCGTCTGCGTCACCGGGGGCAGCGTGGTCACAAGCGGCGACTACCAGCGCACCTATCTGGTGGACGGGGAATCTTACCACCACATCATTGACCCGGAAACCCTGATGCCGGCCCGGTACTGGCGCTCCGTCACCGTGGTGTGCGCCGATTCCGGCATTGCGGACGCCCTGTCCACGGCGCTTTTCCTGCTGCCCCAAGACGAGGGGCAGGCGCTTCTGACCCGCTACAGCGCCGAAGCCATGTGGCTGGACGCCGATGGCGGAGAGTTCTTCAGCCCCGGCTTCCGGGAGATTCTGCGGACGTAAGGGCAAGGGGATGGGCATTTTCTGTTGGTCATATTTCCGGTTCCCAGACAGACCCTAATCAGAGCTTCCTTTATTCCTCGTCCAGCGGCTGGGTGCCCTTTGCCAGCGCGATAATGGCCTTCGCCAGCTCCCCGGCGGCGGTCAGGGCTTCATCATGGGAGTTCCCGGCGGCGCCTACCTCGATCAGCAGCCCGCCGGGGGATAAGTCCTCGTTGAACCGCTGACCCCGCAGCTGTAACGGCCGGGTGATCCCGGGGCAGGCCGTTTCCAGCTGGGCGTGGAGCTTCAGCGCAAGGGAGAGATTGTCCTCCCAGGTGTCGTAATTCGTGCCCACGACGATCATCAGCTGGGCGCTGTCCCGGCCGTCCACCTGGGCGAGGGTGCGCATCTGGCTTGTCCCGCCGGAGGCGTCCCGGTGGAGGTCAAGCACCATCCGGATCGTGGGGTATTCCTCCAGCAGCTTCTTGATGGACTTCCGGGCGTCTACATAGGAACCGTTGTAGGATGGGTAATCATGGAGGGACGTATCCTGGATGGCGATAATGCCGTTCTCCCCCAAAATCTCCTGCACCCGGCGGCCGATGGAGAGCATGTTGTAATTGTCGTCCAGCGTCCGGTAGGCGGAGGTTTCGGTGTAAGTCTCGCCCCGGCGGGTGTAGCTTTCCGTGGAGTGGGTGTGGACAATCAGCACCGTGGGCTGATCACCGGTCAGATCCCAGCTCAGGGGCTTTTTCATCAGCGCCCCGATGTCCGGGCTGACGGAGCAGGCGTAGTACAGCTTTACCAGCTCCGGGTCAGAAAAGGACGGAAGGGGAGGCTCGGTGGGCTGCGGTGCCGCAGGGGGAGGAGATTCCACGAAATCCACCGAAAAAGCCTCCTGAGACGGAGAAAACCGGACATCTCGTCCGGTTTCTAAGTAGATCAGGAATGCGGCGGTATCCGGGCTTGTCAGCCAGGACAGAAGCTTTTCAGGAAACCCCGAAGCAAACACCCGCAGGGTAAGGGCGCAAAGAATTGCCGCCGTGCCCACCCGCAGCGCTCTGCTGCCCATACGCCGCCCTCCTTACGTAACGGAATGTCGAAAAACCTCGCCAGCGTCGAAAAATGACGCGAAAAAAATTATTTGCTGTCCCCCGGCTTCCATTTGGGTCTGGAACGCAGTTCAACCCGGAGATTACGGAAAAACTCCGTCAGCAGCGCCCCGCACTCGGCTTCCCGGACGCCGCTTTCCACTTGCGGGTGGTGATTGAACTCCATAGAAAACAGACTGCACACCGAATTTACCGCGCCGCACTTCCGGTCGGAAGCGCCGTAGACCACCCGGGGAATCCGGGCGTTGATGATGGCGCCGGCGCACATGGGACATGGCTCCAGCGTCACGTACAGCGTACACTCCCACAGCCGCCAGCCCCCCAAACGCCGACAGGCTTCCCCGATGGCTTCCACCTCCGCGTGGGCAAGGGCGGACTTGTCCGTCTCCCGGCGGTTGCGTCCCCGGCCGACGATGGTGTCCCCCCGGACGATCACGCAGCCCACCGGCACCTCGCCGTCCGCCGCGGCCTCCCGCGCCAGGGCAAGCGCCTCGTCCATAAAATGGGCGTCCTCCATGACGATCCCTCCTTTTGGGATAATCATAGCGAATTTGGACGGGGCAGTCAACTAAAATCCTTACTCTTCCATCAACATAGCCGCGAACAGGACTGCCAGCTCTTCCCGGGAGAAGGGGCGCTCCCGGCGCTGCTCCAGCCGCTGGTCTGCGGCGCGGATACGACCCAGCAGCATTTCCTCCAGCTCTGCCCGTTCCTTTTCCGCCGGGGTTCCCGTGAGCAGATAGTCCGTGGTGACGCCCAGCTCCCGTGACAGCTTCACGAGGGTCTGCATGGACGGCTCCCGCCGCTCCTGCTCGTACATTCCCAGTGCGCTCGGACTGACCTGCAGCCGCTGCGCCAGCTCTGCCTGACTCAACCCCGCCTCCCGGCGCAGCGCCGCAATCCGGGTTCCCAACATTATGACCCCTTCTTTCCTGATATTGGTTAGCGCAAGGATACCACAAAAAAAGTGAAAAAACAGGGGAATAAAGACGCCTACACATTTCGACGGACATTACACATATCGTGTGGTATGCTGGTTCCATGGAAATAGCTGGGAAATTATGCGAAAAAAAGAATGCCGATTTCGACAGGTTATTGCCTAAATTTTTACGAAAGAGGTCGATTCTTATGATCCGATTCCTGGAACCCGTGCTGTACATAGACACTCAGGCCGAAATACCTGTGTGCCTGTGTGAAAAATGCGGCGGCGAGTGCTACGCGCCGGAGGGCGTCTGTCACTGCTGTGAAGGAGACGCGCTATGACGCTGGCAGAGCTGAGCGTGTGCTACGAGGAAGCCGCCGTCCCCCTGCGCCGGCGGCTGCGGGAGCTTCGGCTGCTGCTGGCGGCTACGGACGACCCGGAGGAAATCTGGCGCTGCAAGCGCCGCATTGCGGAACTGACCCCCATGCTGACCCAGATGAACGAGCTGGCGGAGCTGACGGCTCACTACTACGACAGGGGGTACTACCGGAATGAAAAATATACTGTATGAGGGCTATTTAGGCCCCCGGCTGCCCCGGGAGGTGCAGCTGAAGCGGGTGCAGCGGGTGATGCAGGAGGAGCTGACCCCCTTGCAGCGGGAGACCCTCATCGCCTTTTATTTTCAGGAGCAGACCCTGACCCAGATCGCCGCAGACCGGGGCGTGAACAAAAGCACCGTCTGCCGGACGCTGAAACGGGCAGAAGCCAAGCTCAGACGGTACCTGAAATATTAGTCAAATATGCCAACCTCTGGAAAGCCACCGGAGCCGCGCTGCGCAGGGCAGTACGGCTCCATTTTTTGCGTCCAGACCGGATATGCCGCCGAAAACCCCGTAAAATCCGACTCCCCCGGCGGTAGAATCCCCGGTAGAGCCGCAGTTTCCCCATTCTACCGGACGGGCAGGCCGGGACGCGCGGGTAGAGTGCAGGGAAGACAAAGCTCCTTGACTTTCGGGGACTTTGGCGGTAGACTATGACACACTCTGAAGATTGGGATGGAGCACCCTATGAAGACGCAAGCCCCCGCGCCCGTCAGAACCGTATATTACACCGACGAGCGAACCGACGAGTTTTCCTCCGCCCGGATCGAACCCCGGCGCATTGACGAGAGCTACCGGTACGTAAGCCCCCGCCCCGGGTGGAAGGCGGCAAGATTCGTCGCTTACCGCCTGTTTGCCATGCCCGCGGCATTCCTGTACTGCAAGCTGGCGCTCCACGCGCGCTTTGAAAACCGGCAGGTGTTGAAGGAAGTCGGGAAAACCGGCTGCTTCGTCTACGGCAACCACACCCAGCAGGTGGGCGACCCGTTCCTGCCCAATCTGGCGCTGTTCCCAAAAAGCGTCTACATGATCGTCCACCCCAACAACGTCTCCATGCCGGTGCTGGGAAAGATCACGCCGTATCTGGGCGCTCTGCCCCTTCCCTCCAGCATAAAAGCCATGCGTTCCTTTCTGGACGCCATCCGCACCCGGATCGGAGAGGGGAGCTACATCATGGTCTACCCGGAAGCCCATATCTGGCCGTACTATACCGGTATCCGGGATTTCCCCGCCACGTCCATGAAGTACCCCGTGGAGCTGGACGTTCCCAGCTTCGCCCTGACCACCACCTACCACCGCCGCCGCTTCGGCCGGAAGCCCCGGACGGTGACCTATCTGGACGGCCCCTTCCACCCCGACCACAGTCTTCCCCCCAGAGCCAGAGCACAGGCACTGCGGGATGAAATTTACAAGACCATGGTCGGAAGAAGTCAGGAAAGCGACTGCGAATACATCCGCTATGTGAAGAAAGAGGAAACCACGTGACCGATATCCTGTATTGCGGCAACGACAAGGTGTTCGACGGCGTGCTGACGTCAGGGCTGTCCATCGTGCGGCGGCTGGACGCGCCGAGACCGCTGACCATCCACATTTTCACCATGGCGCTGACTCGCGTTTCCCCCAGCTATCTTCCCATGACCCGGCGCCACGCGGACATCATCGAGACGGCGCTGCGCCGCCATAACCCGGACACCCATGTCAGGCTCTATGACGTCACGGGGCTTTACGAGCAGCACCTGAAGCAAAACGCCAACGAGGGCTGCTACTGCTCCCCCTACACCCTGCTGCGGCTGCTGGCGGATCTTTTGCCCATGCCGGACAAGCTATTGTACCTGGACGCGGACATCATGGTCTGCAAGGACATCGGCCTGCTTTACGATCTGGACGTGGAAACCGTGGAGTACGCCGCCGCCCGGGATCACTACGGGAAGTATCTCGTTAACCCAAACTACATCAACGCCGGCGTGCTCCTGTTCAACATGAAGCGGTGCCGTCAGACCGGGATCTTTGAAAAGTCCCGGGAGCTGCTGCGGACGAAGAAACTGATGTTCGCGGACCAGTCCGCGCTGATCCGCTCCACCACATCCCGGCGGCTTCTGCCTCAGCGGTTCAACGACCAGAAGTTCCTCCATGGCCACACCGTGATCCGGCATTTTTCCAAGCGGCTGTTTTACACCCCCTACCCCCACACGGAGAACATCAAGCAATGGCAGGTGGAGAAGGTACATAAGAAATTCGGTTACACTTGCTTCGATGACATCCTGAATGAATATCTGTCCATAAAGGAGAGCCTGCAATGAACCCCGTCAACTTATTTTTTGCCTGTGACAACGCCTATGTTCCCTTCCTGGCAGTGACGCTCACGTCCCTGAAGGAAAACTGCGATCCCAAGCGGGATTACGCTCTGCGGATTCTTCACACCGGCCTTGACCCGGAGAACATCCGGCGGCTCACCGGATCCTTCGCCTCCGAGGGCTTTACCATGGAGTTTATCGACATCACCCGAGCCGTGGAGCGGTTTTCCGACAAGCTCCATACCCGGGACTACTATTCCAAATCCACCTATTACCGCCTGTTCATCCCCGATCTCTTTCCCGGGCTTGACAAGGCGCTGTACTTAGACAGCGACGTGGTGCTGCTGGGGGACGTGTCGGAGCTGTACGACGTGGATCTGAAGGACAATCTGGTGGGCGCGATCCCCGACAGCGTGGTCGGCTCCATCCCGGCACTGGCGCTGTACACGAAAAAGCGTCTGCGGGTGGCGGCGGATCACTACTTCAACGCCGGGGTGCTGCTGATGAATCTGGACGCCATGCGGGCGTGCGATTTTCTGAACGTGTTCCTCCGGCTGCTGCAAAGCGTCACCTTCCAGATCGCCCAGGATCAGGACTATCTGAACGTCATCTGCAAAAACCGGGTGGAGTACGTGGGCTTCGAGTGGAACACCATGCCCTGCGACGTTCACACAAGTGCCCCCAAGCTCATCCACTACAACCTGGACTTCAAGCCCTGGCACCGGGATGACGTGGCCTTCGCCGACGTGTTCTGGGACTACGCGGAGCGTTCCGGCTATCTCGCGGAAATCCGCAAGGTTCGGCAAGGGTATACCGAATGGCACATCGCCCGTTCCGCCGAGGAGACCATGCACTTGATCGCCATGGGCAAAAAGCAGGCCAGAAAGCGGACGGCGAATATGCTGATCCACTGGAAGATCCGGCAGGTGGTGAACGTATGAAGAATGTCCCCAAGTCCCCGGAACGGCTCGTTATTCTGGAAAAGATCGCCCAGTACGAGCGGGAGGGGCGCTTTGACGAGGACGTGGAAAACGATCCCCCCGGCCGCGTTCTGCTGCCGGAGGAGATCGAGTACGCGGACAGGCGCTTTCCCGCGGAATGCAGGCGGACGGCGGCCTTCGGGGCGGCGTATCTGTATTTCTGGAATCTGCGGCGGAAGAAAGAGCTCATCCTGTGCAAGACCGAGGGGCTGGAGCATCTGGCCGGGGTACAGGGCGCGGTGATCACCTGCAACCATTTCCACCCCATGGACAGCTTCATCATGCAGAAGGTGTTTGACGCGTCCAGGCACCCCAAGCGGCTGTACCGGGTGATCCGGGAGGGGAACTACACCAGCTTCCCCGGTTTTTACGGCTTTCTTATGCGCAACTGCAACACCCTGCCCCTCAGCTCCAACATGCAGACCATGAAGAAGTTCCTCCGGGCGGTAGACCGGGTGCTGTCGGAGGGCAGCTGCCTGCTGATCTACCCGGAGCAGAGCATGTGGTGGAACTACCGCAAGCCCAAGCCCCTGAAGCCCGGCGCCTTCGACATGGCGCTGAAGAACCACGTGCCGGTGGTGCCGTGCTTCATCACCATGGCGGACAGCGGTCTGGTCGGCGCCGATGGGTTCCCGGTGCAGGCATACACGCCCCATTTAGGCGCCCCCATCTGGCCGGACGAGACCCTGTCCCGCCCCGTCGCCCGGGAGCAGCTGCGGCAAAAGACGGAAGACTTCTGCCGGGAGACGTATGAAACGGTATATGGGATCCCCCTGCGGTATGAGACGCGAGAGCACTGACACGGACGTATTTGACCAACAGAACGAAACCTCCGGCTTTCGCCGGAGGTTTCGTTCTGACTGTCAAAAAAGGCCGTTTGCCTTTTTTGACAAGAGGCTTGCAGTCTGCCGCGCGCACTCCTTGTCCGCCTGAGGCGGACAACTCGCACACTTGCAGCCTAAGAGGTATTTTCTGCCAGGTACACGCCCCGGCAGAAAATGAT
>DJNI01000044.1 GCA_002436765.1 Clostridiales bacterium UBA6468
GAGACTTTTACAAGTATCTATGTGTTGCTTTTTACATGGGATTGCAAAAAATTCTATATGATTTTCCGGAAATCCAGTTGCAAATAATTCTTTTCCTGTGCTATAATTGTAAAAAAATTGGAAAGGGTGCTTGCCAATGGCCACCAAACTCAGCGATACTGCCTACGATGAATTGCTGTCCCGGATCATCTCCTGTCAGTACCCACCCGGAAGCCTGCTCAGCGAGGAAAAGCTGGTCGCTGAGCTGGGCATCAGCCGCACGCCGATCCGCTCCGCGCTGATCCGTTTGCAGCAGGAGCACCTGGTTCAGATCATCTCCAAGAAAGGGATCCTGGTTTCTGAAATCACGCCGGAAGGAATCCGGGACCTGTTTAACCTCCGGGATCTGATCGAGCCCTACGCCATCCGGGAATTCGGCGGCAATTTCAAAAAGGACCAGCTGATCTACTATCTGAATCTGTTTTCCAAGGAATACTCCAAGGATGACTATCAGATCGTCTATGACAGCGATGTGCAGTTCCATACGGATATTGTCCAGCTGACGGGAAACACATTCCTTTGCGCTTTTTACAATTCTCTGCAAAAGCTGCTGTCCCGGATCACCCTGATCTGCGGTATCTCCGTTGCGGATCGCGTGGTGGTTTCCAATCAGGAGCACGTGGAGATCGTCCTGTCGCTGCTGAAGGATGATAAGGAATCCGCGGTTGCCATGCTGGAGACCCATCTGAAGGAGGCGCGGGAATCCGCCTATCAGGCGATCCTGATCCAGAAGAACAGGCTGCCGGAAAATATTCGTAGTATCAGCATTGACACGCTGCGATAAAGGAAGCGCCATGGGAGACCTCTCCCATGGCGCTTTTTTTAGCCGCCCAGGTAGGCCTTTTTTACCTCAGGGTTGGTCTCCAGATTGGCGCAGGTGTCCTGAATGACAATTTCGCCTGTCTGGATCACATAGCCGCGATCCGCGGTAGCCAGAGCAACCTTGGAGTTCTGCTCCACAAACAGAATGGTCGTGCTGTTCTCCCGCAGCTTCTTAACGGCCTCGAAGATCTCGTGGATCACCAGAGGGGCAAGACCCATGGATGGCTCATCCAGAAGCAGCAGCTTGGGATTGCTGATCATTGCCCGGGCGATGGCCAGCATTTCCTGCTCGCCGCCGGAAAGCGTGCCGCCCAGGGCGTGCTCCCGCTCCCGCAGGCGCGGAAACAGCTCCAGCATCTTGTCCATATGCCGGGTGATCTCTTCTTTATCCTTGCGAAGATAGGCACCCATGGTGATGTTCTCCCGCACCGTAAGCTTTGGGAAAATGTGGCGGCCTTCCAGAACCTGGGCCATGCCCATGCCGGTGATTTTGTGGCCCTTCATGCCGGTGATGTCCTTTCCGTCAAAAGTCACCTGACCCCGGACGCCTTTTGGGGAGGTCAGACCGGAAAGCGTTTGCAGCAGGGTGGTTTTGCCGGCACCGTTGGAGCCGATCAGGGTAACGATCTCGCCCTCGTTGACCTCCAGGCTGACGCCCTTCAGGGCGTGGACATTTCCGTAATAGTAATGGAGGTCTTTTACTTCCAATAGCGCCATATTTATTCGCCTCCCAGATATGCCGCAATAACGGCAGGATTGTTCTGCACTTCCTTGGGCGTGCCCTCCGCGATCAGATAGCCGTCGTCCATAACGTAGATGTAGTTGGAGATCTCCATGATGACCGCCATGTCATGCTCGATGATCAGAACCGTAATGCCCATATCCCGGATATTGCGGACGATCTTGTTCAGCGTGACCTTTTCCGTGGCGTTCATACCGGCCGCCGGCTCATCCAGCAGCAGTACCTTCGGTTTCGTGGCCAGAGCGCGGGCTATCTCGATCAGCCGCTGCTCGCCGTAGGGCAGCGCTCCCGCGGGCAAATCCTTTTTTCCGGCCATGCCCACCATTTCCAGGCACCGGATGCACTCTTCCCGGGCGGCCTGCTCCTGATGGCGCATGGCGGGGGTGTGGAACAGAGAGCCGAACAGCCCATAGGGGATCCGGCAGTGCTGGCCGATCATTACATTGTCCAGCACGCTCATGCCCAGGAACAGGTTGATCTGCTGGTAGGTTCTGGAGATACCGGCCTCGCAGAGCTTGTAGCCCCGGCTGTTGGTAATTTCCTTGCCCTCAAAATAGACATGGCCCTCCGGGGCCTTCTGCACGCCGTTGATGGTGTTGAACAGGGTGGTTTTGCCGGCGCCGTTGGGGCCGATCAGACCGGTGATCTGTCCGGCTTTTACATGGATGGAGACGTTGTTTACCGCAATGACACCGCCGAACCGGACGGTGATGTTTTCAACCTTTATCATTTTGCGCTGCCCCCTTTCACGTTTTTCTTATCCAGCCATCCGGCAATGAGATCACCAAGCTTCCGCAGACCGGAGACACAGCCGCCGGGCAGAAAGCCGATGAAAACCAGCACGATCACACCGTACAGAACGCTGCGCCAGGCCTGGGCGGAGGCCAGCAGTTCGTTGAGGATCTGGTAGACAAACGCGCCGATCACTGGCCCAAAGACGGTGTTGGTGCCGCCGAAGATGATCATCAGAACGAAGTTGAAGGAAAGAGGCTGGGTAAAGCTGTCGGATACGATAAAACCGGTGAGGTGGGCCATATAAGCGCCGGCGAAGCCGCACAGGAAGGCACTGATGGCGAAAGCCATGACCTTGTAGTGCCGGACATTGATGCCCATGCCGTCAGCGGAACGGGTGTTGTCCCGGACGGCCATCATGGCGCGGCCGCACTTGGACCGGCCCAGCAGGGATTTCAGCACAAGCACGATCACCACAAGCACAAAGGAGAAGTAATAGGTGTAGCGGTAGTCGCTGTTGATATCCAGGCCAAAGAGCATGATGTGATTGGCGTACAGGCCCCGGAAGGGGTTCAGAACCGGAAGATTGCAGATCAGCTGATAGATGAAGTAGGAGAAAGCAATGGTGGCCAGAATCAGGAACTGGGCCCGAAGCTTGGCGCAGGGGATGGCAATCAGGCTGCCGATGCCGGCGGACACGAAGGCGGCGATCAGCATACAGAAAATCACGGGGATCCCGGTGTACTGGGACAGCAGCACGGATACATAGCCGCCGATGCCCAGAAAGGCGATGTGTCCAAAGGACATCTGACCGGACATGCCCACAAGGACATCCAGTCCGGAGGCGGCGATGATATACATGCCAACCATGGAAAAGAAATACAGACGGTAGGAATTGGTAATCAGGAAGGGCAGCAGGAGAATCAACAGCGTAAACAGCGCAATGGTCACGGTACGGACCTTGCCGCGGCTGTCCAGAGCTTTGAATGAACGGATCATGGCTTTCCCTCCTTTACACATCGCGGATGGCCTGCTCGTTGAACAGGCCCGTGGGACGGACACAGAGCATCAGGAACAGCAGCAGATAGGCGACCATATCCTTCATGGTGGAGTTCACATAGCCGCCCACGAAGGATTCGATCATGCCCAGCAGCAGGCCGCCCACCATAGCGCCGTAGATATTGCCGAAGCCGCCGGAGACGGAGCTTGCCATGCCCTTGGTGCCAACCTTGCCGCCCAGGGTAATGGCCGCACCGTAAATGGGTCCCAGCATCATGCCGCAGATGGCTGCGGAGGCGGAGGCCAGGCCCCAGACAATGGCGTTGCTGTTGACGACATTGATCCCGCAGGCCTCGGCGGCCAGCGCGTCGCTGGCGCAGGCCCGGGTGGCAATGCCGGTTTTTGTCCTGGTCAGGAACAGATGGATGGCCAGCATAGCCAGAGCAGACAGGAAAAAGCTGAGGATACGCTCAGGGGTAATGACGGTACCCAGTACCTTCACGGTGGAGACGCTGAAGATGGGCGGGAACCGAACGGGATTCGCGCCGAAAATCAGCTCGCAGCTGCCGTTCATGATTTTGCTGAGGCCAAGCGTTACCAGCACCATATAGATGCCCTTGACGCCGCGCTCATTAAAGCGGGAGACAATGCCCACCTGAAGCAGCGCGCCGAAGAGGAACATGATGACCATGGTCAGCACCAGAGAGAGCCAGAAGGACAGGCCCAGGGTCTGGTACAGAGTAACGCCGATGAGAGATGCCAGAGTGACCATTTCACTCTGGGCCAGGTTCATAATGCCGGACGCCCGGAAAATAATGCTGTAGCCCAAGCCAACCATTCCGTAAATCGCGCCCATTACCAGACCGGCAATGATAATTGATACTAGCACACAAACGCCTCCTTAGTCGTTGTTACTATAAGGGAAGCTCCGGAATTTGGGGCTTCCGGGCTTTCAAAAAGGAGGGATCAGGTTCGATCCAAACCCTGATCCCTCCTGCGGTGTTTCTTTAGGAAAGACTGGAGAATTTACTTTGCCCGGCCGGTGTTCTGCAGGTAGGCATCGTAGCCGCCGTCGGCTTCCCATTTTTCAAAGGTCTTGGAGCCGCCGTCGCAGTAGATGATGGGGGTGAAGCTGTGCAGAGGCTCCCGGTCGCCCTGGGTGAAGTCGATGGTTCCGCCGCAGCCCTGCAGGTCATTGATTTGCAGGCAGGCTTCTACCAGCGCGTCACTGTCGTGATTGGTACCGGCCTTGGTGGCTGCTTCAAAGGCGATCAGCGCCGCGTCGTGCATCCGATAGGTGATACCCAGGGTGGGCAAAGCACCGCCGGACTTTTCGGCATACTTTTCCAGGAAGTCCATGACGTTCTCGGAAGCGCCGGCCTCTCTGGCTGCGTCCAGGCTCTTGTAGGTGGTATAGGGAACGACACCGATGATGTAGTTGGAGAACTCCTCGCCGCAGACATCCACGTGAGAGGTCATCCACTCGTCCTTGTTCATAATGAAGCCGTTGTAGCCGTACTCGCGGAGCTGCTTGACGAAGTTGACGCCGGCGCCGGAGCAGACCACATAGACGATGTCCGGGTTGGCGTTGACAATCTTCATGCACTGGGCGCTGTAATCGGTGTCCAGATGACTTCCGGTTTCGGTGGCAACGATGTTCAGGCCGGCGGCATCCATCAGAGGCTTGATGTCCTCGTAGTTGGAAATGGAGGCTTCGTCCTGGCCGTAGAAGACAGCTACATTCTCATAGCCCAGCTTCTGGATCAGCTCTACATAGGTCTTGGCAGTCAGGTTGGCGTTGAAAGCGCCGCGGAAGGAATATTTCTGGTCAGGGGTGACGATGGAGCCGGAGGTGCCGGACATCAGATTGAAGATTTTGGCCTCTTCCAGGTAGGGGTAGGCGGCCACAACGTCGGCGGACTGGAAGGAGCCGATAACGGCGTCACAGCCCTTGCCGATCAAATACTGAACGCCGGTAACGGCTTCGGAGGGGTTGTTCTGGGTATCGTAAATGACCCATTCCACGTCCTCGCCGTTGATCTTGCCGTTGTAGCGGTCCAGAGCGATCTGGAAAGCAATGTCTTCCTCGGTACCCAGCGGCAGACCGGCCAGATAGTTGTAGACGCCGATGCGGTACACGCCGTCGCCGTTGGTGTCGCTGGCGGAGGCGGTGGTGTCGGCAGCGGCCGTGGGAGCCGCGGTGGTTGCCGCGGGGGTGGAGGGGGTTCCGGAGGCGCAGGCCGCCATGGTCAGGACCATACAGACTGCAAGGATGGCTGCGAATAACTTCTTCATGTTGGTTCTCCTTTTTGTTTGTAGTTTGGTTGGCTGTCTGACTGGGATTTTACTTGTATACATCTTGCTCATGTCTACAGAATAACGCAGAAAGCTTATTGTGTCAATATTGCATATCTTATATAATACCTATTGATATTTTGTGCAATAATGACAATTAAATGTCAGAAATATATCTATCGGCGTAGAGATTTACTTGTATACATAATAAAAGCAAGAATGATACGCCTGAATTCAGAAGAGGATCGTTCCGCCACGCATGGGAAGATCGCCGTTTTCGTCGAAGGGCCAATCCTCCGGCTGGGATTCGATCTCCAGATTTGGATCCTTCCGCGCCTGCTCCCAATAGGCCTCGCTGAGCATGATATGCTCGATATGCAGACTGTTCGGAATGCGCACGACCCTGGGATGCAGCTTGTCGCTGTTGACGCAGGTGCGCAGACACATTTGCAGGCATTCTTTGTCGCTTTCCATGATTACCGGGATCCGGGAGCTGGAGACGATGGTGCAGGTGATGCAATTCATGTACATGGCGGACAGATCGATCTGGTCAAAAATACGCTGGGTCATAACGCTGCAATTCCCCGCGCCGATGGCATTGCCGTGGCTCTCCGGACTCAGATTCAGTACGCCTACCCGCTGGGCTTTCAGGCCGCCGGAAGCATCGGGCGTGGGAAAGTTGCCCGTAACGTTGGGGTCCATGCCGTCGCCGGAGAAATTTTTGCCCATCTGGTCAACGATCAGCACGTCCGCTTCGTCCACCAGGATCCTGGGCATGTTGGCCTTGGCCTCCTCCAGAAGACCGGGTTCCACCGCCTCGACGTCCTCAGCAGGCACCACGGCGATCCGGGCGGTTTCATCAAAGGCGTTTTCGATCGCGGCAACGGCAAACAGCACCGGGGCATTTTTCAGGATACACCGGCCGAACAGCGGGATATTTTTTGCCATGCGGCCGATACCCTGGCTGTGGCAGACCTCTGCGCCGTGCTGCTTGCCCAGCCCTATGGCCATCATTTTCATGATACCGCTTTCGTACTTTCCCCGGAAGGCCGAGTGGGGCTTGACACGGCAGTTAACGATGATTCCGTCTGCCTGAGCGGCATATTTGTCAATATAGACCGTCTGGCCCTCATCGTTGACGCCAATGGGCACGACCTCCATGGAAGAGCGGATAGGACAGCCCAGATAGGCCTCCGTGCAGCCGTAGTCTTCCACGATTTTTTGCTGTCCCTGGGCGGTGGCGCCGCCGTGGCTGCCCATGGCGGGAACGATAAAAGGCTCCGCGCCGCATGCCTTTACGAAATCCACAATGGTTTTGGTAATCAGCGCCACGTTGGCCACGCCGCGGCTGCCGACGGTAATGGCAATACGCATCCCGGGCCGGAACCGATCTGCCAGCCCCGCCTCCCGCAGTTCCGCGGTCAGCACTGCCGGGATCTGCTCGGGCTCCAGCTTGGGCCGGGGGAAAATCTGCTTCACTCGGAACATTTTGGGCACAGGCACATCCCGTACCTTTTCGGCAATCATGGGGCGCAGTCTTTCTTTCACGCAAATTCCTCCTTCTACATGGTCACGCCGTCCTTGAAGATGGCAATTTCCCGGTAGCCGCGGCGGTCCGCGGCGGTCTGCTCTCCGGAGGCCACCGCGATCACATATTGCAGCAGCCGCTCCGCGGCCTCCGGAACAGGCTCTCCGTCCGCTACGGGACCGGCGCTGAAATCGATCCAGCCGGCCTTTCCGGCGCTGAGCCGGTCATTGGTGGAAATTTTGATCGTCGGCACGGGGGCTCCGAAGGGGGTTCCCCGTCCTGTGGTGAACAGGATCAGCTGGGCTCCGGCAGCCGTCAGCGCTGTGGTGCTGACCAGGTCGTTGCCCGGACCGTACAGCAGGTTCAGGCCCGGTGTGCGAATGCTGTCGCCGTAGTCCAGTACGCCGTTCACCGGCGCGGTTCCGCCCTTCTGCACACAGCCCAGAGACTTGTCCTCCAGAGTCGTGATACCGCCTGCCTTATTGCCGGGAGAGGGGTTCTCATAGACGACCTGTCCATGGGCCGTGAAATAGCGCTTAAAGCCATCGATCATGGCGACCGCGGCCTCAAAGGTCCGCGGATCCCGGCAGCGATTCAGCAGCAGCTGTTCCGCGCCGAACATCTCCGGCACCTCGGTCAAAATGGAGCTGCCGCCGCAGGCGATCAACTGGTCGCTGAAAGCGCCGACGGTGGGATTTGCCGTAATGCCGGACAGGCCATCGGAGCCGCCGCATTTCATGCCCACCACCAGTTTGTCCAGAGGCAGACTCTGCCGCCGGAATCCGCGGCAATAGGCGGCCAATTCCTCCAGCAGACGGCGGCCCTCGGCAAGCTCGTCTTCCACCTGCTGGCAGACAAGGAATCTGACCCGGGCGGGGTCATATTCCCCCAGCTCCTGGCGGAAGGCGTCTACGGTGTTGTTTTCACAGCCCAGGCCCAGTACCAGAACGCCACCGGCGTTTGGGTGGCGGCACAGGGCGGCCAGAAGCTTTCGGGTCCTGGCGTGGTCGTCTCCCATCTGGCTGCATCCGTAGGGATGCGGGAACGCGTAGATTCCCTCCAAAGAGCCCTCGCGCAGATCCTGGCCTCGAGCGGCCAGAGTCTGGGCTGTGCCGTTGACGCAGCCTACCGTGGGAATGATCCAGATCTCGTTGCGGGTCGCCGCCCGGCCGTCCGGACGAAGATACCCCTGAAAGGAGAGCTTCCGGGCGGGGGGCTGGCGGTATTGGGCCGGTGTATAGGTATAGTCCCCGCCCCCGGACAGGGCGGTTTTTAGATTGTGGGTATGGACCCACTGGCCCGGCTCGATGGGCGCTGTGGCGCAGCCGATGGGGAAGCCGTACTTTATGACCGGCGCTCCCGGGGCGATCGGTTCCAGGGCCATCTTATGCCCCTGAGGGATCTCCGCCGAAGGTCCCCAGGGCGTCTCCGTTCCCGGAGCGATCGGCCGCAGAGCGACTGCTACGTTGTCCCGGGGGTGAATGCGGATCAGGTCTGCCATAGCCGGTCCCCCGGATTACAGGCACCGCGCAAAGGCTTGCTTCGCGCCTTCCTGACGGATCGTTTCCAGCGCGGCGCGGACGGCGGCGGCAAAGCCGGGGACCTCCCGCAGGTCCTTCCCCCACATACGCGCGTTTCCGAGGACCGCGTCTGTAAGTGCCCCGGCACTGTCCGCCCGGTGGTCCATGTAAAAGTCCAGGACCCAGCTGTCATCCATGACGGCGTATTCGTCCCCGGCGGGGCGGCGGCAGATCAGGGCGTTTTCTTCTCTCCGCTGGATATCGCAGCTGTAGAAAGCAATGTAAGCCGCCATACTGACCGTCAGGCAGGGAGGCAGTTTTTTCTCCTGATCTACATAATCCAGGAAGCTGGGCATGCATCTGGCGCGCCACTTGGAGGTGCTGTTCAGAGAAATGGTCAGAAGCTTATGGTCTACAAAGGGATTGGCAAACCGATCCTGCACGGAGGCGGCGAAGGCCTTCAGATCCTCCTTGGGCAGGGGCAGCGTGGGAATCACTTCCTCGTACAGGAGCTTATTCATAAAGCCCCGGATCACCGGGTCGTACATGCAGTCCCGGACAATGTCCAGACCGGCCAGATAAGCGCCCAGGACCATGCTCGTATGGGCGCCGTTGAGGATCCGGACCTTCCGCTTCTTGTAGGGCGTCACATCCGGGACCACATGGACGTTCAGCCCGGCCCTCCGGAAAGGCAGCTTATCCGCAAGCCAGGCGGGACCTTCGATGATCCATACACCGAAGCATTCCCCTACGTCTATCAGGTCGTCGTGGTAGCCGTTGGCCTGCTCCAGCAGAGCGAGCTGCTTCGGGTCACGGATCCGTCCGGGTACGATCCGGTCCACCAGCGTACTGCAAAATACGCATTCCTCCGTCCATTCCCGAAAAGCTTCCGGCAGGGCCCACTGGGTGATATAGCGCAGGACGCACTTCTTCAGCTCTTTGCCGTTATTGTCGATCAGCTCGCAGGAGAGGATCACCGGCTGCTTTTCCTTTGCGCCGCCGAAGGTCTGGAAGCGCTGATACAGCAGGCGGGTCAGCTTTCCGGGAAAGGAGCTTTGCGGGCGGTCCTCAAACCGGCAGGCAGGGTCATAGACAATGCCCGCCTCCGTGGTGTTGGAAACAATGATCTCCAGATCCGGATTTTCCGCGCAGCGAAGCAGCGCGTCAAAATCCCGGTAGGGGTCTATGCAGCGGGAGACGCAGGAGATCAGCCGCCGGTCATCAACCTTTTGGCCCTGTTCGCTGCCCCGCAGATAGAGGGTATACAGGCCATCCTGACTGTTGACCAGATCGGTCAGGCCCATCTCGATAGGCTGTACCAGAACAACCTTGCCGTCAAAGCTGCCCTTTTCGTTTGTTACATCCAAAAAACAGTCCACGAAAGCCCGCAGAAAATTGCCTTCGCCGAATTGCAGCACCCGTTCCGGAGCCGCTTCCTTGACATAATCCTGATTCCCGATTTTTCTCAGAGTTTCATAGCAGAGCTTTTCCATATTCTTTTCCTCCTCAGAAACGCAGCATGACCTTCAGCTTCTCCCCGGCGTGTTCCGAGAATTCCCGGAAGGCCCGGGGGGCGTCTTCAAAATCGTACACATCGGTAACGATCTTTTCCAGATCCACCTTTCCGGAAACGGCCAGATCAATCAGCTCCAGAAAATCCGATTTCATAGCATTGCGGGAGCCGAAGATATTCAACTCTTTTTTCTGGATGATGGTGTAGAAGAAATCCAGGTTTTTCTTGCCTACGCCGACATCCACGACACGGCCGCCGAAGCAGACGGCATCGATGCAGTTCAGGAAGGTGTTGGGCAGGCCCACCGCCTCAATGGCCACGTCAAAGCCGTTGCCCCCTGTCAATTCCTCTACGGCAGTCTGGAAGTTCCCGTCGTTCAGAAGTACATGGTCCACGCCGAACTGCTTGGCCATTTCCAGCTTGTCCGGGGCGACATCGCAAATCGTCACTTCCGCGCCAAAGCTCTTGGCGGACATGGCCGTCAGCACGCCAATGGTGCCCGCGCCCACCACCAGCACCCGCTCGCCGGGCTTAATGGAGGCCCGTTTGGCTCCGTGATAGCCGATGCAGAAGGGCTCAATGGCTGCCAGCGCCTTGGGGCTCAGCCCCTTGCCATCGTAAAGGCGCGCCTCCGGCAGGACGCAGTAAGTGGAGAATACGCCGTCCCGCTGGCAGCCCAGCGTTTCGTTATGGGCGCAGGCGTTGACCAGTCCTCTGCGGCAGGAATAGCAGCTGCCGCAGTTGAAATAGGGGTTTCCCGTAACGATCATGCCCGGCTTCAGGCCGTAGGCATTGCCCTCGTCACACTCCAGGATCTCCGCGGAAAACTCGTGGCCGGGGATCCTGGGGTAGTCAAAATAGGCGAAGGTCCCCCGGTAGCTGCCCAGATCGGAGCCGCAGATGCCGCCGTAGAGCAGCTTCAGCAGGACCTGCCCCGGCTTCCGCTCCGGCATGGGGCTATCGATCACGCGCACGTCTCCCGGCGCCTGGATCAAAATGCTTCTGTTTGTCATAATTGCCTCCTGTATGGGCTTGCCTGCCCGTTTTTTATATGCCTCTCGCGATGCCGTTCGCCGCTTCCTGACCTTTTCCGGCTACGCCGGTCATCCAGCCCAGCTCATGACCGTCGATCAGGCTGAAGCAGCGCAGCATACGGGGAAGATAGGTGTTCCAGAAATCCCAGTCGTGGCCGCCGGGCCCCTCTTCATAGGTGTAGTCCCAGACGCCGCCGCAGCCGCGCAGCGCGTCCCGGAAGCGAACATTCTCGGAATAAAGAAAGTCCTCCGTGCCGCAGGCATGGTAAAATTTCGGCGCGAAGCCGCCAGCTTTCCGCGCCTGCTCCAGCAGGGCGAAAAGGTCCTCCTGAGAGCCGTGGAACTGCTCCGGGCTGCCGAAAATATCAAATTGATTCCGCTCCATATCCGGCACCGTGAAATGTCCGCCGGTGCCATGTGTCATATGGTCCTCCATATCCATGCCGCCGGAGAGAACGCCCACCGCCGCGTAGCGGTCCGGGTTGCGCAGCGCGATTTTGGCCGCGCCGTAGCCGCCCATGGAAAAGCCGGCGATGTACTGATCCTTGGGGTCCGGACTGCCATGAAACAGATTCGCGGCAACAACAGGCAGTTCCTCCGCCACATAGCTGTAATAGCGGTGGGTGTAGACGCCGTCCGTGTACATGCCTCTATGGCAGTTGGGCATCACGACCACCAGATTCTTGTCCCGCACCAGCAGCTCAATCAGGCTTTTGCGAATATAGGCCGTATGGTCATCTCCATGGCCGTGAAGCAGGTAAAGGACTTTGTATTTCTTGCCGGACCGGTCAATGGGCTTTTGCTGCCGCTTTTCCGGCAGCAGGACCGTCAGCTCCGTATCCATACCGAGCTCGTAGGAAAAAATATCACACTGTACAAATGCCATTGCCTGTGTCCCCCCTCAAAACAATATTTTCCGGTTGTCGGTTTCGTCCCCCTCCGGGATCAGGCCGAAATACTGGAGCATCCTGGGCAGGTAGTAATTCCAGTTGTCCCAGTTGTGATTGCCGGGCCGCTCCTCGCAGCGGTAATTCCACTGGCCCTTCAGGCTGTGAAATACATCCCGCAGCGCGCAGTAGCCCGGGTACAGAGGATCGTCCGTGCCGCACTCATGGAAGAATTTCACATCCGGCAGTCCGCCCACCTTGTCCAGCTCCCGCAGCAGGGCTTCCAGATCCTGGCTGGGAGTGCTGTCCGCTGTGCGGCTGGCGTTCCGGGTAAAGTCCTCGGAGGTAAACATATTGCTCCCGATGCCTTTCTTATGGATCCCGGCGCTGAGGCACCCGACGCCCGCAAAGCGACGGGGATTGTTCAGGGCGATCCGCATAGTGCCCATGCCGCCCATGGAGAGGCCCGCAATATAGGTGTCCTCCGGAGCGGTGCTGATGGGAAAGAAGTTGGGCGCCTGTACCATAACGTCTTCCAGAATATAGTCGTAATAGGCGTGGCCATGGGCGGAATTGCCGTAGCCGCTGCGGTGGGCTTCGGGCATCACCACGGCCAGGTCATAGCGCCGCACCAGCAGCTCGATGACGCTTTTGCGGATATAGGACGAGGCATCGTCACTGTGGCCATGGAGCAAATACAGAACCTTGTATTTGGCGTCCGGCCGCAAAACGGGCTTTTCCTGCCGCTTCTCCGGCAGAAGCACGTTCATGGGAATGTCCATTCCCAGCTGGCTCGCGAAAAAATCACAGGTCAAAAATGCCATTTGGTTTTCTTCCCTTCTGCTGCTTTTATAGAAGCTTCCGGACTGCCTGCTCATAGGCAATGTCCAGGTGCTGCTCCATGCTGCGGGCGGCCGCCTCCCAATTTCCGGCCAATAGGTGATCTACAATGGCCTTGTGTTCCATATAGGACGCGGTAAGGCGGCTTGGCAGGACACCGGAAAGCGCCCGTATCCGGGTGTTTTCGCTGACGGCCTGTTCTACGAATTTTACGATATACGGATTCTTCGCCGTGCTGTAGATCAGGCTGTGGAGCTTGGCGTCCGCGTCGTATTGCCCCTGGGCATCGGAAGCCGTATAGGCCCGGACCATTTCCTGCCAGATATCCAGCAGCTGTGCCCGGGGAATATCCGGTCCGTAACGGCGGATCACATAGGGCTCCAGGACCCGGCGCATCTCGAAAAGTGCTTTCAGGTCCGAAAGCGTCAGCGTCCGGACCGCCACGCCGCATTTGGGAATGACACGGATCAGGCCCTCCTGTTCCAGCCGCACCAGGGCTTCCCGGATAGGCGTCCGGCTGATCCCCAGGTCCGCGACCATGGCAGACTCGCTGAATATTTCGCCCGGACGGTAGCGACCAGCCAGGATCCTTCCCTTAATTTCACTATAAGCCTGTTCCTTCCTGTTTTCCGCTGCCATTCCATCACGCTCCGTCTTGCATACTGCTTGTATACAAGACAAGCATAGCAGAGAATCTTTCAGGAAGCAACAGGGAATATTTGACAAAAAAGCAAGCCGGATTTTGTGTAAGCTGTCTTTGCATATGTTCCGGAATTTCCGAATTTAGTGAAATTATATAAATAAAAATAGGATTTTTAGACAGTTTTTCTGAAAAAAGCAGTTGACAAACAGGGGGCAATCCTGCTATGCTCTTGTTGTATACATCTCTCAAGCATCCACGAACATATCGCATTGAAGGAGCATGATTTATGAAAGCGGTTTTATTTCAGAAGCCCTGGGAGGCTGCGTGTATTGACGTTCCCAAGCCCCGGCCCAGCCCGGGGCAGGCCCTGATCCGCATTGTCAGCGCCGGTATCTGCGGCAGCGACATCGGCGCGTACCGGGGAACCAACGCTCTGGTCAGCTATCCCCGGATCATCGGTCACGAGCTGGCAGGCGTTGTAGAGCAGGTCCCGGAGGACAACGCCGCGGGCATCAAGCCCGGCGACCGGGTCGTCGTCAATCCCTATGTCTACTGCGGCCATTGCTACCCATGCAGTCTGGGCAGGACCAATTGCTGTACGGATCTGAAGTGCCTGGGCGTTCACATTGACGGCGGCATGGCGGAATACGTTTGCCATCCGGCAGATATGCTGATTCCGCTTCCGGACAGTGTGCCCTGGGATATCGCCCCCATTGCCGAGCCGCTGGTAATCGCGCTCCACGGCCTGCACCGGGGCGCGCTGAAGGCCGGCGAACATGTCGCCATCATCGGAGCCGGACCCATCGGACTGCTGGCCGCTATGGCCGCAAAAGCCCTGGGTGCGACGCCCATCCTTCTGGACGTGGTGGACGCGCGGTTGGAGTTTGCCCGTAACTGCGGCATCCCGTTTACGATCAATACCCTGCGGGAGGACGCCGCAGCCAGGATTGCGGAGATCACCGGCGGCAGAATGGCAGAGCTGGTTTGCGAATGCTCCGGTGCCAACGCGGCGATCCGCAGTACCCTGGAGCTGGTTTCCAGCGCCGGACGGATTACCCTGACAGGCTGGCCCGCAGGGGAGACTCCCCTGCCTACCGCCGTAATCACCCGGAAGGAAGTGGATATCCGGGGCGCGCGGACCGCGATGACCCATGAATTCGCGGATTCTCTGGCAATGATCGCCAACGGCAGTGTGGATGTCCGGAAAATTCTGACCAAGACGATCTCCATCGACGAAGCGCCCGCAACCATTGCGGACATTGAAAAGAATCCCGGAAATAACATGAAAGTAAACATCCTTTTTTGATTCCCCGATGAACTTCAGGAGGCTGCCATGAAAGAAATTTATACGCCCGGAATGCCTGAGGTTGACGGGGCAGCATTGGAGGCGCATGTTCGTACCGTGGCGGAGCAGTTCCCGGATGCCCAGAGGGTGCTGATCGTCCCGCCGGACTTTACCCGCTGCTATTCCATGGCCGGAGAGATCACAAAGCTGCTCTATGGCTTCTTTGCGCCCCGCGCGGAGGTGAAGATCATTCCGGCGCTGGGGACCCATATGCCTATGGACGACCGGGAGCGGCAGCTCTTTTTCGGCAGCATTCCCGCGTCCTGTTTCCTTGTCCACAGATGGTTTGCCGATACGGTCCGCCTGGGGGAGATCCCGGGCAGCGTAACGGCGGAGATCAGCAAGGGAAGGTATTGTGAACCCATTGCGGTGGAGCTGAACAGGCTGCTGCCGGAAGGGGGCTTTGACGTCATCTTCTCCGTAGGGCAGGTTGTTCCCCATGAGGTTGTGGGTATGGCCAATTACAGCAAAAACCTGTTTGTGGGCCTGGGCGGGAGAGAAATGATCAACAAATCCCATATGCTCAGCGCCATCTGCGGGATCGAGAACGCCCTGGGGGTTACGGACAGCCCTGCCCGGCAACTCTACGACTATGCCCAGCGGCACTTCGTGGACGGGAAGATCCCTGTTGTGTATATGCAGACTGTAACGACCCGGGATGCCGGATGGGTGGCGCTGCGGGGCGTTTACTCCGGCGCGAGCCGCAGACCTTTTGAACTGGCGGCGGCACTGTCCCAGGAGCTGAACATCACCTATCTGGACCATCCGGCGAAAAAAGTCGTCGCCTATCTGGACCCCCAGGAGCTGAAAACCACTTGGGTGGGCAATAAGGGTATTTACCGAACCCGCATGGCCGTTGCCGACGGCGGCGAGCTGATCGTGCTGGCGCCCGGCGTCCGGGCCTTTGGGGAAAATCCGGAAACGGATGCCATGACCCGAAAATATGGCTACTGCGGGACGCAAAGGGTGCTTGCGCTCTATCGTCAGGGCTGCTTTGAGAATCTGGAAATGAGCGCCGCCCATCTGATGCAGGGCTCCGCGGACGGCAGGTTCACCGTTACCTATGCGACCCGGCCTGAAAACCTGAGCCGGGAGGAGGTTGAGTCCGTTGGCTTTCACTGGGCGGACTATGATTCCTGCGCCAAACGCTATGACCCTGCCCGCCTCCGGGAGGGGTGGAACACCCTGGAGGACGGCGAGCGGATCTACTATGTGGGGACCCCCGCACTGGGGCTCTGGAAAGTCAAAAAAAGTGAAAAGGAGCAATCCTAATGGAACTGTCTTATAATGGCCTCCATGACCGGGGGGCCTGGGAGGCCGCCGGTGTAAGGCTGCCTGCCTATAATGTGGAGAAAACGGCCCAGGCCACCCGCCAGGCACCGATCTGGGTGCACTTTGGCAGCGGCAATATTTTCCGCGGCTTCATCGCCCAGCTGCAGCAGCGCCTGCTGAATATGGGCGCTGCCGACAAGGGCATTATTGCCGTGGATACCTTTGATTACGACATTATCGACAAAATCTATACGGCATTTGACAATCTCACCCTGAACGTTACCCTGAATGCGGACGCGACGGTCGGATGCGAGGTCATGGCGGCGGTTGCGGAAGCCTTGAAGGCGGATGCCCGGCAGCCGGAGCAGATGGCGCGGCTGAAGGCGATCTTTGCCGATCCCGGTCTGCAAATGATCAGCTTTACGATCACGGAGAAGGGTTATGCCCTCCATCGCCCGGACGGCAGCCTGATCCCGGCCGCGGCATCTGATATGGAGAAGGGCCCGGATGGCTGCGTACACGCCATGGGCATTGTGGCCGCGCTGCTGTACCATCGGTACAAGACCTGCGGCGCGCCGCTGGCGGTTGTTTCTATGGATAACTGCTCCCACAACGGAGAAAAGCTTTTCGGCAGCATTCAGGAGATCGTGCACGCATGGCTGGAAAAGGGCATGGTTGAGGGGGCGTTTGTCAGCTATCTTACGGAGTCCGGGAAGGTCAGCTTCCCATGGAGCATGATCGATAAGATCACGCCCCGTCCTTCGGAGACGGTGCGGCGGCGGTTGGAAGAAATGGGAATCACCGGAACGGACCCCATTGTCACCTCCAAGCACACCTATATCGCACCCTTTGTCAATGCGGAAAAGCCGCAGTACCTTGTCATTGAGGACAATTTCCCCAACGGCCGGCCTCCGCTGGAAAAAGCGGGCGTCTACTTCGGATCCCGGGATGTGGTCAATAAGTCCGAGGCCATGAAGGTAACGACCTGCCTGAACCCGCTGCACACCGCTATGTCCGTCTATGGCTGCATGCTCGGCTACCGCCTGATCTGCGATGAAATGAAGGACCCCGATATTGTGGAGCTTATTGAGACCCTGGGGTACAAAGAGGGATTGCCTGTTGTCGAGGATCCCGGTATCCTTTCCCCCAAGGCATTTATTGATGAGGTCATCCGGCAGCGGCTGCCCAATCCATTCCTGCCGGATACGCCCCAGCGTATCGCAACGGACACCTCTCAGAAGATCCCCATTCGGTTCGGAGAAACACTGAAAAAGTATCATGCCGCCGGAAAGGACTTGTGTGCGCTCACTGCCGTTCCTCTGGCGCTTGCCGGCTGGCTGCGGTATCTGCTGGCGGTTGACGATGACCTGAATCCGATGGAGCTGTCGCCGGACCCCCTGCTGGAAGAGCTGCGCGGCGCGCTTGCGGGCATCCGGGTAGGCGACAGTGAGAGCTGCGGCGACAAGCTGCGGCCGATCCTCTCCAACCCCGCCATTTTCGGATTGGACCTGGTAGAGGCCGGACTGGCACCGAAGATCGAGGAACTGTTCCGGCAGGAGCTGGCGGGAGCCGGTGCCGTAAGACGGACGCTGCACACCCAGCTGTTTGGCTGATACGGGAGGGAATCTTATGGATGTTTTGACAAGACTTGCGCGGGCGGCAATCGTTCCGGTTGTTGTACTGGACGATGCCAAGGACGCGGTTTCCGCGGCCCAGGCGCTGCTGAGCGGCGGAATTGATGTTATGGAGATCACCTTCCGCACCGCGGCGGCGGCGGATTCCATCGCGGCGGTTGCCGCACAGTGCCCGGATATGCTGGTTGGTGCCGGAACGGTAATTACCCTGGAACAGTGCAGGCAGGCGGTTGCCTGCGGCGCGAAATTCATTGTATCCCCCGGCTTTAATCCGGAGGTCGTGGGCTGGTGCGTGGAAAACGGTGTTGCCGTCACCCCCGGCTGCGTGACCCCCACAGAGATCATGGCCGCCATGAAGCTGGGCCTGAAGGTCGTGAAATTCTTCCCGGCGGGAGTCTACGGCGGCTTATCCGCTATGAAAGCCCTGTCCGCCCCCTTTGGTGGTGTGAAATTTATTCCTACAGGCGGCGTCAATGCCCAGAATCTGGGAGAGTTTATCAGCGCGCCCTTTGTGCATGCCGTTGGCGGCAGCTGGGTCTGCCCCAAGGCGGATATTGCGGCCGGGAATTTCGACAGGATCACCCGGCTCAGCGCGGAGGCCAGAAATGCGGCGCTGGGTTTTGCGGTCGCCCACATAGGCATCAACTGCGACGGCGCGGAAGCTTCTATGGCTGTGGCCGACGCGCTGCATGCCGCTTTTGGACTGGACATAAAGCCCGGAAACTCCTCTAACTTCGTATCCGACGGTATCGAGGTTATGAAGTCCGCCAACACGGGGCTGCATGGCCACATCGCGGTTCGTACAAATTCTGTGCCCCTCGCGGTGTCTGTCCTGGAAAGCGCAGGCTATTCCTGCGATTCCGCCTCGGCCAAATATAAGAATGGACGGGTAAACGCCATCTATCTGAAGGATTCCTTCGGCGGCTTCGCCGTCCACCTGCTGCAAAAATAAGGAGGATGTCATGAAAGTTTTAACCATTGGTGAGATTATGCTGCGGCTGAAAGCTCCGGGCCATGAACGATTCTTCCAGAGTCCTATGCTGGAGGCAACCTTCGGCGGTGGAGAAGCCAATGTGGCTGTCAGCCTTGCCAATTATGGTATGGACGCGGAGCTGCTGACGGTTCTCCCCGAGAATGAGATCGGCGATGCCTGCATCCGGGAGCTGCGATATTTTGGCGTGGGTACCGGAAAAATTCTCCGGGGACCCGGACGTATGGGCATTTACTATCTGGAGGGCGGCGCGAACCAGCTGCCCAGTAAGGTCGTTTACGACCGGGCGTATTCCGCCCTGGCCCTGGCGGCTCCGGGAAGCATTGACTGGGACGCGGCTTTCCGGGGTGTGGAGTGGCTCCACATTACGGGCATCACCCCCGCCATCTCCGAAAGCGCCAAGGACCTGAGCCTGGAAGCGGTCTGGGAAGCGAAAAAGCGGAATATCACCGTCTCCTGCGATTTGAACTACCGGAAAAATCTGTGGAAATATGGCGTAAAAGCCAGTGAAGTTATGTCTCAACTGGCAGAATATGTAGACGTAGCCATTGCCAATGAGGAAGATGTTCAGAAATCCCTGGGAATCACCGCGGATGTCGATGTGAAATCTGGAGAGCTGGACCGGGAGAAGTATCGGATCCTGGGCGACAAGGTGCTGCGGCAATATCCCAATATGCGCTGTATTGCCATTACCCTCCGGGAAAGCCACAGCGCCGATTGGAACGGCTGGGCAGCCTGCCTCAATAACAGGGACCATTTCTACGTTTCAAAAAAATATGAGATCCGGAATATTATAGATCGTGTAGGCGGCGGTGACAGCTTTGCCGGCGGCTTGATCTATGGCCTGAACAACTACCCGGATAAGCAGTCTGCCCTGGAGTTTGCCGTGGCGGCCAGCTGCCTGAAGCACTCTGTGCTTGGCGACTTCAATCGGGTCGGGGTCTCCGATGTTACCAAGCTCATGACCGGTGACGGAACCGGCCGCGTGCAGCGCTGATACCCCTCGGCCCTCTGTGTCCTCCCCCTGGACACAGAGGGCGTTTTAAGACAATATTTGCATAAAATATAACGGCAACAGCCCCGATTCTGACACAAATCCAGGTCTGCTGCCTTTTCTTATTTTATTCTCTGCTCTCCAAGCGGGTACAAATCACATTCGTAAGCGCTCAACAACCACTCGCCTAGCATCTCCCGTACATCTATGAGATAGCATCCCAAGCCTTAAAAAAACACAGTGCGTTTTTCAAGAAATTGGACAGGGATGGTGTCAAATGGAAGAAGCATTAGCAGTGCGGGATGCGTATCGGGCACAGGGGTGGGCAATGCTTATATAAGAATGCAGTGACAGCGGACTGACAAAGCGGGAATCCTGTCAGCAACGTGGGATTTTTGGAAAGAGATTTTACTATTGGCTAATCATCTTTTTCTTTGGCAGATCCTCTGGATTGCATTGTAAAATTTCCACTATCGCTTTTGCGGCGTACACATGTGTTCGCGTAGTATCCAGCTCTGCCAGCATTGAGCGGCATCCATGCCGTCCCTCAGCTTATCGCAGCTTGCCCAGAGGGAGCTGTAGAGTTCATTTTTCTTTATTGCCATGTTCTATTCCACACTTCTTTGTAAATAATTGCAGCCCAAATCAGCATCAAAGCCATGTATCACTCCACCAGTGCTCTCAACACAACCATAATCTGGCCATATTCGATTTCCGCGGCGTAGGCGAACTGTTTCCGGTATTTTTCCCATATGACTTTCAATTCTGGGCTTTCTTCGATATTCCGCAAGATGGTGGGGACATCCGCTATCTGCTGTGTCGTTCCGCGATGGTTTGCGGTTGCCTTCAGTGCGTCCGTAAACACCGCCTCATCGAATTTCTGGGTTGTCAACAGTATATAGGCATCGTAAAAATCCCTTGGCCGGGTGTTGAACACGCCACGGCGCAGGATCGTTTCCACCTTTTCTGCCATGACGGTTTCGATGTTGTATGCCCACAGCTCGTAGGCTTTTTCATCATCAAAGAGTTCAGAGAAATTGTACGGCACCGCATGGGGCGTAATCGCGTCACCGGTGGATACATCAATACTCAGCGGTGTCAGGAGCGTGTCAAATCTGGCGCTCAGCATCACCCGATAGCCGCCGTAAATATCATCTTCCCGGATTGGAGAGATGGTGCCAATCTCAAACGTCACGCCATCGTCAAACGTAATGCCGCACACTTCTTCCAAAGCAGTGCGAATCGCTTCCGGTGTCAGGGGCAGATTTTTAAGCGTGGTGTCCAGATCCATGGTAGCGCGGTTATCCAGGCCAACAATGGAAGCCACCAGCATACCGCCCTTCAGCACGAACTTCTCCTTGTACCGGGACGCCGAGAGACGGATGAGCAATCGCTCAAACATATAGTTCTGCAAAATCACCTGCGCCGGAATATTTTTCTGTTTTGCGATATTGCGGATCTTCGCTTTCAGGCTCATTGCATTGCTCACAGAAGTACCTCCAAATACTGACGAAGAACATTGGACACCCGCAGCTTTTTTGCGTATGTGTTCAGCTTGTTCAAATCTTTCCTAGAACTGGCCGCGTACAATTTCAGCGCCGCAAGGAATGTCTCCGTCCCCATCTTGTTGCGGCTGCGGACACAATCGCAGATTGTTCGTTCCAGATCGTATGCAGGGACAATATTTCCAGCAGGGGTCTTCAGAGCCGTTTTCCCCAGCTCAAACAGCTCTGGTTTGATGTAGTACACCTTGCATTCTGATTTAATTGCAGCGGAAGGAATGCAGCCGGATGGAGCTGTTACCGTGTGTTCAAACGGGGTCCGGTCGGAAATGCCGTGCAGATACAAAGCCGTTTCGTGGGAGAAGATAATATTCTCGGAGCGCCTGCTGATAGACAGCAGCTCATCGGGCAGATCGTCAGGAAGCATATACTGCCCTTTGACAATACGCTGGATCTGATCTTCTTTGCAAAGCTTATAAAGCATTGCTTTTGAGATTCCGTGCTGAGCCGCAACCTTCGTTTGAATAATCCCTCCATGCTCCTTTGCAATGGCCGCGAGTTCCATCATATAGTTCATTCCCTCACCTCGCTTACAGCAACTTAATAATACTATACCCAGAATTATGATGAAAGTCAACTGCGCATTGATCCTGTCTTATAATTCTTCATATATTATTATGACCATAGTCAATACATAGTGTTTGATCATGATTTCCTATAGAACTTTTCGACATTTCATTTATTCGAACGGATGAAGTACTATCAGCATACAAATCGTTCCTCTTATTATTCACTCCGATGCAATACGCAGATAATCTCCGATATGCAAATAACGATTGATTCCTCGACGGCAATTTACAATTGCGCAGCCGATGCCCGAAGGGCAGAGTTACTCAGAACATTATGTTCACCGGGGCTTGGGGCGGGGCCTCAACAAGCGGAAACCGGGCATTTCCGATAGAGTGGAAATGCCTGGTTTTGTGCCTTTGTATATACGAAGGCATTGCTTGCCAAGTTTGTACCAAATTTGGCACAAGAATAGCAAGCAATGCATCTGTAATACAAATGCTCAAAATCACCCCCGCCCCCTTTTCACGGCACGAGTGGATTTCTGCTTGCTGAGGCTTCGCCCCAATCCCCAATAATCGCAGACTGTCCGTCTGCGGCTGCGCGATTTTCAATCGCTTTTGATTTTGCACGAGCAAGATTTATTTCCGAAAATATTTTCGAATTAAATGTTGACATTGTACTTTTTATGTGTTATACTCCTGATACACGAACAAACTTTCTCAATCAACTTGCGATAACAACTTCATATTTTTGTTGACACGTTTTGCATAAAGTTCAACCGCCGGACACGCTGGATTGATTCCAGTATAGAAGCCGGATAAGAGCCTGCATCCACCAGCTTTGGTGAGAACGAGGACCATCGAGAGGACATGGCAAACAGCTTTCATGCTGTTGCCATGTCCTTTTTTGCGTCCTTTGGAAGTTTGTTCCCCCGCACCTTGAAAAGTGAATACACGGGGATACCCGGTAAATGGGCATCCTGTGACAAATTCAACCGAAGGAGGGAAACATGAGTTACTATCCAGCGTTGAAACAAAGATTGACCTGCCAGGAGGTGGCTCCCCGCTATGGATTAAAAGTGAATGCCTCCGGGATGGCGTTATGTCCCTTCCACGATGAGCACTCGCCCAGCCTGAAGCTCAGCCGGGGCTTTCACTGTTTCGGCTGCGGCGCGCAGGGGGACGTTATCACATTTGTGTCCCGACTCTTTAGAATTCCACCGGGGGAAGCGGCGCAAAAGCTGTCCGCAGATTTTGGGATTCCTGTGGGCAACCACTCCCGAGGCCCACCGGCTGCCCGGACAGAAATGGAAACATGGGTTTCCTACGCGAAGGAAATTCTTCACGGCTACTACGATTTACTGATTGTCTGGAAGCGAAGGTATTGCAAAACAAGAAACGAGGGCGGAAAAGGCCAATGCCAAACGTACAGAGGTTTTCTTTCGCCCGTTTACACCAGCCTGTTAACAGGCAGAGACACAGTATCAGCCGAAGGGATACAAAGGGTTTGGAAAACAGCGAAAATGTTTTCTCTTTCCTGTGAGAAATGCGCCAACAAGCGATGAAGCAAGGAGTGAATCCGATTCGCAGTACGGGAAAGAACTGCATCGGCTGACGAATTGGTTCGCAAATCGCTGTATTCGCCGGGTCAACCTGTGACCCGGACATGGCGAATAAGAAAATGGAGGGATTTTCAGGGCCAAAGGAAATTCGCCGGACAGCAAAGGCGCTGTATAGAAAACAGAATTCGATTCAGGAGGGAACGAACATGAAAAAAGGAAGAAAAATCAACAGAGTCCGCTGCGACATTCAGTCCCACATCATTGCCGCGGGTTACACCCAGAAGGAAGCGGTGGAAGCCTGTTCTGCCGAGTACGGATGGAGTGACAGCGATTCCAATTTTTCCGCCAAGCTGAGTGACCAGACCCTGCGCTACCGGGAAGCACTGGAACTTGCCGATGCGTTGGGCTATGAGATCGTCTGGCAGAAGCGGCGGGAAGATTGACAGGAAACGGGATTCACAAACTAACGTGCGCAGGATTCCCTGCTGTAGAAAGGAGCACGCCTATTCGCATTAAAAAGGAAAACTCTGGAAATAATTGGGAGAAAAGGGGGCAGTAACATGGAAATCATTCAGGATGATGCCAAAAAACTGGTGCAGGTATGGCTGAGCCAAAAGGAGAGTAAGGACGAGGCGCTGCAAAGCCGCCTGAAACCCATGTATGCCCAATGGAAGCAGCAGAAATATATGGTTGCTGTGTTCCGCTCCGGAAAGGAGGACTTGAAGGAAAGCACCCTGGCCCTGCTGGCGTATAACAAAAAGCGCTGTGCAGAGCTGGCTGTGCAGCGGGAGAAAAAACAGCGGACGGCAAGCATGGAACGCTGAATATTGGGCGGAGGGTAGAAATTCCCTCCGCCCATTTTCAATTTGTCCTTGCAAAGTACAAGAATATGGTGTACAATATTATCTGTAAATATATTATTTTCAAAAGACTACAATGTACTGCAACCGCACTGATACAACGGATACTGGAGGAAAAAGAAATGGGAAACGAAATTGCAAATCAGGGAGAAATTCTGCTGTACAATGATGAAGGCGAGAAGCAATATGTCAGTGTAATATTTGCGGAGGAAACCTTCTGGCTAAGTCAGAATGGTATGGCAGAGCTGTTTGGCTGTACCCCAGAAAATATCATTCAGCATTTGAAAAACATATACGCCGAAGAAGAACTGACCCTCAACGCAACTGCTAAGAAATTCTTAGTGGTTCGCAGAGAGGGCAGCCGCAATGTGCAGCGCAGCATAGATCACTACAACCTCGATGCCATCATCGCCGTAGGCTACCGCGTCAACTCCAAAAAGGCCACCCGGTTCCGCCAGTGGGCGACGAAAACGCTGAAAGAGTATATCCAGAAGGGCTTTGTTCTCAACGATGAAATGATGAAGAACGGCCGCCCCTTTGGTAAGGATTACTTTGACGAGCTGCTGGAACGCATCCGGGAAATTCGTGCCAGCGAGCGGCGGGCCTATCAGAAAATCGCGGATGTCTTTGAGCAGTGCAGCTATGACTACGATAAGAACAGCGAGACAACAAAAGCCTTCTATGCCTTCGTCCAGAACAAGCTGCATTATGCCGTCACCGGCAAGACGGCGGCAGAGCTGATTTCCCAGCGGGCCACTCTGGACAGCCCCACCATGGGCCTGACCACCTGGAAGGGGGCACCGGATGGGAAAATTCTGAAAAGCGATACGCTGGTAGCTAAGAACTACCTGAATCAAAAGGAGCTTTCCCGGCTGAACCGGCTGGTGACTATGTTCATCGACTATGCCGAGCTGATGGCCGAGGACGAGCAGCTCATGTCCATGCAGGACTGGCTGAAAGAGACGGACCGGTTTCTGACCAACAACCGCCGCCAGGTGTTGGACGGCAAGGGCCATATTTCACGGGAAGCGGCGGTGAAAAAGGTCAGCGGGATTTATGAGGAATTCCGCAAGAAGCAGGATGCCGCGTACATCTCCGAGTTTGACCGCCAGACCGAAAAATACCTCAAGGGAGAATAACCATGACCGAAATCTTTGACATTGCGGGCTACTGCCGTATTTCCGTGGATGAAGAGCTGGATCGGGACAACGTGTCCATTGAGAACCAGAAAGCCATCATCCAAGACTTTGTGAGCCGCCGTTTTCCGGGCAGCTCCCTGACCCTTTACGAGGATCGGGACCGTTCCGGCTATACCTTTGAGCAGCGGGAGGGCTATCAGGCCATGCGCAAGGGCCTGATCCAGCACCAGTATGACATTCTGGTGGTGAAGGACTTCTCCCGTTTTTCCCGCCGGAATTCCCGGGGTCTTGTGGAACTGGAGGACTTACGGGATGCGGGGGTGCGGATCATTTCCATTGGGGATAATATTGACTTTCCCAATGATGACGACTGGCTGAAAATTCAGTTCCAGTTTTTGATCAACGAGATGCCCGTCACCGACACCAGCAAGAAGGTAAAAAACGTCATCCGGCGGCGGCAGGCGGACGGGAAATGGCTGTGCGCCGCTCCCTATGGCTACATCATCAACAAACAAAGGGAATTTGAGGTCGTCCCCACGGAAGCGGAAATCGTGCGGAAGATTTTTGACCTGTACAACAACCAGGGTTGGGGCTATAAAAAAATCGCCAACTACCTGACAGAGCAGGGCATTCCCACCCCCCGGCTTTCAGAGCAGATGCGCAAGGAGGCGGCAGGCGAACCCACCACCCGGAAAACAAAAGCGGCCTGGGCCATTGTCACCGTCCAGGGGATTCTGGACAATGATTTCTATATCGGTACCTTCCGGCAGGCGAAATACACCCGCGTCAAAATCAACGGCAAGGATGTGAAGCGGGACGAGGAGGAGCACATTGTTATCGAGAACCACCACCAGCCCATCATTGGCTACCGCACCTTCGCCACCACGCGGGCCCTCCGGGAGAAGCGCACCACCGCCAACTACCGGGGCGTAAAAAAATACGACAACGTGTATTCCGGCTTCCTGTTCTGCGGCGACTGCGGCAGCCCCATGTTTGCCATGAGCCGCAAGGATCTGAGTGCCGCTTATACCTGCGGCACTTACCATCGCCGAGGGCGTTCCGGATGCAGCTCCCATCATATCCGGGTGGACAAGCTGGACGAGCTGCTGAAAATCTATGTGCGGCGTATCCGGGAGAATTCCGGCTCCATGCTGGAAGAACTGAACGCCGAGCTGGCGCGGCAGGATTCCGATGTGGTGGAAACGGAGCAGTCCGCCGACCATCTGACCCAGGTCATAGAGGAGCTGCGGGAGGAGCTGAAAGCCACCAAGCGGCAGCGCATCCGGGACATTCTGAAGCACCCGGACCAGGAGGAGCTTCTGGCGGAGACATATGACGAGCTGGAAGCGGACCTGCAAAGGAAAATTGGGGGGCTGGATCACCAGATCGAAATGCTCTCCGACAAGCGCAACACCATCATCCAGGCCAACCGAACGGCCAAGACGGCTATAGAGGTGTTTCAGGACATTCTCTCCAAGGAGAAGCTGGAACGCAACGATCTGGAATTGTTGATCGAACGCATCAACGTCTTCGAAGATCGGCTGGAAATTCAGCTCCACAGCGACATTGACGCATTGCTCCACATCAGTGAAGTGGAGGCGGCCGTAAATTTTAAGTCAGGCACGGAAAATAGCGAAAATATGCTGATTCAGTCCTCCAAAAACCACGAGGACAAGGTTTTCCGTGTCAATGTCATCAGCAACGGCGACCCGTTGGAGATTTATACGGAGAAGGACGGGGGCGTGATCTTCCGGAAGTATTCCCCTATGGGCGACTTGCAGGAGTTCGCCGCCCAGATGTGCGAGTCCATCGGATCCGCTACCGGGCATATCGCCGCGGTGACCGACCGGGACAGCATTATCGCCCTTTATGGCATCCCCAAGCGGGAGCTGATGGACAAGCCCAATTCCCCGGAATTGGAAAAGCTCATGGAACAGCGGAAAAATTACCTCTACAAAAACGGAGACACCCCCATTCTGGCGGCCGACGGGGAAGAAAAATACCACCTCGGCGCCGCCGCGCCGATCCTGTCCCAGGGCGACCTCATGGGCTGCGTGCTGCTGCTTCTGGGAGAGAACGACAGCCCCCTACAGGAAGCGGATCAGGGGCTGGTCAAAACAGCCGCCGGATTTCTGGGGAAGCAGATGGAAAATTAGGATTGCAGCCAGGACGCAAAACGCCCTGGCTGCTTTTTTATGGCATATTCCCGCCGCCCGAAGCATAGCGTATGGCAAGGCAAGGAGGGATGGCTATATGGCGGATGAGCATATGCCCCACAGGCTCTGTCTGAATGAGCGGCGGCAGCTGACCATGACCGGGGTGACGGAGGTGGTCAGCTTTGACGACACGGCGGTGGTGCTGCAAACCTCTCTGGGCACGCTGATCGTCCAGGGAAAGGAATTGCAGCTGAAAACCCTGTCATTAGAGGGCGGGCAGGTGGAGGTGGACGGCAGTGTTTCCGCGCTGGCCTACGAGGAGCCCAGGCAGGCGGCGGGCTGGAAGCGCCGCCTGTTCGGATGACCGCCCCCGCCCTGGCGGCACACCGATTCCTGTGCTGCTGCCTGCTGGGGGCGGCGCTGGGAGTGTACTACGAGTTCCTGCGCCCCCTGCGCCCACGGCATACCTTTGCCGCGGACGTGCTGTTTCTGGCGGGAGGCGCTTGGGTCTGGCTGCTCATGAGCTTTCGCGTGTGCAGAGGCGACCTGCGGCTGGGGTATTCCGTCGGACTGCTGGCGGGGGGAATCGGCTGGGATCTGGTGTTCGGCAGCCTGATCACACCTGTTTTTTCCGGATTCTGGAAATTCATCAGGGCGATTGCGCACTTCGCGCTGCTGCCGGCAAAAAAATTTTTCCAATTTGCAAAAATTTTATTTGCATCTTGGAGAAAATGGGTTACAATAAAGTGGAATCATCGTCGGGAAAAGCGGCGGAAACGAAGAGGTGAACCCATTGGAACAGAAACGCAGGGGAAAAGTGATCTTCCGGTCAGGCTCGCTGGCGCTGAAGATCATCGTGGCAGTGCTTATCGTATTCTCTATGGCGGCGCTGGCAGCTCTGAGGTGGGTACACACCGGCATTCAGGCGCGGACCGGAGAGCTGCGGGACGAGGCCGCCGCTCTGGAGCATCAGAACAGCGTTCTGGAGGAAAAGATCGGCGAGCTTGGCTCGGTGAAGAGCGTGGAGGATATCGCAAGAAGCGAGCTGGGGCTGGCTGACCCCAATACCCTCATTCTGGACTTGCAGCCGCAATCTTAACTTTGTGCATCATTAACCGAAAATACATGGAGGAATCACAGCAAACTATGGAGTTAACCGTTGGAGCCATTTTAGAGGGTAAAGTCAAGTCTATCACCAATTTCGGCGCATTCATCTCCCTGCCGGAGGGGAAGACGGGCATGGTACATATTTCCGAGGTCGCCAATGCCTACGTCAGCGATATCCGGCAGCACCTGACCGAGGGCCAGGACGTGAAGGTCATGGTCATCGGCCTGGAAAACGGCAAGATCAACCTGTCCATCAAGCGTCTGGAACCCAAGCCCCAGCGTGAGAACGGCGGAAATCGGAACGGGAACTATCGCGGCGTGCCCCGTCAGGACGGCGGCTTCCGGCGGGAGAAATCTGCCCCGGCGCAGAACCGCCCCCAGCGCGCCCCCATGCAGCCCGCCGCCCCCAAGACGGCTGACCAGCTGTTTGAGGAAAAGCTGAAGGCGTTCATGTCCGAATCCGACAATAAGCTCTCCTCCATGCGTGCGGATCACCGTACCAAGAGCAGAAGACGATAAGAAGAAAACGGGCTATCCTGTTCCAAAAGGCCAACGGCCTTTTGGAACAAAGGAATTGCAGTCTGCTGCGCGCACTCCTTGTCCGCCTGCGGCGGCCAACTCGCACACTTGCAGCCTGTAAGGTATTTTCTGCCAGGTACACGCCCCGGCAGAAAATGATCTGACTTTATTTGCCGCCTGCGGGCGGCAAACTCTGCGAGGCTTTTTAGATACGGCGAGGCTGCCCCGGCAGCCTGTTTTTTTGAGACTGCGGAAGGGGAAATTCCATGGGGAATGTTGTGATCACCGGCGGCTCCCGGGGGATCGGCGCGGCTACGGTGGAGCTGTTCGCCGCACGGGGCGACCGGGTGACATTTTTGTACGAGAAAAATCATGCTGCCGCGAACGCCGTGGCGGAGAAGACCGGAGCCGCGGCAATCTGCTGCGACGTGGCGGACGGGGAAGCCGTGAACCGGGCATTTGCCCAAATCGGGGATGTGGACATCCTGGTCTGCAACGCCGGGACAATGTACTTTGGACTTTTGTCCCAGATGGCGGAGGATGAATGGAACCGGCTGTTTGCCGTTAACGTGGGGGGGATTTACCACTGCGTCAACGCCGCCATGCCCTCCTTCCTCAAGACTCACCGGGGCAGCATCGTGACGGTGGCCAGCATGTGGGGGCAGGTAGGCGCAGCCTGTGAAGCTGCGTATTCCGCCACAAAAGGCGCGGTGATCGCCCTGACCAAAGCGTTGGCAAAGGAGCTCGGCCCCAGCGGCATCCGGGTCAACTGCGTGGCGCCGGGGGTCATTCTCACGGACATGTGCGCAAGCGTCGCCCCGGATATTCTCGCGGGACTGGCGGAGGAGACGCCCCTGGGGCGCAACGGTGCGCCCGCGGACGTGGCGAAGGCCATTGCGTACCTGGCGGATGCGGAATTTGTCACCGGACAGGTGCTGGGCGTCAGCGGCGGGTATGTGATTTGAGAACAAAGGAGATTGTACTATGAAAATTGCCATCGGCTGTGACCACGGCGCGTTTGCGCTGAAAAATGAAGTCATCCGGCATCTGGAAAAGCAGGGGCACGAGGTCAGGGACTTCGGCACCTATTCCACGGAAAGCTGCGATTACCCCGACTTTGCCGCTGCGGCCGCCCGTGCTGTCGCCGGCGGGGAGTGCCAAAGGGGCATTGTGCTGTGTACCACCGGCATCGGCGTGTCCATCACGGCCAA
>DJNI01000067.1 GCA_002436765.1 Clostridiales bacterium UBA6468
TTCTGCTCCTACGGCGGCGAAGCGCTGGATAAGAAGACCCCGCTGCTGCGCTCCATGGAAGCTCTGAACCGGCAGGCACTGCGGATCCTGAAGCTCTTCGGCAACACCGACGTCAAGTGTGTCCGCACCAACGTCGGCCCCGAGCAGGAATATTTCCTGGTGGATAAGGACATGTACGAGCAGCGCAAAGACCTGATCTTCACCGGCAGAACGCTGTTCGGCGCAAAATCCCCCAAGGGGCAGGAGATGGATGACCATTATTTTGGCGTCATCAAGCCCCGGGTCGCGGCCTACATGGAGGATCTGAACGAGGAACTGTGGAAGCTGGGCGTCCTTGCCAAGACCGAACATAACGAGGTCGCCCCCGCCCAGCACGAGCTGGCGCCCATTTACACCACCACCAACATCGCCACCGACCACAACCAGCTGACCATGGAGATCATGCAGAAGGTCGCGGCAAAGCACGGCCTGGTGTGTCTGCTCCATGAGAAGCCCTTTGCCGGCGTCAACGGCTCCGGCAAGCACAACAACTGGTCCATGGCCACCGATACCGGCGTGAATCTGCTGTCCCCCGGCGAGACGCCTTATGAAAACGCCCAGTTCCTGCTGTTCCTGTGCGCGGTCATCAAGGCCGTGGACGATTATCAGGATCTGCTCCGCATCAGCGTCGCCACCGCCGGCAACGATCACCGCCTGGGCGCCAACGAAGCGCCTCCCGCCGTGGTTTCCATCTTCCTTGGCGACGAGCTGATGGGCATTCTGGATGCCATCGAGAACGATACCCCCTACAGCGGCACGAAGAAGACCACCATGAAGCTGGGCGTGGACGTTCTGCCTCGCTTCCCCAGAGACACCACCGACCGGAACCGTACTTCGCCCTTCGCCTTTACCGGCAACAAGTTTGAGTTCCGTATGCTGGGCTCCTCCAATTCCATCGCCTGCGCCAACATCATGCTCAACGCCGCCGTGGCCGAGTCTCTGAAGGTTTACGCCGATCGTCTGGAAGGCGCGGAGGACTTTGAGACCGCCCTGCACGACATGATCAAGAAGACCATCAAGGATCACAAGCGCATCATCTTCAACGGCAACGGCTACGACGCCACCTGGATCAAGGAGGCCACCGAGGTTCGCGGCCTGTGCAACTATCCCACGACCCCCGACTGTATGCCCCATCTGCTGGACAAGAAGAACGTGGATATGCTCACCGCCCACAAGATCTACTCCCTGTCCGAGCTGCAGTCGCGGTGCGACATCATGCTGGAGAACTACTGCAAGGCCGTCATCATCGAGGCCAACACCATGGTGGACATGGCGAGAAAACAGATCCTCCCCGCGGTGGAGGGCTACGCCGCCGAGCTGGCCGCTTCTCTGGCCGCGAAGAAGGCCGTCGCCCCCAATCTGGCCTGCGCCTATGAGGCCGGCCTTGTCACCAAGCTGTCCGGCCTGACCGACCAGATCGCCGAGAAGACCGACGAGCTGGAATCCGCCGTTCTGGAGCTGAAGAACGCGGAGGATGCGAAGGAGGAGGCCTTCGCCATCCGGGATACCATTCTCGGCAAGATGGCGGCCCTCCGGGCTGTCGCGGACGAGGCGGAGACCCAGACCTCTTCCGATTACTGGCCGTTCCCCACCTACGGCGACCTGCTGTTTGGTGTGAAGTAAATCTTCCTTTCACGGCTGCCCATGCCGATCACGGCGGCAAAGGAGGGGACTGACCACCCCCTCCGGGCGGGCAGCGGGGAACAGGGAAGAAACGTTAACTGAATAGAGAGAATGAGGAGGTAACCACTATGACACTGAGTTCCGTAAACACCATTTGGGTACTGTTGGGCGCTGCGCTGGTCTTCTTCATGCAGGCCGGCTTTTCTCTGTGCGAGGCCGGCTTCACGCGGGCGAAGAACACCGGCAATATCCTGATGAAGAATCTGATGGACTTCTGCATTGGTACGCCGTGCTTCTGGCTGTTCGGCTTCGGCATTATGTTCGGCGCGGGAAGCGCGGTCGTGGGCTGGCTGGATCCCGGCATCACAAAGGATTACAGCTTTATTACCCCGGCCGGCGTCCCTCTGTGGGCGTTCGCCATTTTCCAGACCGTATTCTGCGCGACCTCTGCCACCATTGTTTCCGGCTCCATGGCAGAGCGTACCAAGTTCAGCGCGTACTGCATTTATTCCGCCTGTATTTCTTTGTTTATCTATCCCATCTCCGGGCACTGGATCTGGGGCGGCGGCTGGCTGAGTCAGCTGGGCTTCCATGATTTTGCCGGTTCTACGGCGGTACATATGGTCGGCGGCATCTGCGCCTGCATCGGCGCGTCCATGCTCGGCCCCCGTATCGGCAAGTACGACAAGGAAGGCAAGCCGAAAGCCATTCTGGGACATAACATTACGGCAGCCGCGCTGGGCGTGTTCATCCTTTGGTTCTGCTGGTTCGGCTTCAACGGCTGCTCCACCGTGGCCATGGATTCCGACGAAGCACTGACCAGCGCCGGTATGATTTTCTTCAACACCAATCTGGCTGCGGCGGTTGCCTGCTGCGTGACCCTCGTGTTCACCTGGATTCGCTACGGAAAACCAGACGTTTCCATGACCTATAACGCGGCTCTGGCCGGCCTTGTGGGCATCACCGCCGGATGTGACGCAGTTTCTCCCCTTGGAGCCGCCATCATGGGCGCCGTGTTCGGTATCGTTATTGTCCTTTCCGTCGAATTCTTTGACAAGGTCGTCAAGATCGACGATCCCGTCGGCGCCGTCTCCGTACACGGTGTGTGCGGCGCGCTGGGAACCATCCTTACCGGCCTGTTTGCCACGGGCGTTTCCACGGAGAAGGGGCTTTTCTACGGCGGCGGTTTCCATCTTCTGGGGATCCAGTGCCTTGGTGTCGTATCCGTAATGGCCTACGTGGCAGTGATCATTACCGTTGTTTTCACGATCATCAAAAAGACCATCGGACTGCGGGTCAGCGCCGAGGAGGAGATCACCGGTCTGGATATCTGCGAGCACGGTCTTCCCACCGCTTACGCAGGCTTTGCCACGCTGCCTGACACCGCTACGGCGGATGAGGCTCCCGTAGTCGTTTCCGGTGATGTTCCCGCTGCCGAAGCGGTTCCCGTGAGGAAGGTTCCCGACTTCCGGGAGGAGGGCGCGCCCAAGTTTACCAAGGTGGAGATCATCTGCAAGGAATCCCGCCTTGAAAATCTGAAGAATGCCATGATCTCCATTGGCATCACCGGCATGACCGTGTCCCACGTTCTGGGCTGCGGCGTCCAGAAGGGAAAGCCGGAGTATTACCGCGGCGTACCGGTAGAGACAAATCTGCTGCCCAAGGTGCAGGTGGAAATCGTGGTCAGCAAGGTGCCGGTCCGCACCGTGATCGAGACCGCCAAGAAGGTGCTGTATACCGGACATATCGGCGACGGCAAGATTTTCGTCTACGATGTTGAAAACGTCATCAAGGTTCGCACCGGGGAAGAGGGCTACGACGCATTGCAGGACGTTGAATAAAAAGAAAACCCATGGGAGAGCCGCAAGGCTCTCCCGCGGGCTATTTAAGGAGGAATTCCTATGTGTTCCATCATTGGGTACTGCGGCAAACCCGTTGATATGGCCGCGTTTCAGACAGGCTTTGCCAGAACGATTTCACGAGGCCCCGACGATTCCCGCGTCATCGACGTGGGACAGGGGCTGCTTGGCTTTCACAGACTCGCCATTATGGGGCTTAGCCCGGAAGGAATGCAGCCCTTCGGCCTGAACGGCAGTTGGGTGGTCTGCAACGGCGAGATTTACGGCTTTGAAAAGCTGAAAAAGGAATTGTCCAAGGACTACACCTTCACCAGCGAATCCGACTGTGAGGTGCTGCTGCCCATGTACGAAAAGTACGGCGTCGGTATGTTCGCTATGCTTGACGCGGAGTTTGCCTGCATCATTTACGACGGCAAACAGAAAATATTTATCGCCGCCCGGGATCCCATCGGCATCCGCCCGCTTTATTACGGCTATGACGAAAACGGCACGATCGTGTTTGCCAGCGAACCGAAAAATCTGGTTGGTCTGACAGGCAAGATCCTGCCGTTTCCTCCGGGACATTATTACTGCGACGGGAAATTCGTCTGCTACTGCGACATTGCCGCAGTGGATCACGTGCTGCCCGATGATCTGGAGACGGTCTGCGCCAACATCCATGACAAGCTGGTGGCCGGTGTGAAGAAGCGCCTGGTGGCCGACGCCAAGGTCGGTTTCCTGCTCAGCGGCGGACTGGATTCCTCGCTGGTGTGCGCCATCGCCGCCCGGGAGAGCAAGCAGCCCATCCGCACCTTTGCCATCGGCATGAGCGAGGACGCCATCGACCTGAAATACGCGAAGCAGGTCGCGGACTACATCCACAGCGACCATACCGAGGTCATCATCTCCAAGGAGGACGTCCTCGCCGCCCTGGAGCCGGTGGTGGCGCTGCTGGGAACCTTCGACATTACTACCATCCGCGCCAGTATCGGCATGTATCTGGTGTGCAAGGCCATCCACGAGACCACCGATATCCGGGTGCTGCTCACCGGCGAGATCTCCGACGAGCTGTTCGGCTACAAGTACACCGACTTTGCCCCCTCCGCCAAGGCGTTTCAGGAGGAAGCCCAGAAGCGCATCCGGGAGCTGCATATGTACGACGTGCTTCGGGCCGACCGGTGCATCAGCGTCAATTCTCTGGAAGCGCGGGTGCCCTTCGGCGATCTGGACTTTGTCAAATACGTTATGGCCATCGATCCGGAGATGAAGCTGAACAAATACGGAAAGGGAAAGTATCTGCTGCGCCATGCCTTTGAAAAGGGCGATTACCTTCCTCATGACATTCTCTGGCGGGAAAAGGCGGCCTTCTCCGACGCCGTGGGTCATTCCATGGTGGACTATCTCAAGGAATACGCCGAGACCGTCTATACCCAGGAGGAATTTGAGGAAAAACGGGCAAAATATACCCACGCCCAGCCCTTTACCAAGGAGTCCCTGCTTTACCGGGAGATCTTCGAAAAATACTACCCCGGTCAGAGCCAGATGATCGTGGGCTTCTGGATGCCCAACAAGTCCTGGGAGGGCTGCAATGTAAACGACCCCTCCGCCCGCGTCCTCGCCAACTACGGCGACAGCGGAAAATAACCGGATTTCCGTTCCGGTACGGACAGACAAAAGCTCCAATTTTCGCCCCGCAAAAGCGGCACATATCGTGGAAATGATGATTGCGTTCCGCCACATATTGTGGTATTCTAAAGGATATGAGATGGGGGCCGCAGTGGGCTGCCGCCGTTTCCTGTAGCCGACAATGAATACACATATGGAGGTAAACACAAATGGAAAAATTGCAGCAGCTGTATGAGGGCAAGGCCAAAAAGGTTTTCGCCACCGACGATCCCGAGCTTCTGATCGTGGATTACAAGGACGATGCCACCGCCTTCAACGGGCTGAAGAAAGGCACCATCGCGGGCAAGGGCGTCATCAATAACCAGATGAGCAACCGACTGATGGCTTACCTGGAAAAGCAGGGCATTCCCACCCACTTTGTCAAGGAGCTGTCCCGGCGGGAGACCCTGGTGAAGAAGGTTTCCATCGTCCCCCTGGAAGTCATTGTCCGCAATATCGCCGCCGGTTCTTTCTCCAAGCACTACGGCGTGGAGGAAGGCGTTGTGTTTGAGCAGCCCACCATTGAGTTCTCTTATAAAAATGACGCGCTGGGCGACCCGCTGCTCAATACCTATCATGCCCTCGCTCTGAAGCTGGCGACCCCCGAAGAGATCAAGACCATTGAAGACTACTCCTTCCGGATCAATGACGCACTGAAGGCTTTCTGGCTGACCTGCGGCGTGACTCTGGTGGATTTTAAGCTGGAATTTGGCCGCCTGTGGGACGGTACCATCGTTCTGGCTGACGAGATCAGTCCCGACACCAGCCGCCTGTGGGACAGCAAGACCCACGAGAAGCTGGACAAGGATCGTTTCCGCCGTGACATGGGCGGCGTAGAAGAAGCCTATGCCGAAATCATGAAACGGCTTGAGGAGCATCTGAAATAACCGTATTCTACAGGACGGAGGAACCCCTCCGCCCTGTAAACGTGCTGTCATCGATCCTTATAACTTTAGAATCGGAGGAAAACCAAATGGCTAATACTGTAATCGTCGGCATCAACTGGGGTGACGAGGGCAAGGGGCGCATGGTCGATCTGCTCACAGAAAACTATGACATCGTCATCCGCTATCAGGGCGGCGGCAACGCCGGCCATACCGTTATCAATGCGCACGGCAAATTTGCCCTGCACCTGCTGCCCTCCGGCATTTTCCGGGAGGGCGTGGTGAATATCCTGGGAAACGGCGTTGCCGTGGATCCGGAAAATCTGTGGCAGGAAATGCAGGATGTTGCCCAAAAGGGCGTCCCCATCACCCCGGACAACCTGAAAATCAGCGACCGGGCGTCTCTGCTGCTGCCCTGGCACCGTCTCCAGGACGCCCTGGAGGAAGCCCGTCTGAAGGATAAAAAGTACGGCTCCACCAAGCAGGGCATTGCGCCTTTTTACTCCGATAAATACCAGAAAAAGACTGTTATGGCGGGAGAGCTCCTGCATTCCGAGCATCTTTATGAGCATTTGCAGGACTTACTGGAGTGGAAGAACCTGACCCTCACCGGCGTTTACGGCGCCGAGCCTGTCACCATGGACGATCTGAAAGCGTGGATGGACAATTACTGCGAGAAGATCAAGCCCTTCATCTGCGACACCGGTGTCTATCTGCGCAAGGCGCAGGCGGAAGGGAAGAAGATCCTGTTTGAAGCCCAGCTGGGCGCGCTGCGGGATCTGGACTACGGCATTTACCCCTACACCACCTCATCCAACGCCATCGCCGCCTATGCCCCCGTGGGTTCCGGTCTGCCTACCGCGAAAATCGACGAGGTCATCGGCGTTGTGAAAGCCTATTCCACCTGCGTGGGAGAAGGCCCCTTCGTCTGCGAGATGTTTGGCGCGGAAGCGGACGCTCTTCGGGAGGCGGGCTTTGAGTACGGCGCGAAGACCGGTCGTCCCCGCCGGGTCGGCCCCATCGATCTGGTTGCCACCCGCTACGGTGTTCAGGTGCAGGCCGCGACCAACATCGCCCTGACCAAGCTGGACGTGCTGAGCTATCTGGACAAGATTCCCGTCTGCGCCCATTACGAGCTGAACGGGGAAGTGATCGACGAATTTCCGTTCCCCACGCTGCAAAGCAGCGCCAAACCTGTGATGGAATACATGGAGGGCTGGAAGTGCGACATTTCCGGCGTGCGCAGATGGGAAGACCTCCCGGAAGCGGCGCGGAAGTACGTTGAGTACGTGGAAGAAAAGATCGGCTGCCCCATCGGCTATGTTTCCGTAGGCCCTGAGCGGGACAGCATCATCCTTCGCTGAGCAGGGGGGCAGACTATGACGGATCAATACGAATCTCCCTTAAGCTCCCGGTATGCCTCCGACTACATGCTGCACCTGTTTTCCCAGCAGAAGCGGATTGAAGTCTGGCGGAAGCTCTGGATATCTCTTGCCAAGGCCGAGCATTCTTTGGGACTGCCTATTACCGAAAAACAGATCGAGGAGCTGGAAGCCCACATTTCTGACATCGACTTTGCCTGTGCCGCGGCGCGGGAAAAGGAAGTCCGCCACGACGTGATGGCGCACGTGTATACCTACGGCAAGGCTGCGCCCTCCGCCGCCGGTATCATTCATCTGGGCGCAACCAGCTGCTACGTCACCGATAACGCCGACATCGTTCTCTACCGGGACGGCCTGAAATACCTCCGGGGAGAGCTGCTGAAGGTCATTGCAAACCTTTCCCGTTTCGCGGAAACGTACAAGGCGACCCCCACGCTGGGCTACACCCACTATCAGCCCGCCCAGCTGGTCACGGTTGGCAAGCGGGCGACGCTGTGGATGCAGGATCTTGTCAGCGATCTGGTAGAACTGGATTTTGTGGTGGAAACCATGAAATTTCTGGGCTGCCGGGGAACCACCGGCACGGAAGCGAGCTTTTTGGAGCTGTTTGACGGAGATACAGCAAAAATTGACGAAATGAACCGAATGATCAGCGCGGACTTTGGCTTCGATAAGTGCTTCGACGTCTGTGGCCAGACCTACCCCAGAAAGCTTGACAGCCGCATCTTAAACTGCCTTTCTTCCATCGCCCAGAGCTGCTACCGGATGGCAAACGACATTCGGCTGTTGCAGCACGACCGTCAGGTGGAAGAGCCCTTTGAAAAGAACCAGATCGGTTCCTCCGCCATGGCCTATAAGCGCAACCCCATGCGCTCCGAGCGCATTTGCTCCCTGTCCCGCTACCTGATGGCGGACGCGCTGAACGCCCCCATGACCGCCTCCACCCAGTGGCTGGAGCGCACCCTGGACGATTCCGCCAACCGGCGTATCTCCATGCCCGAGGGCTTCCTCTGCGCCGACGCCGTTCTCCGGCTGGCGCAGAACGTCACCGACGGCCTGCACGTAAACGAGAAAATCGTGGAGAAGACCGTGCGGGAGTATCTGCCCTTCATCGCCACGGAAAACCTGATGATGGAGGGCGTCAAGCATGGCGGCGATCGTCAGCAGCTCCATGAGATCATCCGCACCTGCTCCATGGACGCCACGGCGAGGATGAAAAACGGCGAAAGCTGGGATCTTCTTGCCGATCTGGCCGGCCATCCGGAATTCGGCATGACGAAGCAGGAGATGGAAGCCGTTCTCGACCCCATGCTGTACACCGGCCGGTGTGCGGAGCAAGTGGAAACCTATGTGAAAAAAGTAGCCCCTCTGATCGCCGGTATTGACCGCGAACAGGCGGAGATCAATATTTGACCCGCGGGCAGGGAAGGAGAGAGCACTGTATGCAAGAAAAAATCCTGATTCTGGACTTTGGCGGACAGTACAATCAGCTCATTGCCCGGCGGGTGCGGGAGCAGAACGTCTACTGCGAGATCAAGCCCTACACCACGACGCTGGATGAGATCCGCGCCTTTGCGCCCATGGGCATTATTTTCACCGGCGGCCCCAGCAGCGTGTATCTGGAGGAATCTCCCCACGTTGACCCGGAGGTGTTCCGGCTGGGGGTTCCTATCCTCGGCATTTGCTACGGCTGCCAGTTGATGGCGCATACGCTGGGCGGGCAGGTCACGGCCGCGCAGGAGGATACCGCCCGGGAGTACGGCAAGACCGTCACCTATTACGATACCGGCTGCAAGCTGTTCAAGGGCATTCCCGAGCAGGCCATTTCGTGGATGAGCCATGGCGACTACATGGCGAAGGTTCCGGAGGGCTTTGCGCTGGTCGCCCATACCGACGCCTGCCCCAACGCCGCCATCGCCGACGAAAGCCGGGGCTTCTACGGCGTTCAGTTCCACCCGGAGGTGAACCACACCCAGTTCGGCAGTCGGATGCTGCGCAATTTCCTCTACGAGGTCTGCGGCGCCAAGGGCACTTGGACGATGGGGGATTTCTGCAAAAATACCGTGGCACAGCTCCGGGACACCATCGGCTCCAATGGCCGCGTGCTGCTGGCGCTGTCCGGCGGCGTGGATTCCTCCGTTCTGGCGGCGCTGCTGGCCGAGGCGGTAGGGGACCGGCTGACCGCCGTATTTGTCGATCACGGCTGTATGCGCAAAAATGAGGGCGACGAGGTGGAAGCCGCCTTTGCCAAGTGGAACATCCATTTTGTCCGGGTGGACGCGGAAAAGCGCTTCCTGGACAAGCTCAAGGGCGTGGAAGACCCCCAGCGCAAGCGGCAGATCATCGGCGCGGAGTTTGGCTATGTATTTCTGGATGAAGCCGTGAAATTCGGCATCACCAAGGAGGATTTTTTCGCTCAGGGCACCATCTATCCCGACGTCATCGAGTCCGGCGCGGGAGATGCCGACGTCATCAAGAGCCACCACAATAAGCTCCTGCCCAGAGAGGTCATCGAGCAGTTCAAGGCCGTTCTGGAGCCGCTGGATCATCTTTTCAAGGACGAAATTCGACTGCTGGGCAAGGAACTGGGGCTTCCTGATTACCTTGTCCACCGTCAGCCCTTCCCGGGTCCCGGTCTTGCCATTCGTATCCTCGGCGACGTGACGAAAGAAAAGCTGGACATTCTCCGGGAGGCGGACTTCATCTTCCGGGAGGAGATCGCCAAGGCCGACCTTGGAGACATTTGCAGCCAGTATTTCGCAGTCCTGACCAACGCCAGAAGCGTCGGTGTCATGGGCGACGGCCGCACCTACGAAAACGTCCTTGCCCTTCGCAGCGTCACGACCAGTGACTTCATGACTGCGGAGTGGACGCGCATCCCCTACGAGGTGCTGGATCGCGCCTCCGTGCGGATCGTCAACGAGGTGCCGCATATCAACCGCATTGTCTACGACATCACAAGCAAACCCCCGGCGACGGTGGAGTGGGAATGATAGGCAAAAACCGAAAAAGTGTAGACATACCAACGGTTTTTTGAATGTCTCAAACCACCTCTGATAAGGTCTTGATAAGATTCTACTGCAGTGCGATTATTCTGCATTGCAAGTGGTTTGTGGGTAAGGGATAATTTCCCCCGCCTCACAAGGATTCATATTAGCATTTAAGCCCGTACTGATCGGATGGTCAGTACGGGCTTTTTTGCGTCCTGCTTTAATCGCTAATATACTTTTTCAGCGACTTCACGAATGCATCGCTAAATTCCTGCGAGGGTACTTTTCCCCAGATTTGCGTGGTGTCCTCTGCGGGGAAAGTGTAACGCCAATGGTCGTACTGCTCTTTGCTGATCTCACCGTTTCTGAACTTCTCGGATTGTTCAGCCCAGGCAGACAGCATTTCGTAAACAGACGCATCCATGTTCCGCTTGCTGCCATCAAAAATGATATGAACCTCGTCTCCCTGCCTTTCCGCTCTGGCTCCATGAATATCCTCAATGGCGAAAAGCGTGTGGATAAAACCGAGATCACTGTCTATGTCAGGGATTTTCAGTGCCAGCGGGGAAACTTCCAAAACATTTGCAAGCGCGTTCACCAGATCCTCTTTGGGAGTTCTGGTGCCAGACTCATATTGAGCCATACGAATATCTGCGGTTTTTGCAGGAAATCCCACGGCCTGTCCGAGCCAGCGCTGGGTCATGCCCCTAAGATTGCGCATAAAACGAATTCTTTCACCGATTGCCATAGTCAATCACTCCCAATGTAGGTTTGTTTCGTTATCATAGCATATATGTTTAGGTGAAGTCAAGATGCATTAAATAATTTCGCTTAATATTTCTATCAAATGCTCTTGACATAACTGCATTTGTTTAGTATAATGCAGGAGCAGCATTAAGCAAATATGCTTAATGCTGCCCGCCAGGGCAAATCGGATGGCGGCCAGCAAGTATTCCGACACGAAAGAAGATAACTATACACTGAAAGGAGGTGAGCACCATGGAAAACAAATTCATACGAGTAGAGGAAGTCGCAAAGGAACTACTATAAAAGAAAATAAATAAGTA
>DJNI01000031.1:0-9234 GCA_002436765.1 Clostridiales bacterium UBA6468
ACCAGACCGAAGGTCTCGCCCTGATAAATGTGGAAGGATACGTTATCCACCGCGGTAAAGGCGTGCCGCCGGGAGCCAAACCGGACGACAAGATCCTGAACCTCGATCAGCTTCTTTCTGTCTTCAGCCAACGCGGTTCACTCCCTTCTCCCGCAGAATGCGGACATGCTCCGGCGGCTCCACCTTGGGAGCGCGGGGGTCCATCAGCCAGGTGCGGGCATAGTGGGTAGGCGTGACCTCGAAGAAGGGAGGACGCTCTACAAAGTCGATTTTCAGTGCTTTGGGGTTCCGGGGGGCAAAGGCGTCGCCCTTAACCTCGTGGAACAGATTGGGCGGCGTGCCCTGAATGGAATACAGCGGCTCATCCTTGGTTCCCAGCTGGGGAAGGCTGGACAGCAGCGCCCAGGTGTAGGGATGGCGGGGGTCGTAAAACACCTCGTCGCAGGTGCCAAGCTCCACAATGTCGCCCGCGTACATGACGGCGATGCGGTCGGCCACATTGGCCACCACGCCCAGGTCGTGGGTGATGTAGATGGTGGTGAGATCATACTTTTTCTGCATGGCCTTGATCAGCTCCAGGATCTGCGCCTGAATGGTCACGTCCAGAGCGGTGGTCGGCTCGTCGCAGATGAGGATCTTCGGCCGGCAGGCGACGGCAATGGCGATGACCACCCGCTGGCGCATACCGCCGGAAAATTCGTGGGGGTACTGCTTGTAGCGCCGCTCGGGGTCGTCGATGCCCACGTCGCTCAGCACTTCCAGCACGGCCTTGTAGGCGTCGCCGCCTTTTAAGCCCTGATGCAGCTCCACGGCTTCCTGAATCTGCTTGCCGATGGTTTTCAGGGGGTTCAGGGAGGTCATGGGATCCTGAAACACCATGGCGATCTCTTTGCCTCGGATCTTCAGCCAGTCCTTGTCGGTCTGGAATTTGGTCAGATCCATGCCGTTATAGAGGATGGAGCCGCCGTCGATGTAGCCGTTGGCGTCCAGAAGACCCATGGCGCATTTGACGAATACGGATTTACCGGAGCCGGACTCGCCCACGATGGCAAGGCTTTCGCCCTGGTACACGTCCAGGGAAATGCCCCGGATGGCGTGGAGAATCTGGCCGCGAAGGGTGAATTTCACGTTCAAGTCTTTGACGGAGAGAACAACTTTTTTATCTTCCATTGTGATCTCTCCTTATCTGACGTGATTCTTGGGGTCGGCGGCGTCAGCGAAGGCGTTGCCGATGATGTAGAAGGAAACGGTGATGACCACCAGCACGGCTACGGGGAAGAACAGCTGGTAGCGCAGGGAGGCCACGGTCATCAGCGACCGTCCGGTCTGAATGAGGTTACCCAGAGACGGCGTGTCCACAGGAAGGCCGATGCCGATGTAGGTGACGAACACCTCGTTGCCGATGGCGGAGGGGATTGCCAGCGCCATGCGCATGGTGATGACGGACACCATGTAGGGCAGCAGGTTCTTGACGATGATCCGCCCGGTGGAAATGCCCAGGCACCGGGAGGCAAGGTTATAGTCCCGGTCGCGGATGATGATGATCTGGTTGCGGATAAACCGCGCCATGCCCAGCCAGCCCGTTAAGGACAGGGCAAAAATGATGGTGGATACGCCGGGTTTTAAGATATAGGAAATGAGGATCAGCAGCAGCGTCTGGGGAATGTTGTCCAGAACGTTATACAGCTCGGTAAAGAAGAAGTCCAGCTTGCGGACATAGCCCCACAGCACGCCAACGAAAATGCCCACCACGGCCTCCACCAGAGCAACGGAGAAGCCGATGAACAGGGAGGTGCGGGTGCCCGCCCAGATGCGCGCCCAGAGATCCTGGCCGATGGAATTGGTCCCGAACCAGAAGTCCTTGCAGGGGGCGATGTTGTTCAGGGGCAGACCCCATTTGTCATTGTGAATGAGAAGGGGATCCCTCTGACCGGGAAGGTACGGCTGAATAAAGGTGAACAGCAGCACCGCCACCATGACGACCAGGAAAAACACGGCGATCCTGTTCTGGAAAAACGCCCGGAGGGTGGATTTCCAGTAGGAATAATCGGAGTAGCCGCCCCGCTCCGCGTCCTCGGCGTTGAATTCGGCGAAGGAGAAGGCTTCCTCGTCGCTCATTTTCGGCGTGACATCCTCCTGAAGCTGCCGGGAGAGATTATCGCCCAGGGTGTCGGTGGCCTTGTCGCGCAGGGTGTGAAATCCAAGACGTTTCATCAGCGGGAACCCTCCTTCTTTGCAAAGCTGATCCGGGGATCGACGATTCCCATGAGAATGTCGCCGAAAAGCAGACCCAGAATGGAAATAACGGCGTAAATCAGCACCAGCGCCTGCACCAAAGTATTATCCTGACGCTTGATGGCCGTGACCAGCAGACCGCCCATGCCGGGGACGGAGTACAGGGATTCCACGTAGAGCGAACCCATCAGGGTAAACAGAATGGAATTGGGGATGTACTGCACCAGCGGCACGAAGGCGTTGCGGAACACGTGACGGAAGGAAATTTTACCATTGGGCACGCCCTTTGCCCGGGCGAGGCGGATATAGTCCTTATTGGACTCGTCCACCATGTACCGCCGCAGCCACATGGCATAATAGGCGATGTTGCCGATGGACAGAGAAATGACGGGCAGAATATAGCTCTTGGGGTTGGCGGCGTCAAACAGCATGGGAAGCCCCAGAATATCCTTGCCGATATAGGTCTGGGAACCGAGAAACTGGATCAGGATGTGATACACGGCCGATGGCATGGCCTGCACCAGCACGATGAACACCGTGCCAAGCCGGTCGCCGATCTTGAACCGGGTGCGGGTGCTTCGCGCCATAAGGACGCCCAGAGGAAGCCCAAGGGCAAGAGCAAGGCACAGGGAGATCAGTCCCAGCTCCAGGGAGACGGGGATCTTCTCGGCAATGATCTCGGTGATGGCAACGCCCTTGCGGTAGACGTTGGACTCTCCCAGATCGCCGTGGAGCACCTGCTTGTAAAACCGCACTAGCTGGGTGGGCAGGGGAGCGGTCACGCCGAGGGCTTGGAGCTTCACCTGAATCTGGGTGGAGCTCATTTTATCGTAATTCTCGAAATACCCTTCCACGGGCATCAGCCGCAGCAGGGCAAAGAGGATCGTGATAATGATGAACATGGTGATGAGGGATCGCAGAACGCGCTTGGTTATATATCTGGCCATATGATGTCCTCCTGGGTTATTCTGCTGTCAGAGCCGATACCGCTGCTGCCTTCGCCGGAGCGGCACCGGTACAGGCTCCGAAAAATTGCCTGTGGGGCAAAGCCGTATAAATGCGGCTTTGAGAGAAGCCCCCGGAACGAGGGCTTCTCTCGTGACAAACTGCGAAAATGAAGATTAACCGGCCATCTTGGACTGCCACTCGGCGTAAGCGGCCTGATATTCCTCCAGACTCATGGAGGTATCGTACAGGTGCTGATCCTTGTAGCGCTGGTTGGCCATGCCGAAGGAAGCGTACTGCCCTTCAAAGATGTTCAGATTGCACATCTGATAGCTGCGGTTGCTGATGGAGAAAGGAATGGCGAAGGCGTGATCCAGCAGGAAGGTCTCGGCCTTGGCAAAGGCGGCATACCGGGCATCCATGTCGTCGGTGATGGCCTTGGCGGCGTCCACCAGCTCGGTGTACTCGGCATACAGAGCCTGGGTCGTGGGGTCGGTGCTCTTAAAGATGAAGCTGTAGCTGGAATCCGTGGAGAAGGGATCCGTCCAGGTCTCGGGGTCTGCGTAGTCGGCGCCCCAGTTGCACTTCATAAAGGCATAGTTGCCGGTGCGGCGGATGGCGCCCAGGAAGCCGGTCTCGGGGCCTGCCTGGATGATGATGTCCACGTAGTCGGCGCCCAGAACACCCTCGATCTGCTGCTCCACGACCTGGCACTCCTGCGCCCAGTTGGCGGAGGTGGGGTTGTAGCACATGAGCATCTTGACGGGGAAGGTGGCGCCCGCGGCGGTCAGCTCCTCGATGGCGGTCGTCTTGTATTCCTGGGCAAGGGCTTCGTCGAAGTTGTCGCCGTCGGTGTAGGCGGCCAGACCGTCATAGTAGGTGTAGTCCTTGGAGGCGGAGGCAAAGGCGTTGGGGGTGATGGTGTTGTTCTTCAGGGATTCGGGGTCGATGCGGTCATTGGTGGCCAGAGCGGGCATCCGGTTGAAGGCGTGGACGATGGACTTGCGGAAGTTCTCGTTGTTCACGGCCAGCTTCCAGTTTTCGGGTTCATATGCGGCGTCAAAGTTGGGATCAAAGTTGAACAGATACCAGTAAGAATAGGAGGTGTTGGCGCGGGTGGGATGGATCAGATCCTTGGTGCTGGGATCGGCCATCATGGCGGACAGCAGATCGGAGGAGACATCCGCCTGATCGACCTCGCCGGACTGATACATGGTGGTGGCAATGGAGGAGGCCTCCGCATTGTAGGTCATCTGAATGGCATCCAGGAACACATTGTCCTTATCCCAGTAGGTGGGGTTCTTGGTCAGAACGCGCTGCTGCTGAGGCTCGTAGGTGGACAGGATGAACGCGCCGCAGTACAGCAGGGTGCTGTTGTCGGTGCCGAACTTGCTGCCGCACTCGGTGAGGAAGGGGCCGTAAACAGGCATGTACGGGCCATAGGAAACCATGGACAGGAAGTAGGGGCGGGAGGACTCCAGGGTGAACTCCAGGGTGTAGTCGTCCAGCGCCTTGACGCCGATATCGTCGATGGAAGCCTCGGGGACTTCCTCCAGAATCTCCTGCTCGCCGTCCTCGTTGGTGATGAACTTCACGGCGTTGCCGCTCTCATCGGTGCCGTCGGTGGCGTCGGGCAGAGCCATCTGGTAGGCTGTCCAGTCATAGTAGGCGTCGGCGCCCGTGATGACGCCGCTCATGGTATAGAAGGTATCGGAATCGTTATTGGCGTCACAGGCGTAGTGGGCGGAAGAAACCCAGTCGTTGGCGGTGACGGGGGCAACAACGTTGCCGTCCTTATCGACCCAGTTCACACCCTCACGGATGTGGAAGGTCCAGACGGTGGCGTCCTCATTCTGCTCCCAGCTGGTAGCCAGAGCAGGCTCCACGTTGCCGTAGGAGTCGTATTCCACCAGGCAGTCCACGACGTTGGCGGCGATGGTCAGCTCGTTTGTCTGGCCGGTGATCAGATAGTTCAGCGTAGTGACTTCGGAAGCATACAGCGTTCTGTAAACCGCGTTCTCGGTCACGGCGGCGGCAGTGGGGGTGGTGCCGGCTGCCGCTGTGCTGTCGGCGGCGCCGGATTTGCTGCCGCAGGCTGCCAGCGCGAAGACCATGGTCACAGCCAGGGCAAAGGCGAGAAGTCGTTTCATGGTTTGCATAGTGATCATTCCTTTCATGTTCTCTGCTTTGATAAGGGAACCGGCCGAAAAGCAGCCGGTGGGCGACCCCGCGACGTTTCTTTCCCCGGTGCTTCTTCCATAGCACCGACGCGAAAACAACGCCGGGAGACAGCCTATAAAATGGCGGACGCCATATTACAGGAGACGGTGGGGGGCGATTGCTTCAAAATGAAATTTTGAAAATCGGAAAATTCAAAAATTAAAAGAATGGTAATAGTTTAACACATTTTCCGTCTCAAGTAAAGTAGCATATTTCATAGTATGTTTCGATAAATTCGGGAATTTTTGTAACAGAAACATAAAAAAGTGTTCATACGACAAAAGCAAACGTCCTTGACCGGCGTTACAAAAGGGCGCACGCCGGGATAGCGGCGTGCGCGCAAAGCAGTTGCGGCAGGTGATTTTTTCGGTTAAATCCACTATCCTGCATAGCCTGTGCAGTCCCGGAAGTCCTGCATGACCGCGTTCTGAATGGCGGTGCGGGTGGCAGCGTCCCTCCCGCCAATGCTTTGACCGTTCAGCGTATCGGCGGAAAGGCAGAACTTGGTGGTGGAGGTTACAAGAATTTCGTCGGCGGATTTCAAAAAATCCATGGTGAAGGGCTTTTCCAGCACCGGGATATCCAGCCGGCAGCAGACGCGGATCATGTGGCTCTTGGCGATGCCCCGGAGGATGAACTCGTCGTTGGGATGGGAATACAGCACCCCGTCCTTCAGGACGGAAACGTTGGAGTGGGCGCACTCGGTGACGATCTCGCCCCGGTGGAACACGGTCTCCGTACACCCGGCGCGGTGCGCCCGCTGGGCGGTCATCACATTGCAGAGCAGATTCAGAGATTTGATGTTGCAGTGGAAGAAACGGGTATCCTCCTCGTCGTTCAGGCGGATGAGGACGTTGGGGTCAGGGAGTTTCTGGGGACGGATCAGCACCCACAGCTTGCCGGGCAGATTTTCGGCATAGGTATGGCTCCGCGGCTCCACGCCCCGGCTCACCTGCCAGTATACGAAGCAGCTTTCGCCCTCTACCTGCCGCGTCAGCCGGGTGAGAAGCTCACCCAGCGCCTGCTTTTCCATGGGAATGTGGATGTCCAGCAGCCGGGCGCTGGTGTAAAACCGGTCCAAATGGTCTTCCAGCAGGAATATGGTGCCGTTTGCCGCCATGGCGGCGTCATAGCAGCCGTCACCGAAGAAGTGGGCGCGGTCGTAGAAGGGGACTGTCAGTTCCTCGGGTGCGCCGATTTTGCCATCGTAATAGGCCAGTGCTTTCATGGTATCCGCCCTCCTTATAATATGTGGGAAATCTTATTCTGCGATTCTCCGCGCCACGGCGACGCCGCTGGCGGAAGCGTGGGACAGGGAATGGGTGATGCCGCTGCCGTCACCGATGACGTACAGCCCCGGATACCGGGTCTGCAAATGTTCGTCCACGGCCACTTCCATATTGTAGAACTTGACCTCCACGCCGTAGAGCAGAGTATCGTCGTTGACGGTGCCGGGGGCGACCTTATCCAGGGCGTAGAGCATCTCGATGATGCCGTCCAGGATCCGCTTGGGCAGCACCAGACTTAAGTCGCCGGGTGTCGCGTCCAGGGTGGGGGTGACGAAGGACTCCGCAATGCGCTTTGGGGTAGACCGCTGACCCCGGATCAGATCGCCGAAGCGCTGGACGATGACGCCGCCGCCCAGCATGTTGCTGAGGCGGGCAATGGACTCGCCGTAGCCGTTGGAATCCTTGAAGGGCTCGGAAAAATGCTTTGCAACCAAAAGGGCAAAATTGGTGTTGGAGGTCTGGCGGGCGGGGTCTTCGTAGCTGTGGCCGTTGACGGTGATGATGCCGTTGGTATTTTCGTTGACCACCGCGCCCCTGGGGTTCATGCAGAAGGTGCGGACGAGGTCGCCGTACTTTTCGGTGCGGTAGACGATCTTGCTTTCATACAGCTCGTCGGTGAGGTGGGAGAAGATTTCCGCGGGAAGCTCCACCCGGACGCCGATATCCACCCGGTTGGACTTGGTGGGGATGGCCATGTCGCGGCAGACGGACTCCATCCACTTGCTGCCGCTGCGCCCAACGGAGATCACGCACTGGCTGCACGAAAAGCTCCCGGCCTTGCAGGCGATCCGATACCCGCCATCGACAGCGGCCACGGACTCCACCGGCGTGTCAAAATAAAACGTGACCTTGTCCTTCAGGTGGGCGTAGAGATTTTCCAGCACCACATAGTTGATGTCGGTGCCGAGATGACGCACGGAGGCGTCCAGCAGATGCAGGTCGTTCTGCATACACAGCTTTTTGAATTTGGTACCGGCGGTGGAATAGAGCTTGGTGCCCTCGCCGCCGTAGGCCATGTTGATCTGGTCGACGTAGCGCATCAGCTCCAGCGCCCTGGCCTTGCCGAGATATTCGTAAAGCGTGCCGCCAAAATCGTTGGTAATGTTGTATTTTCCGTCGGAGAAAGCGCCCGCGCCGCCGAATCCGCTCATGATAGAGCAGCTTTTGCAGGCAATGCAGGACTTGACCTTGACGCCGTCAATGGGACATCTGCGTTTTTTCAGCGGGTGTCCGGCCTCAAAGACGGCGACCTTCAGCTCCGGGCGCAGCCGGGTCAGCTCATAAGCGGTAAAGATACCGCCGGGCCCCGCGCCGACAATGATCACATCGTAATTCATGACTACCTCACAACGCATAATTTTGCAGTCAACCTCTTAAGGCGGTTGGCAGAGACGCTCAACCATGTTATGAGCTTATACCGCTTCAGTATAACACAACGAAAGCGGGATTGCAACCGCCTCTGAATAAATCGTCTTCAGCCGGGCGGCGGGCCTTTTGCCCCATCCGTGCAGCTCTGAAAGCGGGAAATACATACAGCATTCCTCCGCTTCCGGAATCTTCGGCTGAGTAAAAATCTTCTGCCGCCAGCGCTTGCCGATTTAATCAGATACACCCTAGGGTGCCTCTGTGTAGAGGCACCGATTTTTCTGTCTGATTTTACTTTTATTTTACGCAGTTCGGGTCGCACAATTTACATTTCGTCTTTAAACTGACTCACGAATGCAGAAAAGAGGACTACTATGGAAATTCGGTTGGAACAGATTTCAAAAAGCTTTGATAAGAGGCAGGTCATTCAACCTACAACACTGACGATTGAGGACGGCAGCTTTACGACGCTGCTGGGGCCTTCCGGCTGCGGCAAGACGACGCTGCTGCGGATGATCGCCGGGCTGGAAACGCCGGACGACGGCGAGATCTGGCTGAATGATACCTGCGTTTTCTCCAAGTCGCGCAAGATCAACCTGCCGCCGGAGAAGCGGAACCTCGGCTTTGTATTTCAGGATTTCGCCCTCTGGCCCCACATGACGGTATTTGAGAACGTCGCGTTTGGACTGCGGGCGAGAAGGGATACGGAGAATTTGCAGAGCAGGGTTCGCGACGCGCTGCGTACCGTGCATCTGGAGGACTTTGAGAAGCGGTATCCTCACCAGCTTTCCGGTGGCCAGCAGCAGCGCGTGGCGTTTGCCCGTGCCATTGCCGTTCAGCCGGGGTGCATTTTGTTTGACGAACCGCTATCCGCTCTGGACGCTCTGCTGCGGGAGGAAATGCGGCATGAATTGACAGAGCTGACCTCCGCTCTCGGCATTACCTCTGTTTTCGTGACCCACGACCAGACGGAGGCCATGAGTATGAGCGACCGCATCGCCGTTCTGAATGACGGCTATGTGGAGCAGTACGCCGCGCCGGAAACCGTCTATCATGCTCCTGCCAGCGAGTTTGTGGCTCGCTTTGTGGGAAAATCCAACTGGCTCAGCGAAACGGAGATGTTCCGCCCGGAAGCCGCCGCCCTAACACCGATACAAGGTGCGCTGCACTTTGAGCTTCC
>DJNI01000031.1:9285-10517 GCA_002436765.1 Clostridiales bacterium UBA6468
TTCAGAGCGTGCAGTATCTGGGAAGCACCTATGAGGTCACAGTCCCCTATCAATCGGTAATATGGACACTTCACAGCGGGCAGAAGGTAAAGCCCGGCGAAGTTCTGTCCGTTTACATAGATCCCCATCAAATCATAACGTTTCAGAAAAAAGAGGTTTTAACAGCATGAAAAGAAATATCGTATGTCTGCTGCTGGCGTTGTGCCTTTGCCTGAGCCTGGCCGCCTGCGCAAAGACCGAGACCCCGGCAGAGGAAACGTCTGCCCAGACACAGCCCGCCGAAACCGCGGCGGCTCCCGCAGAAGAAACCGCAGCCGAAGAAGCACCCGCCCTTTCCGGCAAGGTAACGGTCTATATGCCCAGCCCCGCCGGTCTGGCCGACAAGCTGGCCGCTGCCTTTACCGAAAAGACCGGTGTCGAGGTTGAGCAGTTCCAGGGTACCACCGGCGAGATCCTCGCCCGTCTGGAAGCGGAGCAGGCCAATCCCGTGGCCGACGTGGTCATTCTCGCCTCCTGGTCCGACGGCCTGAGCATGAAGGCCGACGGCCAGCTGGAGAGCTACACCCCCGCAGGTGCCGACAAGGTCAACGAGGGCTGGATCGACAGTGACAGCACCCTGTTCGGCTACAGCGCTTCCGCTGTGGGCGTCATCTATAACACCACCGTCATTCCCGAACTGAATGCCGACTGGTCGGAGCTGGCAGACGCCAAGTATAAGGACATGATCGCCATTCCCGATCCGGAAAAGTCCGGCGCCTGCAAGGACTTCCTGGCGGGTCTTGTGACCGGCACGACTGACGGCGAAGCCATTATGCAGGGCTGGGCAGACAACGGTCTGACCGTACCCGGCGCCAACAAGGCGGCGCTGGAAGCCGTCACCACCGGCGAGAAGGGCATCCTGATCGCGGGCGTGGACTACAACGCGTACTCCTCCATGGCAAAGGGCGAGCCTCTGAACATCTACTATCCCGCCTCCGGCACGGTGGTCAACCCACGTCCTGCCATGATCCTCAAGACCGCGCCCAACATGGACAACGCCAAGGCGTTTGTGGACTTCCTGTTCAGTGACGAGGCGCAGAAGCTGGTTGCCGACGCCTACCTGCTGCCCGGCCGCAGCGACGTGCAGTGCGAGAATCGCACGAATCTCTCCGACATCCCTCAGATCAAGACTGACTGGGACAAGATGATGGAGGTTGCTTCCGACACCGCGGCCAAGCTCAACAGCCTCTGCA
>DJNI01000013.1 GCA_002436765.1 Clostridiales bacterium UBA6468
GAAATTACGGGACCATTATAGAGAAGGGCTGGCTGGACTCCATGAGCCCCGCCATCCGTGACCTGCTGTCCGACGACGACGGCCGCGTCTACGGCGTTCCCCGTGATGCTTACTCCCTGGGTCTGATGATCAACATTCCTCTGTTCGAGCAGGCCGGCCTCGTGAACGAGGACGGCACCGTCAAGTACCCCACCACCTGGGAAGAAGTTTACGAGTACAGTAAGATCATCCGTGAGAAGACCGGCGTTGCCGGCTTCTGCATGCAGGCTTCCGACGCAGGCGGCGGCTGGCACTGGTCCAACATCGCCTGGAACTTCGGTGCCAATCTGGTCATCTCCAACGATGACGGCTCCTACACCTCCAACCTGAACACCCCCGAAGCCATCGCCGCTATGCAGTGGGTTCAGAAGATGGTCGCTGACAAGTGCGTCACCGACGATCCCACCCAGGAAAACTGGGGCACCGGCTTTGACCGGATTGCCACCAGCACTGCCGCTATGTACATCGCCGCCAACGACGCTGTCGATCAGCCCAGCTACCGCGGCATGAAGGCCGACGAGTTCTTCCTCGCTCCCATGCCCGCAGGCCCCGGCGGCCACTTCACCCTGATGGGCGGCACCCCCTACTTCTTCTCCCCCGACGCTACCGACGACGAAGTCCGTTGGGCGCTGGATTACCTGGAGATCATGGGCAAGTCCCCCGAGGTCACCGAAGCCGCCAAGGAAGGCTGGATCGCTGACGCGCAGTACCGTGTTGACAACTCCATCCCCGTCATCCCCAGCTTCCCCGCCTGGGTCGGCGCTGTTGTTGACGAGCAGAACAAGGTCGTCGAGGAGTACAGCAATGTTGACATGAACCTGTGGAATCCCTACTTCGAGTTCTCCAAGGAAGCCGGCGCTCTGCGCACCGAGGAGCCTGGCGACACCCAGACCATGTACAAGCTGCTGAACGACGTCCTGCAGGCCATCTGTGCGGATCCTGCCGGCGTTGACATCCCCGCTCTGCTGGAGAAGGCCAATTCCGACTATCAGGCCGTTCTGGATGCTCTGTAAGTTCTGCGCTTTTCGATTCCATACAGTAAACTGTAACCATGGGGGCCGCCGCATATGCGGCGGCCCTTTGGGCTATGTCTGAAGCGGCTTTTTGAGAAAGCGCCATGAGCCGCTGACAAAAGTGGCCATTCCCGGGAATGCCTGCTTTTATAAGCGACTCAGTATCGGGCATCCCCCAAAACAAAAAACTGCGTAAGCGTGAGGTGACTTCTGAAATGTTAAAAGAAAAGAATGGTGTTCGTCTGTCAAATCGGAAGGCAGCGTTCCGCCGTGATCTGGTCGCGTGGCTGCTGATGATCCCAAGTCTTATTCTGTTTGCCTTCTTCGTATGGGGTCCGCTGCTGGAGACCGTGCGGATGTCCTTCTATGAGACCAAGGGCGTGAATCTGGGGAAATATGTGGGACTTGCAAACTACAGGAAGCTCCTTGTCCAGCCCGCCTACAGGATCGCCTGGGTCAATACCGTCAAGTATACGGTCTGCTCCCTGCTCGTCGGTCTTTGCGTGCCGGTCATCATTGCGGCGCTCATCACCGAGGTCAGCCATTTCCGGGGCTTCTTCCGGGTGGCCGCCTACTATCCCAACGTCATTCCCTCCATCGCGGCGGTCATGATCTTCACCTTTTTCTTCGGCACCGGCAGCAGCGGCGTTCTGAACATCCTGCTTGCCAAGATCGGCGTCGGCCCGGTGAACTTCCTGACCAACGAAAAGTGGGTCATCCTCTGGATCGTGGTAGCCATGACCTGGAAGGCGGCAGGCAGCACGGCGCTGGTGTACATGTCCAGCATCTCCGGCATTTCTCCGGAGCTGTATGAGGCTGCCACCATCGACGGCGCGTCTCCCGTCCGCCGGTTCTTCTCCATCACTATGCCCACCATCCTGAAAACCGGCAAGACCATGCTGATCCTCCAGATCCTGGCCGTGTTCCAGATCCTCTACGAGCCGATGCTGATGACCAACGGCGGCCCCAACAACGCCAGTATCTCCATCATGGAGATGGTCTACAATCTGGCCTTCAATCAGATGAAGTTCTCTCAGGCAGCCGCCCTGTCCGTGGAGGTCTGCATCATTCTGATTTTCCTGACTGTCATTTACTACGCCATCGTCAACAGTGCGGAAAAGGATTGAGGAGGAACGACTATGCGCTTTTTCGGTAATTATCAGGGAAAAGAAGACGGCTCCATTCGCTTCTACGACGTAAAATCCAAGAAAACGAAGTTCTGGCTGGTCATGATCTACATCGCCTGCTTCGCCATTGCCCTCATCGCGCTGTACCCGGTGTTCTGGCTGATCTGCAGCTCGCTGAAAAACCTGACGGAATACCTGAGCACCACCCAGATCCTGCCCAAGGATCCCGACTGGACAGGCTGGATCAAGACCTGGAACGACTTCGGCTTTACGAAATACTACATCAACTCCGGCATCGCGGTGGCCGGCGGCGTTCTGTGCGCCGTTTTCTTCAACGGCCTGATGGCTTATGTGCTGGCCGTTCTGAAGCCCAAGGGGCATAAGATCATTCTGGCGCTGGTCATGTGGTGCCTGCTCATTCCGCCCACCACCAGCTTTGTCGCCCTGTTCGTGAACATCAAGAAGATCGGCCTGACGGGCAGCTTTGTGCCCCTCTGGCTGACCATGGGCGCCAACGCCTACTGGGTCATTCTGTTCAAGAACTATTTCGAAAGTCTGCCCAAGGACTATATCGACGCAGCACGGATCGACGGCTGCGGGGTCTTCGGCGTCTTCACCCGCATCGTGCTCCCCCTGTCCAAGCCCATCATCGTGGTGGTGGCCATCTTCGCCATTACCGCCGCATGGAGTGACTTCCTGATGCCCTTCCTGCTGCTCAGCGGCACCGACAAGGAGACCGTCATGGTCAAGCTCTACTCCTTCCAGACATCCATCAAAACGAACCAGATCGATATCATCCGGGCGGTGCTGTATTCCATCATCCCGCCTACCGTTCTCTTTGCGCTGTTCCAGAAGCAGATCATGGGCGGTGTCATGTCGGGAGGAATCAAAGGATAACATATGGGAAAATTTGCTGATCGTTACTTTCAGATCCACCCCTGGGTCGTTGCGGAGGACGGGTTTGACCCGAAGCACAGCCAAACGGCAGAGTCTGTCTTCTCCCTCGGCAACGAGTATACCGGCCTTCGGGGCTATTTTGACGAGGGCTATTCCGGGAAACGCCTGGTGGGCAGCTATCTGAACGGCGTCTACGAGCGCCGGATGCTGCAAAAGTCCGGCTACAAGGGAATGCTGTCCTTTACGGAGTTCATGGTCAACACCGTGGACTGGGTCTACACCCGCATCACCTGTAACGGCGAGACGCTGGATCTGGCAAAGAGCCGCTTCTCGGACTTTCACCGGGTGCTGGATCTGCGCACCGGCATCCTGAGAAGAAGCTTTCTGTGGCAGGTGGACGACAAGACCACCGTGGAGGTCGCCTTCGAGCGCTTTACCTCCATGGAAAAAGAGCAGTTCGTCGGCCAGAAGGTCACGCTGAAAGCCGTCACCGGCACCGCCGACGTGACCATCCGCGCCGGTCTGGACTTCACCCGTCCCCATGTCAGCGCGGAAGCGCCCATGTTTGAGACGGAAATGGCGGGTGCGGACGGCAACCAGTGCCGCATCCTCGCCGCCACCAAGACCACGAAGCAGCAGGTCTATGCAGCGGCGGCCTTCCGTGGCCTGCCCGGCACCCCCTGGCCGGAGGAAGCGGGCATCGCTTCCAACGGCTTCCATGCGGAGCTGCATCCCGGTCAGTCCGCCAGGCTGGAGCGCGTGGTGGTTCTGCTCACCGGAAAGAACGCCGCCGAGCAGGAGACCCTGCCCCGGCGGATCGCCGAAGCAAACGCCGCTCTGGCACAGACGGATTACGAGACTCTGAAGGCGGAATCCGCCGCATGGTGGGAGAATCAGTGGAAGGTCTCCGACATTGAGATCTGCGGCGACGAAGTAAACCAGCAGGGCATCCGCTTCTGTATCTTCCAGCTGCACCAGACCCTCCACACCGCCAAATACGGCGCGGTGTTCGGGGCGAAGGGTCTCACCGGCGAAGCCTACAACGGCAACACCTTCTGGGACAGCGAGGTCTGCTGCCTGCCCTTCTACCTGTTCAATAACCCTCAGGCGGCGAAGAGCTTCCTGAAATTCCGCTATGACACCCTGCCCGAGGCCAAAGAGCGTGCCGCGGCGCTGGACTGCAAGGGCGCGTTCTATCCCATCGCCACCATCAGCGGCCGGGAATGCTGCGACCTGTGGCAGCACGCGAGTTTGCAGCTGCAAGCCTCCACCGGCGTTGCCTACGGTCTGTGGAACTACGTCCACCAGACCGGGGACACGGCGTTCCTGTATACCTGCGGCGCGGAAATGCTGGTGGAGATCAGCCGGATGCTGGCTTCCCGGGGCGATTTTGACCCCGTGACCGGCAAGTACGGCTACTACTGCGTCATGGGCCCCGACGAATTCCAGATGATGGTCCACCACAACGCCTACACCAACTTCATGGGTCAGAAGACCCTGCGCTACACGCTGGACACTCTGGCACAGATGGACGAGGCTTCCTTGGCCAAGTTGAACGTCACACCCGTGGAAATGGCCGACTGGAAGCACAAGGCCGACAGCATGTACATCCCCTACAACGAGGACACCAGGCTGTTCGAGCAGCACATGGGCTACTTCCATCTGCCGGAGCTGGACATCGCCGCCATCCCCGCGGACCAGTTCCCCCTGTACTCCCACTGGTCGTATGAGCGCATCTACCGCAACAGCATGATCAAGCAGCCGGATGTCCTGATGTTTATGATGCTCTACGGCTCCGAGTTCACCCGGGAGCAGCTGGCCGCCAACTACGATTTCTACGAGCCTCGCTGCATCCACGAAAGCAGCCTGTCCCCGTCCATCCACTCCATTCTGGCCTGCCGCTTGGGGTGGATGCAGAAGGCGGAGGACTATTTCGGCTTTGCCACCCGCATGGATCTGGACGACTACAACCGCAACACCTGCGAGGGTCTGCACACCACGTCCATCGCCGGCGCCTGGATGAACATTGTCTACGGCTTCGGCGGTCTGAACTGCGACGGCGACCTGCTGAACCTGTCCCCCTGCATCCCGGCGCAGTGGAAGCAGTACAGCTTCACCATCCAGACCGGCGGAAGCGTCCTGCGCATCACCGTGTCTCAGGAAAAGGTAACGCTGGAGCGTCTCTCCGGCGCAACCGTGACGCTGAGGCTTTACGGCAGGAAAGTGACCGTCGCGGACGCACCGCTGGTGCATGTCAGGGAGGCATAACATGGCCTGGACGATCGAACGACACGATTTTTCCCCGGAAGCGGCTGCCGATAACGGCAACCGCTTTCTGGTGGGCAACGGATATCTCGGCATTCGCGGCACTCTGGACGAGCACGGAAAAAACCAACTGGCGGCGGTCAATCTGGCGGGCATTTACGACCGGGTCGGCGACGGCTGGCGGGAACCCCTGAACGCCCCCAACCCGCTGCACACGGTTCTTTCAGTGGACGGAGAAGCGTTCGCCCTGCCGGAAAAAGAACCGCTCAGCCACACCCAGAGCCTTGACTACCGCCACGGCATCGCCTTCCGGAAAACCGCTTGGCAGGCAGCCGCCGGAACCGTCACCGTGGAAAGCAGCCGCGCTGCCCACATGGGACAGTACCACCTGATCCTCTCCCGGTACACCGTCACCGCGTCCGCCCCCATGACCGTGGAGGTCACGGCGGACATCGACAAAAACATCTGGGAAATCTACGGCCCCCACTACAATGCCTTTGACTATCACATCACCGGCGACACCGTGTTCTGCCTTGCGGACGTCCAGAACGGCAAGGATAAGGTAGCCGTTGGCCGTCGCTGCATCGCCGTGGGCGGTCAGGCCGTCCCGATGGGAGACAGCGGCTTTCTCTGCCGCGCCGCGCTGAAGGCCGGGGAATCCCTCGCCCTCACCAGCGTCAGCGCCGTCTACACCACACTGGACTGTCCGAACCCCCTTGCCGCCGCGGAAGATGCGCTGAAAGGCGCCGATTTTGACGCTCTGCTTTCCACCCACACGGACAACTGGGAAAACATCTGGTCTGTGGGCAAGGTGGAGCTGACCGGCGACGACACCGCAAGAGACACCCTCAACTACTCCCTCTACCATCTGAATGCCATCGCCCCCAGACACCGGGACGATCTGTCCATCCCCGCCCGGGGTCTGTCCGGACAGACCTACAAGGGTGCCATCTTCTGGGACAGCGAAATGTTCATTCTGGACTACTTCCTCTACACCCAGCCAGAGGTCGCCCGCTCCATGGTGCGCTACCGCATCGAGACCCTGCCCGGCGCTCTGGAAAAGGCCAAGAGCTACGGCTGGGAGGGCGCGTTCTACGCCTGGGAAAGTCAGGAGGGCGGCTATGACGGCTGCTCGGATTACAACGTCACCGACGTGTTCACCGGAAGGCCCATGCGCACCTTTTTCAGGGACAAGCAGGTGCATATTTCCTCCGCCGTGGCCAGAGCCATCATGCAGTATGTCGCCGTCACCGGGGACACCAAACTGCTGGCCGAGGGCGGCGCCCGCACCGTGCTGGAATGCGCCCGGTTCTACTATTCCCTGCTTCTGAAGCGCGCCACCTCCGACCGGTGGGAGATCCACGACGTCATTGGCCCGGACGAGTACCACGAGCGGGTAAACAACAACGCCTACACCAACAAAATGGCCCAGGCGACCATTTTCTGGGCATGTCAGACGGCAAAGCTCCTGAAAGAAGCCAACCCGGAGGCTTACCGGGCATTCTGCGCCCAGACCGGCGCCGAAGCGCTTCTGCCCAAGCTGGAAGACGCTTCCCGCCAGCTGTACGTCCCGTCTCCCAATGGTGACGGCGTTATCGAGCAGTTTGACGGCTACTTTGATTTGGAAGACACCTCTGTCGATACCGTCCGCGGCCGTCTTCTCGACCCCAGAGAATACTGGGGCGGCGCTTACGGCGTGGCCTCCCATACGCAGGTCATCAAGCAGGCGGACGTGGTGACCATGCTGGAGTTCTTCCACAATGACTATCCCCAAAGCGTCCTGAAAGCCAACTGGGACTACTACTGCCCCCGGACGGAGCACGGCTCGTCCCTGAGCGCCTGCATGTACGCGCTGCTCGCCTGCCGATGCGGCGACGCTGTCAGCGCTTACCCCTTCTTCCTGAAATCCGCCAAGGCGGACTGGGACGGCGGCGGCAAGCAGTGGGCAGGTCTCGTGTACATCGGCGGCACCCATCCCGCGGCCGCGGGCGGCGCGTGGAAGGTGCTGGCACAGGGCTTTGCCGGTCTGGAAGTGACGGAGGACGGCGCAAAGGTCAATCCCTGCCTCCCCAAAGGATGGGAGCGCGTTTCGTTCCGGTTCTGCGTGAAGGGCAAATGGTACCGCACGGAGCTGACCCAGGAAAAAGGAGAAATTACAGCATTATGAACTACAAAGCCGTTATTTTCGATCTGGACGGTGTGATCTGTTTCACCGACCATTCCCACTTCTTTGCATGGAAAGCACTGGCCGGCTCTCTGGGCATTCCCTTTGACGAGGCGAAAAACGACCGCCTGCGGGGCGTTTCCCGGATGGCGAGCCTGGAGATCGTGCTGGAGGAGTACCACGGCCCCGCCCTTTCCGACGAGGACAAGGTGCGTCTTGCGGAGAAGAAGAACGACCTCTACCGGGCGTCCCTGCAATTCATGACCCCCGCCGACCTGCCGGGCGAGGTGCGCGACACCCTGAACGCTCTGCGTGCCCGGGGGCTCAAGCTGGCCATCGGTTCTTCCAGCAAGAACGCGCCCCTGATTCTGGAGCGCATTGGTCTGGACGGATATTTTGACGCCGTGTCCGACGGCAACAACATTACCCACTCCAAGCCCGACCCCGAGGTCTTTACCATGGCGGCGCATATGCTGAACCTGCCCCCGGAGCAGTGCCTTGTGGTAGAGGACGCCCTGGCCGGCGTTCAGGCGGCGGCCGCAGGCGGCTTCCACAGCGCGGGCATCGGCCCTGCGGCCAAGAGCGGTCTCGCAACCTACCCGCTGAGCACCTTCAGCGACCTGCTGAAGCTGTAATTCCAAAACGGCAGCGCCCCGAAATGCGGTATAACCGCATTTCGGGGCGCTGTACGGAAGGAAGCTCCGAATCAATCGCCCTCGGCTGGCGGCGGAAGATTTTGGCTCAGCCGAAGACGATTTATTCAGAGGTTCCCTCACTTCTTATGCCGGTAATAGTACTGTTTGATGGCCTGGAAGGATTCGTCGCTGATGACGTGCTCGATCCGGCACGCATCGTCGGTGGCGGTCTTTTCGTCCACGCCCAGGCGGATCAGCAGCTCCGAGAGCACCGTATGGCGCTCGTAGATCGTCTCCGCCAGCTTTTTTCCGGAATCCGTCAGCGTGATGGCGCCGTCTTTTTCCACCAGGATATACCCGCCCTCCCGGAGGATGCCCATCGCGCGGGAAACGCTGGGCTTGGAATACCCCAGATATTCGCCGACGTCAATGGAGCGGACATACCCGCTTTTCTTCGCCAGCACCAATATCGCCTCAAGATACATTTCACCCGATTCCCGGACAGTCATTCGGCTCATCTCCTTTTGATAAGGATACCACACTTCCACGCCGAATGCAAGCGGCGGATTTCGCGAAAACGGCAAGCTACGCACACAGACAGCTCTGTGCGCGTAGCTTGCCTCTGGCCGGGAGATGACTTCCCGTTCAGCAGCAACGAGCCCTGCCGCATTGTGGAGATTTCAGACGGCGGCGCGCCGGACTTGCAGGAAAAGTGTCAAATTGCATATTCCCGGCCAGGATTTTTGGGATATCTGCATAAAATTTGCAAAAAGGTTTGCATTTTGCGGTAGGCCGTGTTATACTGTGTAGGCAACGCAAAATAGGATTCAAAAATGCAACATTAAAATTGAAAATGGCACATGCAAAGAACTGAAAGGGGTAATGGAAGTTATGTCTCACAAGTATGTCTATCTGTTCACCGAAGGAAACGGTGGAATGCGGGAACTCCTGGGCGGAAAAGGCGCTAATTTGGCCGAAATGACCAACATTGGACTGCCGGTCCCCCAGGGGTTTACTATTTCCACGGAAGCCTGTACCAAATATTATGAGGACGGCCGTCAGATCAACGACGAGATCAAGGCCGAGATCATGTCCTATGTGGACAAGCTGGAAGCCATCACCGGCAAGAAGTTCGGCGATCACGAGAACCCGCTGCTGGTTTCCGTCCGTTCCGGCGCCCGGGCCTCCATGCCCGGCATGATGGATACCATCCTGAACCTGGGCTTAAACGAGGACGTGGTGAACGTCATGGCCGCCAAGTCCGGCAATCCCCGCTGGGCGTGGGACTGCTACCGCCGGTTCATCCAGATGTACTCCGACGTGGTCATGGAGGTGGGCAAGAAGTACTTTGAAGCCCTCATCGACCGGATGAAGGAGCGCAAGGGCGTGACCCAGGACGTGGAGCTGGACGCGAACGACCTGAAGGAGCTGGCGTCCCAGTTCAAGGCCGAGTATAAGAGCAAGCTGGGCGTGGACTTCCCCACCGACCCCAAGGAGCAGCTGATGGGCGCCATCAAGGCCGTGTTCCGCTCCTGGGACAACCCCCGCGCCAACATTTACCGTCGTGAAAACGACATCCCCTATTCCTGGGGTACCGCCGTCAACGTCCAGTCCATGGCCTTCGGCAACATGGGCGACGACTGCGGCACCGGCGTTGCCTTCACCCGCAACCCGGCTACCGGCGAGAAGAAGCTGTTCGGCGAGTTCCTGACCAACGCCCAGGGCGAAGACGTGGTGGCTGGCGTCCGCACCCCCATGCCCATCTCCGAAATGGCCGAGAAGTTCCCCGAGGCCTTTGCTCAGTTTACCAAGGTCTGCCAGATCCTGGAAAACCACTACCACGATATGCAGGACATGGAGTTCACCGTGGAAAACGGCAAGCTGTATATGCTCCAGACCCGTAACGGCAAGCGTACCGCTCCCGCCGCTCTGAAGATCGCCTGCGACATGGTGGACGAGGGCATGATCGACGAGAAGCAGGCCGTCGCCATGATCGAGCCGAGAACCCTGGACACCCTGCTCCATCCCCAGTTCGATGCCAAAGCGCTGAAGGCCGCGCAGCCTGTCGGCCGCGCGCTGGCCGCGTCTCCCGGAGCCGCCTGCGGCCGCATCGTCTTCACCGCCGAGGACGCCAAGGCCTGGGCTGACCGGGGCGAAAAGGTGGTTCTGGTTCGTCTGGAGACCTCTCCCGAGGATATTGAGGGCATGATGTCCGCCCAGGGCATCCTCACCGTCCGGGGCGGCATGACCTCTCACGCCGCCGTCGTTGCCCGCGGCATGGGTCGCTGCTGCGTCTCCGGCTGCACCGAGATCAAGATGGACGAGGAGAACAAAAAGTTCGTTCTGGCGGGCAAGACCTATCACGAAGGCGACTGGCTGAGCCTGGACGGCTCCACCGGCAACATCTACGACGGCCAGATCCCCACCGTGGACGCGAAGATCGCCGGCGAATTCAGCCGCATTATGGGCTGGGCCGACAAGTACCGCCGTCTGCGGGTCCGCACCAACGCCGACACCCCCAGAGACGCCATCAAGGCCCGTTCCCTGGGCGCGGAAGGCATCGGCCTGTGCCGTACCGAGCATATGTTCTTCGAGGAGGGCCGTATCGCCTCCTTCCGGGAAATGATCTGCTCCGACACCGTAGAGGAGCGGGAGGCCGCTCTGGCCAAGATCCTGCCCATGCAGCAGGCCGATTTTGAGGCGCTGTACGAGGCCATGGAGTCCTACCCCGTGACCATCCGGTTCCTGGATCCGCCCCTCCATGAGTTTGTCCCCAACACCGAGGAAGAGATCGCCGAGCTGGCCAAGACACAGGGCAAGACCGTCCAGCAGATCAAGGATATCATCGCTTCCCTGCACGAGTTCAACCCCATGATGGGTCACCGCGGCTGCCGTCTGGCGGTCACCTACCCCGAGATCGCCGCCATGCAGACCCGTGCCGTCATCAGAGCCGCTCTGGCGGTCAAAGGCCGTCATCCCGACTGGAGCCTGGTTCCCGAGATCATGATCCCCCTGACCTGCGACGCCAAGGAGCTGAAGTTCGTCAAGGACGTGGTGGCCAAGGCTGCCGACGCGGAAATCACCGCCGCCGGTGTGGAGCTGAAATATGAAGTCGGCACCATGATCGAGATCCCCAGAGCCTGCCTGGTGGCCGACGAAATGGCCAAGGAGGCAGAGTTCTTCTGCTTCGGCACCAACGATCTGACCCAGATGACCTACGGCTTCAGCCGTGACGACGCGGGCAAGTTCCTGGACGCCTACTACGATGCCAAGATCTTCGAGAACGACCCCTTCGCCAAGCTGGATCAGACCGGCGTCGGCGCGCTGATGCAGATGGCGGTGGAAAAGGGCAAGAAGGTTCGTCCGGAGCTGCACTGCGGCATCTGCGGCGAGCACGGCGGCGACCCCATGAGCGTGGAGTTCTGCCACCGGATCGGCCTGGACTACGTTTCCTGCAGCCCCTTCCGCGTCCCCATCGCCCGTCTGGCTGCCGCCCAGGCTGCCATCAAGGAACAGCGCCAATAAAAAGTTGACGCTTGTAGCGTAGGCAAAACAACTGATATAAATACGGTCACACAGTCCGTTTGGATTGTGTGACCGTTATTTTTTTGCCCATTTTCAGCTAAATACACCGTAAATCGAGCCGCTGGTTTCACTATGAAATCAGCGGCTTTTTTCGTGCTCAAAAAATTTTTGGTTGATTGTAAAATGAAGT
>DJNI01000053.1 GCA_002436765.1 Clostridiales bacterium UBA6468
CCTTCTCGTTGAAGTAGATGCCCACGCGATTGCCGCCCCGGGTGATCAGGGAGGTGTCCACGCCGTAGCGGCGCAGGGAGTTGACAGCAGCCTGACCAATGGCGTGGGTAGGCAGCTTGGTGACATAGGCGACGTCCAGCCCAAAGTTGGCCAGAGACACGGCCACATTGGCCTCGCCGCCGCCGAAGGTGAACGCCACATGGTCGCACTGGACAAAGCGCAGATAGTTATCCGGCTGGAGCCGAAGCATCAGCTCCCCGAAGGTGATTACTTTTGCCATGCTGTTCGCGCCTCCCTGACGATTTCCACAGACTGCCTGCAAAGGGCGGTTATTTCTGCCCAGGCTCCGCTGAGAATCAGTTTCTCCGGGCACATATAGGTGCCGCCGCAGGCGGCGATCACCGGGCTTGCCGCGTAAGTAGCCAGATTGCTCAGGCTGACCCCGCCGGTGGGCATGACCCGGAACATGGGAAACGGCGCGGCCATGGCCTTGATTTTGGAAAGGCCGCCGGACTGTTCGGCGGGGAAAAATTTCAGAACGTCCAAGCCCAGCTTGTAGGCGGCGTGGTAATCCGTAGGCGTGGTGCAGCCGGGGAAACAGGGGATTCCCTTTTCCTTACAGCATTTCACCAGCTCCACATCCAAACCGGGGGTGACGATGAATTTGCCCCCCGCGGCAATGGTGCGGTCTATCTGCTCGGTGGTCAGCACCGTACCGGCTCCTACCAGCATATCCGGGTGGCGTTCCAGCATGATGCGCATAGCCCTGTCCGCACCCTCCGCCCGGAAGGTGATCTCGGCAATGGGGATCCCTCCGGCGCACAGCGCGTCAGACAGAGGCGCGGCATCCCGCTCCGGGTTGGCAAGCTTGATGACAGGGACAACGCCAACGGCGGAAATGGTCTCGGAAATCGGATTCATGGCAATTTCCTCCCTGCCTTACACGCCGGAATAGGTGGAGTATCCGGCATCGATGGGCAGAACCACGCCGGTAATGGCGCTGGCGGCCTTGTCGTCGCACAGGAAGAATACGCCGCCCAGCAGCTCCTCGCTGTCCACAAACCGCCCGGTGGGGGTTCCGGCCAGAATTTTTGCGGTTCTGGGGGTGGGAGTACCGTCCTCGTTAAACAGCAGCGCCCGATTCTGGTTGGACACCAGAAAGCCCGGCGCAATGGCGTTGCAGCGGATGCCGCTGGCGGCAAAATAGGTTGCCAGCCATTGGGTAAAGTTGGAAACGGCGGCCTTCGCGCCGGAATAGGCGGGGATCTTGGTCAGGGGCGTATAGGCGTTCATGGAGGAAATGTTCAGAATGCTGCCGGAGTGCTTTTCCACCATATCCTTGGCAAACACCTGTGTGGGAACCAGCGTTCCCTGAAAATTCAGTTTGAAAACGAAATCCACGCCGCTCTGCTCCAAGTCAAAGAAGGTCTTGTCGCCGGGCTTGGCTTCGCTCTGGTACTCGTTGGAGGTCGTTGCCCGGGGGTTGTTTCCGCCGGCGCCGTTGATGAGAATATCGCAGGGGCCAAAATCGGCGAGAACCGCCTGATGAACGGCTTCCAGAGAATCGGGCTCCAGCACATTTGCCTTGTAGCCCTTCAGGGTAAAGCCCTCGGCGGTGACTTCCTCCGCCAGTTTTTTCACCGCGTCCTCATTCAAGTCCAAAGCGGCGACTTTGGCTCCGGCCTGAGCAAAGGCTCGTGCCATGGTGGAGCAGAGTACGCCGCCCGCGCCGGTGATGACGGCGACCTTACCGGAAAAATCGATATTCAGGGGAAGATTCAGCATAATAAACATCCTTTCTTCATTCGGTTACGGGAAATGGAAAATAGTGTTTGGTATTGTAGTAGCAGATATTGGAAATCATGGTTTCCAGCGCCCGCGGGTCGTTGGGGTAAAGCCCCTGCTCCACCCAGCCGCCTACCAGATCGCAGAGAATTCTGCGGAAATATTCGTGGCGGGGATAGCTGAGGAACGACCGGGAATCCGTCAGCATTCCCACGAACTGCCCCAGCACGCCGTTTGCCGCAAGGTCACTCAGCTGCTTGCGGATGCCCCGTAAGTGGTCGTTGAACCACCATGCGCTGCCCATTTGCAGCTTTCCGGCCTCGCCGCCGCCCTGGAAGCAGGCGATGATGGATGCTGCTGCCGTATTGTCGGCGGGATTCAGGGAATAGACAATGGTTTTCGGAAGCCCGTCATTTTCCCGGAAGGCATTCAGAAGCTTTGCCAGATTGGCGACGCCGGAATTGCTGTTTACGGCGTCATACCCGGAATCCGGCCCCAGCGCCGCAAACTGCACGGAGTTGGTATTGCGCAGGCAGCCAAAGTGGAGCTGCATTGCCCAGCCCAGCTCCGCGTAAGCCTTGGCGCAGGCGACGGTGACGTAGGTCTTGTAGGCATCCGCCTCTGCCGGAGAAACCGTCTCTCCTGCCAGCACTTTCGCAAGGGTACGGTCAGCGGCGGCTTCGTCTGGGGCGGCAAACATGCAGTAGTCCATTCCGTGATCTGCGGCCACGCAGCCCAGTGCGCGGAATGCCTCCATCCGGCGTTTCAGTGCGGCGACCACATCCGCCGCTCCGCGAATGGGAATACCGGCGGCGTTTCCCAGCGTTTCCAGATAGGCGGCTGCACCAGGCCTTTCGATATTCACCGCCTTGTCCGGGCGGAAGGCGGGCAGAACCAAAATATCCATAGAAGGATCGTCCCGAAGCTGACGATGATAACGCAGATCGTCCGCCGGATCATCGGTGGTGCAAATGCCCTTGACCCGGAATTTTCGCATCATATCCCTGGGAGTCATGGCCGCAAGCTGCTCGTTGCAGCGGTCACAAATGCTTTTTGCGTTGGCGGCATTCAGCACCGTGCCGATGCCGAAGCCCCGCTTCAATTCCAAGTGGCTCCAATGGTAAATGGGGTTGCCGATGAGACCCGGCATGATGGAGGCAAAGGCAAGGAATTTTTCCCAGTCGCTGCCGTCCCCGGTGATGTTCCGCTCCGGCACCCCGGAAGCCCGCATAACACGCCACTTGTAGTGGTCGCCTCCCAGCCAGACCTTGCTGATGTTTCCAAGGGGCTGATTCTCGGCGATCTCTTTCGGCGAAATGTGGCAGTGGTAGTCCAGAATCGGCAGCGTCTCCGCAGCGCCATGGTACAGAGACTGTGCGGTTGGGGTATTCAGAAGAAAATCTTCATCCATAAATGCTTTCATGGACAATTCCTCATTCAATCATGCCGCCGTTGGCTTCGATCAGGCCGTTCAAGTAGGCGCTGCCCAGCGCACGGTCGTACAGTCCGTAGCCGGGTTTGGCATTGGAGCCGACCTCATTCCAGATCATGCGGCCATGATCCGGGCGGAAATAGCCGTCAAAGCCGGTCTCCACCAGCGCCTTGACGATGGCGTTCATATCCAGAGAGCCGTTTTTCGTCAGGTGGCCCGTTTCCTCGAAGGAGCCGTCCGGCAAAATTTTCACATTGCGCAGATGCATGAACCCAATCCGGTTTTTTGCGGAGTATTTGCGCACCAGATAGGGAATGTCGTTTTTCGGCGAGCAGCCCAGACTGCCGGTGCAGAAGCACAGCGCGTTTGCGGGGCTGTCTACGATGGACAGATACCTGTCGAGGTTCGCCTCACAGGTAATGACCCGGGGCAGACCGAAAATGGGGTAGGGGGGATCGTCCGGGTGCAGCGCCATGGTAACGCCGCAGCTTTCCGCCACGGGAATCACCCGTTTCAGGAAGTATTCGATATTGCCCCACAGGCCTTCTTCACCCAAAGCGGAATAGGCGCGGATCAGGTCACGCACCTGATCCTGCGTGTAGCTGGCATCCCAGCCGGGCAGGTGAATGTCGTCCTTCAATGGGTCTAAACCCTTGAGCTGCTCCCAGTACATGACCAGACTGGTGGAACCATCCGGCGCTTTTTTGTCCAGCTGAGTCCTCGTCCAGTCGAAAACCGGCATGAAATTGTAGGTGACGCATTTGACCCCGTATTTGGCGCAGCGGCGGATGGATTCGCAGTAATTTTCAATATGCCGCTCCCGTTCCGGAAGACCCAGCTTAATCTCCTCGGTCACGGGGATGGATTCCACCACGTCGAAAATCAGACCGTGGGCCTTGCATGCCTCGGCAATGCGGCGAATGGATTCCTCCGGCCAGACCTCACCGGGCTTCACGTCGTACACGGTGGACACGATGGAGCGCATACCGGGAATCTGGGCGATCTGCGTCAGTGTTACCGGGTCGGTTTCGCCATACCAGCGAAAGGAACTTTTCATAAACGGAACCTCCTTTTTGGATTCTGCCATCAGCATAACAAAAAGAAGCGAAAAAAACGTGGTGTTTCCATGTTGAAATCTGGTGAATCTTGCTCTATACTATTGGCAAAGGAGGTGCGCCATGCACAAGGATATTTGGACAGATCGACAAATTATGCTGGAAAACGTCCCATTTGAATTCTATCACTATCTGGACGAGGTGCCGCCCCAGGTCGATTTTCACCAGCACCCATTTTATGAGCTTTTCTTTTTCCTGGGCGGAAACGTGAATTACAGCATCGAGGGAAAGACCTATGCCCTGCGTCCCGGAGATGTGCTGCTCACCAACAGCCACGATGTACACCGTCCGGAAATTCTTCCGGGCAAGCCCTATGAGCGGGTGGTGGTCTGGCTTTCGGATGATTTTTTCAGGCCCTTTTCCGAGGGCGGCGAAGCGCTGCTGGCCTGCTTCCGGGACGCCGCGACGAAGGACTACCGCCTGATCCGCCCGGACGAGCAGAGCCATCTGCGGCTGTTCCGGCTGTGTCAGCGGATCACGCAGGCGCAGAACAGCCGGGAGATCGGCGCGGCGGCGCTGGGTTACGCACTGGTGACGGAATTTCTGGTGGAGGTTTGCAGGTGCTATTATCGCGCGCCCACCGTATCGCCCGGAGATGTTACGGAAAACAGCAGAATCAATCAGGTGATCGGCTATATCAACGGGCACATTGGGGAGGAACTGACGTTGGAGAATCTGGCGAAGCAGTTTTTCGTCAGCAAATTCTATCTATCCAAGCAATTCAGGCAATACGCCGGACTCAGCATTTACCAGTACATCATGAAAAAAAGGCTGACGCTGGCGAGAGAGGCGCTTTTACAGGGCAGCAGTGTAACGGAAGCCTTCCTGTCCTCCGGATTCAATGATTATTCTAATTTCCTGAAAGCCTTTAAGCGGGAATATGGCAGTGTGCCAAGGCAGTGCCGTCGGGAATAACGAAATAGGAACTCTTTTCCTTCAATTGCGGAGAATCGCCGCAAATACATTTGCCTGAAGCGTCGGAACTTCCACTGGCGCTGTCTGATTGGTTGGGGCTTTCTTGGATTGCTGTGCGGAAAAGTCAGGATGGGATAGACCAGCCCACCCGTGGCAGCTGCCGCGCAGAGCAGAATGACCCAGCCACCGTGGAAAAGCAGTTTCCCAAGACCCCCTCCAACGCATGCTGTTTCTTGCCCCTCTACTTCTAAATAGATTGCAGCATAGCACCGTAAGGCTCTGCAAATGTTTGAAACTGTTGAGAATTGTTAGGGTCTAACTGAAAACCGGAAATATGACCAACAGCAGGCAGAAAAGGCACGCTGTTTAGGCGTGTTGACGGTTTTCAGATAGGCCCTAATTCGTCAAACAGGTAAAAAGGTTCCTTAACGCATGAGAGCAAAACAGTACAAATCCCTGCAGCTGTGCCGAAGCTATAAGAGCTAAACACAATACAAAAACGGGGCGCGGGGCTGATGCCCGCGCCCAGAAAGGTGTAGGAGATAATTTGCTTTTGATATTTAGCTGCCAAGCGTCAGTTCGTTGACCGCCTCGATCAGATCGACTGTCTGGCTTCTGGACACAAGAGCAACGGCTTTTCCATCGACCGTCGCAATGCAGTTCGTACCGTCAAGGCGGTAGAGCGTCAGCGTGAAGGTCGGGAAGTCCTCGTTATCCAGATGCACCGTCATGGAAATTTCCTCCTGTCCGGTGGGTGTTTCATCCGTGAAGCCGGATGCCGAGATCGCACGGAGTGCAGTTTTGAGATCATAGACATCAAATTCTTTGCCGTTGTATGTCCAGGTTCCCTCGGCGTCCTCGCCGTCCTTGTCCTCCGGCGGGTTATAGGTGAAGGTATAGTTCTCACCGCTCAGGGCAACGTCAATACTCGTCACCGTATCAAAGTCCGCCGTGAAGAGCTTCTGGTGGCGCAGCACGTCATAGGAAACATCCGTCAGCGCGTCAAATTCCGACTGTGTGATCTGATAGACAATCTGTGACTCGCCAACGCGGGCATAGCACGTCACATCGGGAAGCTCATCTTCCTCATTTGCCAGCGCTTCTTCATACGCTGCCAGCTCCTCCGGATTCTGCGACAGATGCAGAACCAGCGTCCCGGCATCCGTTTTCTTTCCGTCCTCGTCAGAGCTGCTGTATTCGAGCGCGACAGTCAGTTCAGGGTCATCCAGTCCGAAGGTCGTAAGCTCCTCGTCGGTCACATTGTAGCTGACATAGTTGGTCAGGCTCAGAGACTGAATCGCGCTCAGAAGGGTATCCACATTGTCCGTATCCAACGGCTGGCCGTCTGTGAAGTAAATATCGTCCGCACAGATGCTCTTGCCGTCCTCGTCACGGAGGATCGTGTAGTTTTCACTGCCGGAGAACTCGATCTGCTCTGCGGTATCAAATTCCGGAATGGTATCGTCCAGAATCATATCCCGTAGAACTGCGTCAAATTCATCCAGTGGGTCATGGCTGACAAGATATGCCTTGCCGTCACCGATGGAGACATACCGCTGCTCGTCCATTTTGCTGAAGTCGCCAAGCTCAACGGTATAGCTTTCCTCGCCAGCGGTAATACGGATCGTGCAGATTGGCTCGTCAAGGCCGTACTGCGCGTAGTCTTCTACATCGTCAATGGCAAACGCAGCCGCAAAGGATGTAAACTGTTCCAGCAGGTTATTGATCTTTTCCTCATCCACGGGGAAAGCGTTATCATCGTCGTAGACCCACGTTTCGTCTTTGGTAAAGGAGAATGTTCCGCTTTCATTCGTCCACGAAAGGGCGGTGACGCTGTCCGTGGGGATTTCCAGTATTACTTCACCGCTGTTTTTGATCTGCTCTTTTTTCTCCTCGTAGTGGCTGATGGCAAATGCGGTGATGCAGACCGCAAGCAGCACGCCCAGCAGCACATATAGCTTAGTGGCTTTACGCATGACGCTTTTTCCTCCTGTCAATTACGGTGATGACGCCGTACAGCACGAAGGCTGCCGGAATGATACCGATCATCCACGATTTCAGCATCGAAGCCGACGATTCGGAGATCGTCAGGTAGTTATAGCTCAGGCTCTTGCTGCGGATGGATACCGCCTCCCGTTCGCCCATCAGGGAGGATAGAGCGTTCATGGCAAGGTCAAGGT
>DJNI01000054.1:0-280 GCA_002436765.1 Clostridiales bacterium UBA6468
AAAAAACAGGCAGCTTTCCACCGAAGCCGCATTTCTGCGCAACGGTTGACGAAAGCTGTCTGTTTTGCAATATTATGCTCGTCGATACAGAATACATCCGATGCGTGGCTTCCTGCATCGAGGGAGCCGGGTGGTATTGAACAGCGCTTTCCAATCAACCGAGCAAAAAATGAGTGATTTTCAATCCTTAGGGAACCTCTGAATAAATCGTCTGCGGCTGTGAGCGGATCTTTTTCGCCCACGCTTCGGTACCGAAAACGGGAAATATAGCGCAGCCGTT
>DJNI01000054.1:326-11996 GCA_002436765.1 Clostridiales bacterium UBA6468
CATACCCCTTGCGGGTACATACCCTATTCCTCCACTTTCAGAACTTTCGGCTGAACCAAAATCTTCGGCCGCCAGCGCTTGCCGATTTCATCAGAGATTCCCTAAAAAAGCTCTTGCCTTTATGTAAGAATCCGGTAAAATAAAAGAAAAGCCGTATTTCTAAAACCGGCGCGAGGACAGGAGCTGCTGCGAAATGAAACGGAATCTGAAAAACACAACCCTTACCCACACATACTACCGCAGTTTCCTGATCCTTGTGGTGATCCCCCTGATTCTGGTTTTTCTGATCGCCGAGATCGTCGTGGGCTACCTGATCCGCAGCGCATCCATCGAGACCATCGACGCGGTTCAGGAGAATATTGCCACCGCCCTCAGCAATGACGTCAGAACCAACGCATTGCAGCTGTCCCACTTCGTCTATGTGAACGACGGCGAGTATGTGCAGGTGGCGGCGCAGGTTCACGGCAGCACGGGAAGCGCGTGGTACGAAGCCGATCAGGCGCTGCAAAAGGCGTTCCGGACGGCCATGGTGCCTTCCCAGAACATCATCGCCGGGTGCTTTTACATGAAGGGCAGCGGCGTGGTGTACATGAAGGACACCCTGATCCTGCCGGAGGCCACCGTCCGGGAAAAAAGCTGGTATCAGGAAGCCCTCCGCCGTCCCAACAGCGTTGTCCTGGGCGGATATGATTCCAGCCGCGTCCGGCTGACCTCCACCACCCAGAAAAAGGGGCAGTTCGTCATCGTCACGGCTATGGCCACCAACGATCTGACAGATAAAAGCGGCCAGGTGGAGGTGGTCGCGTTCTGCACCGAGTCCCAGCTGGGCGATATCCTTTCCGCCCAGCGCCCGGATTCCGACCAGGGCTTCAGCGTGATCCTGGACGGAGACGGCCGGGTGATCTACGGGGACATGGGCAGCGAGAGCATCCGGGACTTTTTCGATAGCCGGCCGGGAGAATTTCCTCCCGGAAGTCAAACCCGGCGGGTAAAGCTCTGGGACGACGCATCCCGCAGATATCTGTTCCGCACAAGGACGATCCCCGACACGGACTGGTCCGTGGTGACCTTTGCCGTGGAGGGAAGTCTGGTGCAGCGGTTTTATGCGGCGGGGGGACTGCTGGCGCTGACGGTCGCCGTGCTTCTGACGCTGTTCTATCTCTATTCCCGGTACTTCCTGAACTCCATCATCGTTCCCGTCCACACGGTGTGCGAGGGGATGGCGCGGCTGGACAGCAGCGATCTGGACTTCCAGCTGGAGCCCACGGGTCACCGGGAAATTCAGGAGCTGATGACCTACTTCAACCAGATGGTGCTGTCCATCCGGAACATGATCGCCTTTACCGAGGAAACGGAGCGGAAAAAGCATCAGGCGGAGATTCAGGCGCTGCAAAGCCAGATCAACCCCCATTTTATCGTCAACACCCTGAACTCCATCCGGTTCATGGCGCAGGTCGCCAAATTCGACGGCATCCGCAAAATGGCCGAGGCGCTGTCCAGCATCGTCTCCTGCTCCTTCCGCAGCAACGTCAGCTTCTACACCGTCCGGGAGGAGCTGGAAATGCTGAAAACCTACGAATATCTCATGCGCATCCGCTATTCCAACGGGTTTGAGGTCAGCTATGAGGTGGCAGACGACTGCTTGGACTACCGGCTGCCCCGGCTGACCTTGCAGCCGGTGATGGAAAATTCCATCACCCACGGCTTTGCCGAAATGGAGGAGGAGCTGGGGCAGATACGCATCTCCGTGTACAAGGATCCGGAGTATCTGTGCCTATCCGTGTGGGACAACGGCCGGGGCATGTCCGCGAGGAAGGTACATCAGCTGCTGGAGGGCAGGGTCAGGCGGCACGACGACAACTGGTCCATCGGGCTGGAAAACGTGCTGACCCGCCTGCGGCTGCATTTCGGAGACGCGGTGGACATTTCCATCACAAGCACGCCGGGGAAATTCACCCGGATCATCTTCAGGCTGCCCCTGGACGCCTGTACAAAACGTGAGGAGGATTCCAATGATTCGGGTTCTGATCGTGGATGACGATTCTCTGATCCATGTGACGCTGCGTTCCCTGCTGGTGTGGGAGAATCTGGGCTATACGGTGGTGCAGGATTGCAGCAACGGCAATCAGGCGCTGAATTACCTCAAAAACCATGCCATTGACCTTCTGATCACGGACATGAAAATGCCGGGGATGGGCGGCCTTGAGCTGATGCAGCGGCTGCGCCAGCAGGGACGGATGCCCGTGACCATCGCCCTGTCCGGCCACGACGAATTTGAGCTTGTGCGGGAGGCGTTCCGGCTGGGCGCCTACGACTATCTGCTGAAATCCGACATCAACAGCGTGGGCCTGGAAAACCTGCTGCGCTCCGTGCGGAAAAAGCTGTTCCGGGACATCCCCGCAGGGGGAAAGGAAATCGTGGAGCCGTCGGAGACGGCGCTGCCTGAGGGCGAGTACATGGCGGCGGTTTTCCAGATTCAGGACTTCCCCGTGGCTGCCAGGCGCTTCGGCGACCGCCTGCAGGAGGGGCTTGAAAAGCCGATGCTGGAGCTGGCGAACCAGATCCACCGGCTTCAGGGACGGGCGGTCTTTCATGCCGACGATCCGGGGCAGTACACGATGTACTACACGGTGAGAGACCGGAAGCGGGCGCGGAATACCGTCGTGTCCGTGGTCAATCAGGTGCAGAGCGTCTGGCGGGATTTCATGAATCTGGAGGTCGCCGTGGGGGTCAGCGACGTATCGCCGCGGGAGCAGCTGGAAAGGGCTCACCGCCGCTGCGAGACCCTGGCCGTGCTGTCCACCCTTCAGGGGAAGGGAAAGGTCAGCACCCAATGGGAGCAGGGCACTCTGGCCGACATCTATGAAGCGGAGGCGGAGCAGTGCGACTGTGTGATCGCCGCCCTCTGCGGGGAGGACAACGACGCCGCCCAGAAGGAGATCGGCCGTTGGCTCAGCGGGCTGAAGCAGTGCACGAAACAGCGCAGCTGTGAACGGGCGCTGGTGATGCTCGCCCGGATGGGCGACCGGCTGCGCCAGTATGGGCAGGACTTTTACGAGATCTTCCCGGAGAAGGTGGACTTTTTCGCCGCCCTGCAGGGCATCGAGACCCGGCAGGAGCGGGAGATCTGGGTACGGAATGTTCTGCGGCGGGTACAGTCCGCCTGTGCGGAGAGCAGGCACAGCCGGCAGCTCGGCACGATGGANNCGGCGGGTGCAGTCCGCCTGCGCCGAGAGCCGCCGGAGCCGTCAGCTTGGCACCATGGAGCGGGCGAAGCGGTTCATGCAGGATAATTTCAACAACCCGGAGCTGTCCCTGCGGACGGTGGCGGACTACGTGGGCTTCAACGAAAAATATTTCAGCACCCGCTTTACGAAGGAGTGCGGCTGCACCTTCATCACCTATCTGAATGACTTGCGCATCCGCCGCGCCCAGGAGCTTCTTTTGCAGACGGATATGAAAATGTACGAGATCAGCGAAGCCGTCGGCTACGGGTCGGTTGAACATTTTAACCATATTTTTAAGAAAAAAATGTGCAAAAGTCCCAAAGAATACCGCCAGAACCAAAAAAACTGCTGAAAATACCGCAAGAAATCCAACGATACTTCATGGAAAAAAGTATGTTTTTCCTGCTATACTATGGTCAGGAAGGGGAACGAAGAAAGCCCCGGAAAACAACGCCTGAAGAAAATCGAATGGAGGAGACAACATGAAAAAACTGCTTTGCGCACTTCTTGCGGCTCTGATGCTGGCGGGTATCTTTGCCGGATGCTCCAGCAAGGACGCCGCCCCTGCGGCATCCTCTGACAAGCCCACCGCGGCCGGGAATGCAGCCCCCGCCGATCTCAAGGGTGAGCTTGTGTTCGCCATCTGGGACAACAACCTGATGACCTACATCGAGGAAAACGACATGGTCGGCAAGTTCCAGGAGGTCTACCCCAACGCCAGCATCGAAGTCGAGAAGGTCAAGGACGACTCCGAATACTGGAACACCATGAAAATGCGCGCTTCCGCCAATCAGCTCCCTGACGTCATGTTCAACAAGCCCTTCACCCTGTCCCGCTTCCAGGACTATCTGCTGGACTTAAGCGACACCGAGGCGGCAAAGAACAACACCCTGGCCGCCGGTTACGCCCTGAACGGCAAGATCCTGGGCATCCCCATGACGGCAGGCTATGAGTACGTGTACTACTGGAAAGATATGTTTGAGGAAGCCGGTGTGGAAGTCCCCACCACCTGGCCGGAGCTGGAAGAGGTCTCCAAGAAGCTGCAGGAGCATTTCGGCGCTTCCGACCCCGACTTCATGGCCATCGCCCTGGGTGCCAAGGATGAGTGGCCCACCTACCCCTACATGGAGTTCATGCCCGCTCTGGTAAGCGGCAACGGCCAGAACTGGAACGACATGGCCAAGACCGACACTCCCTTCGCGGAAGGCAGCGACATCAACGTCGCCTATCACCGGGTCTACGAGCTGTTCACCAGCGGCGTGTTCGGCAAGGATCCTCTGGGCCTGGGCAACGATCAGGCAACCTCCCTCTTCACCCAGAAGAAGGCCGCCATCATCGCACTGGGCGACTGGGGCCTTCAGAATATCGCCAACGGTGCGGAAAGCATCGACCAGCTGGGTTCTTTCTACCTGCCCGTCCGGGAGACCGCCGATGAGCCTTTCCGCTACATCGTGCAGGGCGACAGCTTCATGGGCGTCACCACCCACAGCAAGAACCCCGAGCTGGCCACGGCCTTCGTAGAGTGGTTCTACAGCGAAGCCTGGTATCCCGGCTACCTGAGCTACATTTCCAGCGCTTCCTCCATGAGCAACTTCCCCAAGGACAAGGATCCCGTTTTGGCTGAGGCGGACGCCGCGCAGCCCGACGGCGAGATGGTCATGTACGACGGCGGCGGCGACGACTTCACCGCCATCCAGAACGAGACCGCCTTCGACTACAAGAAGCTGGGCGCTCAGATGTTCACCGAGGGCTTCGACCTGGACGCCGCTCTGGCAGAGCTGGACGCCAAGTGGACGGCAGCCCGCGCCAAGCTCGGCATCAAGTAAGCTAAGATAACAGATATATCAGGGGGCTATCCCATTGCCCACGGCAGTGGGATAGCCCTTCTCTTCTGGAATCCATAAAAGGGGTGTTTTTCCATGAATTCTCTGGCAAAACAAAGAAAATGCTTTATCCTCTGCGCACTGGCGATCCCGGTTGCGCTGCTGGTGTGCTTCGTGGTGGTTCCCGCGATCGACCTGATCCGCATGAGCTTTACCGACTGGGACGGCTACTCACCCACCATGCATTTCATAAAACTGGACAACTACATTGCCATGTTCCAAAATGCAGACCTGTGGCAGAGTCTGAAAAACAATGCGGTCTACTTCTTCGTCCACCTGCTGATGATCCCGGTGGAGCTGATGTTCGCGGTTCTGCTGACCTCCAAGCTCCGGGCGGCCAAGTTCTATAAGACCATTGTGTTCCTGCCCTATATCATCAACGGCGTGGCCATTTCCTATGCCTTTTCCTACTTTTTCTCCCCCGTCAACGGCGCGTTTGACAGTCTGCTGGAGGCCATCAAGCTGGGGATGCTGAGCCAGAGCTGGCTGTCCGACCCCAAGATCGTGAACTTTACGCTGGCCTTCGTGTCCCTGTGGCGGTTCTCCGGCTACCACATCATCCTGTTTATTGCCGCGCTGCAATCCGTGTCCCAGGACATCATGGAGGCGGCGCGGATCGACGGCGCCAACACATGGCAGATGTTCCGCTACATTCAGACGCCCTCCATTATGCTGATGGTGGACTTCGTTCTGTTTGACAACATCCGCGGCGCCATGCAGGTCTTCGACATTCCCTTCGTCATGACCGCGGGCGGCCCCGGCTACGCCTCCAGCACCTTCACCCTGTACACCATCGACACCGCCTTCAAATTCTCCAATTTCGGCCTGGCTTCCACCATGGCCGTGGCGATCATGGTGATCATCATTCTGATCTACGTGGTTCAGAACAAGCTGATCCACGGCATCGTTCTGAAAGGAGACTGAGCTATGGAAACACTGCAATCCTCCCGCTTCCGCGGCGCGGCAGTACAGCTTCTTAAGCAGCTGGTCTGTATGGCAATGGTTCTGGTGGTCATTCTCCCGATTCTGCTGACCCTGTTCGCCTCCGTCAAAACCAAGGGCGATATGGTCAACACCTCCCCCCTGGCGCTTCCGGCCAACATCACCTGGGAAAACTACAAGACGGTCTTTGGGAACAAATACCTGCTGATCGGCCTGCGCAATACGCTGATCATCGCCGCCGTCAGCATTTTCTTCAACGTCCTGCTGGGCACCATCACCGCCTATATCATCGAGCGGTTCGAGTTCCGGGGCAAACGATTGGTTGTTGGGCTGTTCTTCATCGGCATGCTGGTGCCCACCTTCGTTACGGAGATCGCCCGGTTCAAGATCATCAACGGCTTGGGGCTGTACAATACCCTCGGCGCGCCCATTGTGATCTATGTGGCGTCCGATCTGATGCAGCTGTACATTTACCGGCAGTTTCTGTCCACGCTGTCCGTGTCTCTGGATGAGAGCGCCCTGCTGGACGGGTGCAGCTACTTCCAGCTGTTCATCCGCATCATCTTCCCGCTTCTCGCCCCCGCCACTGCCACGGTGTCCATCATCAAGGCCATCACCATCATCAACGACATGTACATCCCCTATCTGTACATGCCCAAGAACAAGCTGCGCACCCTGACCACCTTCCTGATGGACTATGCCAACGCCCAGCAGGGCTCCTGGCAGTCGCTGGCGGCAGGCATCATTATCATCATGCTGCCAACCATTCTGATCTACATATTCTTCCAGCGCTACATTCTGGCAGGCGTCGCCGCAGGAGCAGTCAAGGAGTAAAGGAGATACTTTATGCAGGCAAGCTTGAATTGGCTCACCGACCCCACCGTGTTCCGGGTGAACCGGCTGGACGCCCATTCCGACCATGTTTGTTATGCCGGTGCCGAGGAGCTGACCCGGGGAAGAACCTCCCTGCGCCAGAGCCTGGACGGGCAGTGGGGCTTTGCGTGGAGCAAAAATCCCGGCCAGCGCCCCGCTTTCTTTTGGCAGACGGATTTTGACGATTCCGCCTTCGGTACGATTTCCGTTCCCGGACATATGGAGCTTCAGGGGTACGGTGAAATCCAGTACATCAACACCCTGTACCCCTGGGACGGCCGGGCGGAGCTTCGCCCCCCGGAAATCGACTGGGAGGGTACCCACGTGGGCAGCTATGTCCGCCGCTTTGACCTGGAGCCGGGGCTGCGGAGCAAACGGGTGTGCATTTCCTTCCAGGGCGTGGAGCAGGCGTTCTACGTTTGGCTCAACGGCTGCTTCGTGGGCTACGCCGAGGACAGCTTCACCTCCTCGGACTTTGACCTGACCCCCTATATCCGGGAAACCGGCAACCGCCTGTGCGTGGAGGTCTACCAGCACAGCAGCGCCGGATGGCTGGAAGATCAGGACTTCTTCCGGTTCAGCGGCATTTTCCGGAGCGTGTTCCTCTACGCCAAGCCCGCCGTCCACGTGGACGATGTGTGGTTCCGGACGGCGCTTTTAGAAGATAACACCACCGGCACGCTGCAAATCCGTCTGCTTCTCAGCGGTGAGACGGAAAACGCCGTCCTCCGCTGCGCTATCGACGGCCTGATGGACGCCCCCATCCCCCTGACCTTCGACGGCAAATACCACGTCAGCCCTACATTTACCTTCCCCAATATCCGCCCGTGGCGGCACGAAGCGCCGAACCTCTACCACGCGGTTCTGACCCTGACCGCCGGGGAAGTACAGGAACTGATCCCCTATGACATCGGCTTCCGCCGCTTTGAATTAAAGGACGGCATCATGCTGCTGAACGGGGAACGTCTTGTCATCCGCGGTGTCAACCGCCACGAGTGGAATCCCGCCGTCGGCCGCGCCATCGGCATGGAGGACATGACCCGCGCCATGGAAACCTTCCGGCGCAATAACATCAACGCCGTCCGCACCTGCCATTACCCCAACCAGACGCCGTGGTACCATCTGTGCGACCGGAACGGCATCTACATGATGGACGAAACCAATCTGGAAAGCCACGGCTCCTGGCAGAAGCTGGGGAAAGTGGATCCCAGCTGGAACGTTCCCGGCAGCCTGCCCCAATGGAAGGACTGCGTGCTGGACAGGGCGGCATCCATGTTTGAGCGGGACAAGAACCACGTTTCCATCCTGTTCTGGTCCTGCGGGAACGAATCCTACGCCGGGGCGGATATCCTCGCCATGGCGGATTACTTCCGCGCCCAGGATCCCGGCCGTCTGGTTCACTACGAGGGCGTATTCCATAACCGCGCCTTTGACGCGATCTCCGATGTGGAGAGCCGGATGTACGCCCCTCCGGCGGACATCCGCGCCTATCTGGAAAGCAAGCCGGAAAAGCCCTTTATCCTCTGCGAATACATGCACGACATGGGCAATTCCCTGGGCGGCATGGAAAGCTACATCCGCCTGGAAGAGGAATTTCCCCAATATCAGGGCGGCTTCATCTGGGATTACATGGATCAGGCGCTGTGGCACAAAAACGCCAATGGGGAAACCGTTCTCGGCTACGGCGGCGATTTCGGCGATCGGCAGAGCGACTACGCCTTCAGCGGCAACGGCATCGTCTTCGCGGACGGCACGGAAAAGCCCGCCATGCAGGAGGTGCGCTACTGGTATTCCGGCACGGAAGCCCGGAAGGCGCAGGACGCGGCCAACGCAGCCGCCGCCCAGGCGTTCCGTCCCAAGGAAAGCAGCCGCCGTCAGCCCCTGAAAATCGTCCACGGCGACGGTGCACTGGGCGTTTTCGGGGACAACTTTGAAATTCTGTTCTCTTACCCGGAGGGCGGCCCGGTCTCCCTCGTGGCGGACGGGCAGCAATGGCTGTGGCGTGCCCCTCGGCAGGCCTTCTGGCGTGCCCCCACGGAGAACGACCTGGGCAACGGCTTCGCCGCCGCCAGCGCCATCTGGTCGGCTGCGGATGCCTGGCAGACGTGCAGTGACATTCAAATTCCGGAGGATACGCCGGAGCGCGTCTCCGTCCGCTATACCTACACGGCGCCCGCCATGCCCGGCCTGAAAACGGAAGTGACCTACACCGTGACCGACGATTGCCGGGTAAAAGCCGACGTTCATTACTTCGGAATGCCGGGGCGGCCTGAGCTTCCCCTGTTTGGTCTGCGGTTTGAAACGCCCCTGCCCGTGGAGCAGACCGCCTGGGTCGGCCTGTCCGGGGAGACCTATCCCGACCGGAAAAAGGGCGGTATCTTCGGCGCCCACACGGAAGCGCCCCACATCCCGGCCTATCTGGTGCCCCAGGAATGCGGCTGTCATGTGGACACCCGCGAGCTGACCCTCCGCCTGTCCGGCCATCGCCTGACCATCGCCGCTGACGCCGGTCCCTTTGCCTTCTCCGCCATTCCCTACACCCCACATCAGCTCAGCGAAGCCCGCCATGCGGACGAGCTGCCCGCACCATGCAGAACCGTCGTGACTCTCTGCGGTGCCATGCGGGGCGTCGGCGGCATCAACAGCTGGGGCGCCGACGTAGAGGAAGCCTACCGGGTCTCCGCCGGGGAAGACCGTCGCTTCTCCTTCCTGTTCCGTCTGTAAAATGCGCCGCCTGGTTCCCGAAGGATCCGGGCGGTTCCCCTTTTAAGGCAACACCGCACGATTCGGCAAGAAGTCTCAGTTGGGATTTCTATCCCAATGCAAAGTCCCCAAGATGGAGGAATCCTGTATGTACCCGCAAGGAGCGTGCCGCAGCCGCAAGCCGGCTTACGCCGGCAGCGGCTGTGCAATTTTTCCCGTGTTTCAAACGGAAGAAGTGGGGCGAAAGGACGGCTGAGGCGCGCAGGCGCTTTTTGTGCGGTGCTGCTCTAAAAGAGATAAGGCAGTTTCCGGCTTCTGGCTGGCAATTCATGCCTACCTACGGTGAGTTGCCTATGGATTTTTCTGCGGTTATCTGGTATACTGAACGAAAAGACGCGAAGCGGCAAGGTTTGGGCGTTTTCGGCCCGTTTTGGGCGAAGCGTAGAATGGAGTGTTCGGATGGATCTGAGTCAGGTAAAAGCATTGTTTTCCACCACCGATTATCAGCGCGGGATGGAATACTACCGGCAGGGCCGGGTCACGGATATGCGGTGTTCGAAAACCGATACGGAATTGAACGTCAGCTGCACCGTCCGCGGCAGCAAGGACTACACGGTACAGTTTGTCAGAAGAAAGGACAGCCGGCTGCACATCAGCTGCTCCTGCCCGCGCTTCGCCGACGTTGGCCGCTGCAAGCACCTTGCCGCCGCCATGATCGCCTTTCTCAGCGAGCCGCCGCGCACGTGTGCGCCCGGAAGCGACCGGTATGCACGGCGGGTGCTCCAGCGCTATCTGCAAATTTCGCAGGAATCGGACGAGCCTTTCCAGACGCCCATCCGCCTGTGTGCGGTGCTGCACGACGGATATGGAAGCGAATATCCCTCGTTTTCCCTTCGCGTCGGGTATGACCGGCTGTACAACGTGCAGAATATCCGGGATTTTCTGGGCAATGTGGATCAGCGCCGGACGGTCGTCTACGGAAAAGGACTGACGCTGGCGCATGACCTTGCGCTGTTTGAGCCGAAGGCGCAGGCGATGATCCGGCTTTTGATGAACGAATACGGCCGGTATCGCTCACTCAGTTCTTACTATATGGGCTATGCGCCTCCGGATCATCGGAAAAACGAGATCACGCTGACCGGTGATTCCTTTGACCGGTGGTTCGATCTTTTATCCGACGCACCGGTAGATTATGCAGGCTCCCACCCGCTCACGCTCATGCAAAAAGACCCCCAGGTTCGTCTTCTGATCGCGGAGGAAGGCGGCGGCGCGCGGCTGGCGGTTCAGACGCCCTGCCCCTACCGCTTTTTCGGCAGCTATCGGAGCTTGTACGCGCTGGGCGGCGGGACGCTTTTACGCTGCTCAGGCGAGTTTCGGGAAAAGATCTACCCGCTGCTCGAATCCGGACAGCAGACCATGTTTCTGGCAAAGAAGGATCTTCCGACCTTCTGCGGCTGCGTGCTGCCGGCGCTCGGCGAACAGGTCGAGGTCGAAGATCCGCAAGAGCTTTTTCAAAGCTACATCCCCGACCCCTGCACGGTCTGCTTCTATTTCGATATGGAACAGGATACGCTGCTTGTCAAGCCGGTCTTCCGGTACGACACGCATTCGATCGCGTTTGACGATGCCTCCGAGCCCGACGGCGTACGGCGAAATAAGAAAGAAGAAGGTGCCGCTTTGCTGTTCGTCCGTCGCTTTTTTCAGCAGCAGGATCGGCAGTTTGTCCTGCGGGGCGAGGACGCAGCGTATGACTTTCTCACGGGCGCCATCGACGCTTTTCGCCGCAGAGGCGAGGTCTATTTCAGCGACCGCCTGAACCGCAAACGTCTCCAGCCCGCACCGGCCAGCATCGGTCTTTCCGTTTCCGATGGGCTTCTGACGTTGACGCTGGACACCGGCGGCTATCCGCCTGAGGAGCTTTCGGGGCTCTACCGGAGTATGCTGCTGCGCAGAAAATATCACCGTCTTCCGGACGGCCGGTATCTGGAGCTGGACGGCTCGTCGTGTGAAAAGCTGGCGGAAATGGCGCAGATGCTCCAGCT
>DJNI01000054.1:12013-12722 GCA_002436765.1 Clostridiales bacterium UBA6468
GCGGAAAAGCGACGCTTCCGGCCTATCGTGGGCTGTATCTTGACGAGCTGCTGTCGGGAACCGACGGCATCCGGGTCAGCCGCGACAGCCAGCTGCGCAGCATGATCCGCAATTTCAAGACACTCTCCGAGAGCGACTACGCTCTGCCGTCGGAGCTGCACGCACAGCTCCGGCCGTATCAGCAGACCGGATATCAGTGGCTTAAAACGCTGGAGGGCTACGGCTTCGGCGGCATTCTCGCAGACGAAATGGGACTCGGCAAAACGCTTCAGATGATCGCGTTTTTATCGTCCGTTCCCCGGAAAACCGCCGGTGCGCCGAGTCTTGTCGTTTGCCCGGCGTCTTTGATCTACAACTGGGGCGACGAGCTGCAAAAATTTGCCCCGCACTTGCGCTGTCAGCTGATTTTGGGAAATGCCGCCGAGCGCGAACGTCTGCGCGCGGAAGCGGCGGCATATGACGTATGGGTCAGCTCCTATGAACTCATCCGGCAGGACATCGAAGCATATACGATGCTGCAATTTTACTGCTGCGTACTCGACGAGGCTCAGCACATCAAAAACGCCTCGACGCTCGCGTCCAAGGCCGTCAAGCGCCTTTCGTGCCGGCAACGGTTCGTGCTGACCGGAACGCCCATTGAAAACCGGCTCAGCGAGCTCTGGAACCTGTTTGATTTCCTCATGCCGGGGTATCTCTACACCAATCACGC
>DJNI01000054.1:12815-13066 GCA_002436765.1 Clostridiales bacterium UBA6468
TCTCATCTGCGGCGGCTGGTGCAGCCGTTTATACTGCGGCGGCTGAAAAAGGATGTACTCAAAGAGCTTCCGCCCAAGGAAGAATATGTCCGGAAAATCTCTCTGTCTGAGGAGGAGCGGAAGCTCTATTACGCCTGTGTGCAGGCGGCCGTTGCAGATCTCGGCGATGGGCAGGGCAAGCTGCAGATTCTCGCCGCGCTGACCCGGCTGCGGCAGGTGTGCTGCGATCCGGGGCTCTGCTTTGAAAATTA
>DJNI01000083.1:0-2443 GCA_002436765.1 Clostridiales bacterium UBA6468
TGACCTTGATGCCGGTTTCCAGGATCTCGGTAGCGGGCTGCTGCTCCTCGTAGGAGGGAGCGGGACGGTGGATGGGCCAGTTCTCGGCACCCTGCACCGGGGGCTTGTTGTCAATGGGCTGACCCAGCAGGTTAAATACACGTCCCAGGCACTCTTCGCCAACGGGGACGGAGATGGGGGCGCCGGTATCGGTGGCTTCCGCGCCGCGCTGCAGACCGTCCGTGGAGGACATGGCGACACAGCGAACCACGTCGTCGCCGATGTGCTGGGCGACCTCCGCCACGATGGTATGCTCGCCGTTGGGAATCTCGATGGCGCTGAGCAGCCAGGGGAGCTGGTCGTCAGCGAAACGGATGTCAAGAACAGGACCCATGACCTGGATCACAGTTCCTTTGTTTTTGGCCATTGGGAATTCAACTCCTTCTGCTGAAATATTCGCGGAACCCAACGCGGGGAGAAATGCCCAACATCGCCCCTGAATCCGGGGTCCGATCAGCATTAAGCTCTGCAAATTCATAACTTCTGGGGATGGGCGATCCGAACACCGCCCCTAGGGGATTGCTTCAGAGGTTCCTCAGGAACCTGCGACGATCTCCGTGATCTCCTGCGTGATCGCGGCCTGACGGGCACGGTTGAACTTCAGGCTCAGATCGTCGATCATGTCGTCGGCGTTCTGGGTCGCGGAGTCCATGGCCGCCCGGCGGGCAGCCTGCTCGGAGGCGCGGCTTTCGCACAGCGCACCGTAAATGACGCCGCCCAGGTATTCGGGGATGATCGCGGCGAAAACCTCTTCGCTGTCGCCCTCGTACAGGATATCGCCCTGATTGGTACCTTCTTTCTTTTCCGGCTTTTCCAGAGGCAGCAGCTGCATGGCCGCAGGCGTCTGGGCAAGAGCGGAGACGAAATTGGTATAGGCAACAACGATCCGGTCAAACTCTCCTGCAAGGAAGGCCTTGCTCAGCTGCCTGGATATGGAGAAGCAGTCGCCGATGGTAAGCTCGGCCGCCTCGGCGTATTGCTCCGTAAAGGTGGGGATCCGCTTGCTCCTGAAGTAGTCCAGAGCCTTCTTGCCGATGGGCAGAACCTCGGCGTCCTTTCCGGCGATCTCCGACTGAACCAGCTTGAGAATATTGCTGTTGTAGCCGCCGGCAAGACCACGGTCGCCGGCAATGACGATATACATGACCTTCTTCAAAGGACGCTCCTGTAAATAGGGGGAGGAGAAGTCCCGGTTGGAGGACGCGATGTCCGCAATGGTGGAGTAGAGAATTTCAAAATAGGGGCGGGAGGAAAGCACCTGCGCCTGCGCCCGGCGGAGCTTGGAGGCAGCGACCATTTCCATGGCCTTTGTGATCTGCCTGGTGGACTCCATGCTTCGGATGCGGTTTTTGATTTCCTTGGTGGAAACGCCAGCCATGGCTTACCCCTCCTTATGCCTGAAATTCAGCCACCAGCTCGTCCAGGGCAGCTTTCAGGGCGTTCTCCGTCTCGGTCTCCAGCTTGCCGGTGGAGCGAATGGCCTCGAGAACGTCGGCGTGGTGATTGTTCATGTGCTCTTCCAGCCGCTTTTCAAACTCGGGAATCTGCGCCACGGGAACGGAAGTGAGATAACCGTGGGTCACGGCGTAGATGATGCACACCTGCTGCGCCACTTCCTTGGGAGAGCCGTTCTTCTGCTTCAGCACGGCCACGATGCGTTCGCCCAGAGCCAGACGGGATTTGGTATCCGCGTCCAGATCGGAGCCGAACTGGGCGAAGCTTTGCAGCTCGCGGTACTGGGAGTACAGCAGCTTCAGAGAGCCGGCCACCTTCTTCATGGCCTTGATCTGGGCGTCGCCGCCCACACGGGAGACGGAAATGCCGGGGTTCACGGCGGGCATGATGCCGGAGTTGAACAGCTCGGTTTCCAGGAAGATCTGGCCGTCGGTGATGGAAATGACGTTGGTGGGAATGTAGGCGGACACGTCGCCGGCCTGGGTCTCGATGATGGGCAGCGCAGTCAGGCTGCCGCCGCCTAGCTCCGGAGACAGCTGGGCTGCCCGCTCCAGAAGACGGGAGTGGAGGTAGAAGACGTCGCCGGGGTAAGCCTCCCGTCCGGGGGGGCGGCGGATCAGCAGGGAAATGGCACGGTAGGCCACCGCGTGCTTACTTAAGTCGTCATAAATGACCAGCACGTCCTTGCCCTGATACATGAAGTGCTCGCCCATGGCGCAGCCTGCATAGGGGGCGATATACTGCATGGGCGACAGCTCGGAAGCGGTGGCGGAGACCACGATGGTGTAGTCCATAGCGCCGCCGGCGGTCAGACTTTCCACGACCTGAGCCACGGTGGAACGCTTCTGGCCGATGGCAACGTAAATGCAGATGCAGTTCTTGCCCTTCTGGTTCAGAATGGTGTCGGTGGCGATGGTGGTTTTGCCGGTCTGACGGTCGCCGATGATCA
>DJNI01000083.1:2485-12673 GCA_002436765.1 Clostridiales bacterium UBA6468
TCATGGAGTCGATGGCCTTGATGCCGGTTTGCAGGGGGCGGGAGACGTGCTGCCGCTCAATGATGCCGGGGGCGGGCATTTCGATGGCGCGGTAAGCTTCCGCTTCGATGCTGCCCTTGCCGTCGATGGGCTCGCCAAGGGCGTTGACAACGCGCCCGATGAGCTTTTCGCCAACGGGAACGGACACGACCTTGCCGGTGCGCTTGACGGTGTCCCCTTCCCTGATGCCCTGGTCGGAGCCGAGGATAACGATGGAGACGGTATCCTCTTCCAGATTCTGAGCCATGCCGTAGGAGCCGTCGGGGAATTCCACCAGCTCGTCGGCCATGCACTTTTCAAGGCCGGAGGCCTTGGCAATGCCGTCGCCTACCATAATGACGACGCCGGTTTCGCTGGCCTCGATCTTATTTTCGTAGTTTTTGATCTGGCTGCGAATGATTTTTGTTATTTCTTCGGGTTTCAGTTCCATACAGTCCCTGCTTTCTCGTCAGAGTACGGTTTTGTTCAGCAGTTCCCGGATGGCGTCCAAACGGTGGGACACGGTGTCATCCAGGCGCTGACCGTCATAGTCCAGGCGGACACCGCCCAAGACTGCGGGATCAATGCGATTGTGGAGCGCGATCGTCTTTCCGGTGATCCGGCTCAGCTTTCCGGTGAGCTTTTCCTCCTGTGCCGGGGTGAGGGCTACGGCGGTGACGGCCGTCACCTTCAGAATGCCGTTGTCCCGGTTGTACAGCTTGGAAAAAGCGTCACAGCAGTCGGAAAAGTGGCGGATATAGCCCCTTTCCGTCAGGATTTTCATAAAATTCAGAACATAGGGATGCACCGAGCCGCGGAAGCCGGTGTCCAGGATCCGGCACCGCTCCGGCTTGGAAAGGCTGGGATTGGAGAGCAGACGGATAAAATCCGGCTCTTCTCCGAAGCTTTTCTGCAGGACGGTCAGCTGCTCTCCGATTTCCTTGGAGAGGCCTTCGTCCTTTGCAAGCTCGTACAGGGATTGACCGTAGACGTTACCAACCTCTGTCATTTCTGATCACCCAATTCTTCAATGAAGCGGTCGATCATGCCGTCCTGATCGGCATCGTTCAGCTCACGACCCACGACCTTTCCGGCGATGGCCATGGCCAGCCCGGAGATTTCGTTTTTGGCATCGTTGATGGCTTTTTTCTTCTCCATCTCGATGTCGGATGCGGCCTTGGTCTTGATCTGGGCGGCCTGCTTCTGCGCCTGGGAAATGATCTCCTCGCTGCGCTGGGCGGCGGTCTTCTGGGCGGATAGGAGCATGTCGTCGGCCTTGGTTTTCGCCTGACGCATGTTTTCCTCATACGTCTGCTTGATGGCCGCCGCTTCGGATTTTGCGGCCTCAGCGTCGGCGATCTGCTTGTCGGCGGTCTCCCGGCGTTTGTCCAGCACGGCCTTGATTTTATCCAGGAAGAAGATCTTGACGATAAGCAGCTGGATAAACAGGTTGCAAATCTGCGCAATCAGAGTTACGGGGTTTACCGTCACCAATGACTGGTAAAGGTCCATTGCATTGCCTCCTTCCGGCGTACAATTTAATGATCGGATTTCTCGCCGGAAATCAGGACAGGTGGTTCATGAACATGCCGGGGGCAACAAAGATCAGCAGCAGGCCGGTAACGAAGCCGTAAATACCGGTGGTCTCGGACAGGGCGATACCCAGAATCATGGTGCTGGTAACGTCGCTCTTGCACTCGGGATTGCGGCCGATGATCTCACAGGCACGGGCGGCGCAGTTGCCTTCGCCGATGCCGGGGCCGATACCGGCGATCAGAGCAAGACCCGCGCCGATGCCGCAACCTGCCAGAGCAATGCCTTTAGCCAAAATTTCCATAAATATTTCCTCCTAATAATGATTACGTATTTATTCAAATGGCCGCCGCGTTATCAGCCTGCGGCCTGTTTGATGAAGAGGGTGGTCAGGGTGCAGAAGATGAACGCCTGGATGCAGCCGCTGAACCAGTCAAAATACAGGCTGGGAATGGCGGGAATGCCGATGGTCAGCCAGGGGTAGTTCACGCCCAGGCAGGTGAGAACGGCGAGAACGCCCAGCACCGTGACGATGACGCCTACGATCTTCAGCTTCTTTTTCTTCTTCGTAAAGCCGATGATCAGAGGGATCAGGCCAACAGCGGTGACGGCCAGCGCGACGTACATGCTGGACGCCAGCAGATGGAACAGCGCGTTGTTGGCGGCGACCAGCGCGGCGTAGATCAGGGCGCTGATGACCGTGCCGGAGAGAATGTTGCCAAAATGACGGCAGGCCATGGAGACGGGCGTGAACAGCTCGCTCATGACATTGATGGGCGCCAGGATGAAAATGGGATCCAGGAAGCCCTTCAGATACGCGCCGATGCCGGAGGCCTTGATCTTATGGTAGGTGATCAGCACGAACACCACCAGCGCCCAGGCAAGCTCCGTCATCAGATCGGCGGTAGGGCTCCAGATGCCCACAAGGCTGATCAGATTGGAGAAAACGCTGGTGACAAATATCGCGCCCACCAGCGGGATGTACCGGTCAAACTCCGGCCCCATATTGCCCCGGACGAATTTCACCAGGGAGGTGTAGATCGTCTCGGCGGCGGCCTGCTTCCGGGAAATGCCTGTGACCTTCAGGCCGGAACCCAGCCAGATGCACAGGGCGGAAATGATGATCAGAATCAGCCAGCTGACGATCAGCGTCTGGGTGATCTGAACCGTTCCGAACAGCGGAACGTTCTCGAATGTGGCTATGATTCGCGCGCCATTGATTTCAACTTCCATACACTCACCTCATAAAATCGATGAATCTTGTATTTTTACACTTCAAAGGGGCCGGGATGGTCTTCCGGCTCGTCCTGCTCCGGGGTGGGCTTGTCCGTCTCACCGGCAGCCGGCTTTTCACCGTTGGGGACGAGCTTGCCCCGGCTTTGCAGGAAGAAAATGACCACGTTGGGGAACAGGACGGGCAGTGCACCGGCCACAAAATGCACCTGGGGAATCAGGTATGCGGCGACGACCCAGGCCGCCTGAAGAAGCAGACGAATATTGTAGCTCGTCTGGAATTTTTGCCGCATTTTCTTTTTGCTGTCAATTTCCACGGCGTTCTGCACCGTCAGGCAGAGAATGGTGAAATTCAGAACTGCCACCACGGAGCCGCACGCCGCGCCCAGCAGAATGCGCAGAATGTCAAATTTGCCGATGCCGAACTGACTCAAAAGAAACAGCCCCGCGATCATGATCACGTCGCACACCAGGGTACCCACGGCGATGCGGGAGATTTCCTTTTTGGATGCTGCCTGTAATTTCATAACGGGAATTCCTCTTACTTGTGGTCGTTGAAGGAGACGGGCGGATCTTTGTGATCGCTGCTTTCGTCGGCGGCCTTGCGCAGGGCTTTCAGGCAGGAGCGGGCGGTGCTGACGGAGGTGAGCAGACCCACGATCCCCAGCACGACCACGATCCACAGGCCAAGACCGAATTTGTTCTGAAGCCAGACTGCCAGAATCAAAAAGAAAACCGTGGGAAACAGAATGGAAAATCCGAACTGTACCACCCACATCAGCAAATTCAGCAGCTTCATAACGCCTCCGCAGGGAAGAATTTTCAACTCTCACAGAATTGTTCCAAATTATTATACCCGATTTTTTGTCGAGTTTCAAGACCGATTTTGAATATTCCGGCAAAAGTTTCTTTGCCGACTTTTAGTGCGCACAAAACAGAGAAAGAACGCAAAAGGGGCTTTCCATTTTGGGAGAAATATAGTAATATAGCAGAAAGATGACCGGCACCGAAATCCTGAGTCCTTCATAGAATATCCGGAGGTGGTTCTGGTGGCGGGTTACATTGTGCTGGGAACGCTGGCGGCCTTTGGGCTGGTAAGCGCACTGTGGGCGCTGTACGGATTTCTGCTGCCCGGAAACCGGGGCGGCGGGCTTTACGCCCCGGCAAGGCCGGGGGTGACGGAGGATTCCTTCGCCCGGCGGTACTTTTGGCTGCGGGAGCTGGGGCTGCTGCGGGAAGCGCTGACCATGGTGGATTTTGGCATCAGCGACGCCGAACGGGACTGGCTGACGGAGCGGGGCGTGACGGTCTGCACGCCGGAACAGCTGGCGGAAAGAATGGGAGAGAGAACGACTTGACGGAAGATCTGGAGATTTTGCAGGGCGCCATCAGCGCCGTGGTATATCAGAATTACGAAAACGGCTACGCCGTCCTGCGGCTGAACGTGGGCGGCGGCCAGAATGTGACGGTGGTGGGCACCATCCCCCTGCCCGCGGTGGGGGAGCGGCTGATGGTGACGGGCAAGTGGAGCACCCATTCCAGCTACGGGCGGCAGTTCGAGGCGGAATTTCTGGAGCGGCTGATGCCCCAGACCAGCCTGGAAATTCTGAATTATCTCAGCAGCCGCATCATCAAAGGCATCGGCCCCAAGACGGCGGCGCGGATCGTGGAGCATTTCAGGGAGCAGACCCTGCTGGTCATGGAGCGGGAGCCGGAGCGCCTGGCCGAAGTTCCCGGTATTTCCCGGGAAAAGGCAAGAGCCATGGGCGAGGAATTCCGCTTGCAGGTGGGAATGCGGCAGTTAATGGAATTTTTTGCCGTGCATCATCTCCCGGCAGAGCTGGCGGTGCGGGCATACAAGCTGTACGGCGACAGCACCGTGGAGCTTCTGTACGACGACCCGTACCTACTCATGGACGAGGGGCTGGACGCGCCCTTCGGGGCGGTGGATCGCTTTGCCATTGAGCTGGGCGTGGCGGGGGACGACCCCCGGCGGGTGGAAGCCGGAATTTTATTTGAGCTGAACTACAATCTCACGGCGGGGCATAGCTTCCTGCCGGAGGACAAGTTACAGCTGGCGGCGAGTCAGCTGCTGAGCGTGGACGCGGATGCGGTGAAGCAGGGCATCGGGCGGCTGCTGGAAGCAGACCGTCTGGTGCGCAGTACGCTGGCGGGCATCACCGTTGACTACCTTCCAAGGCTGTACGAAGCGGAAGTGAATTGCAGCCGGCGGCTTTTAGAGTTTGCGAAGGGCAGCTTCCCGCCGCCGAAAGGCTTGGAGCGCATGATCCGCAATGTGGCGGAGGAAAGCGGCATCGAATATTCCGAGGAGCAGACCCGCGCCATCCGGGAAGCGGCGACCTCCGGGCTGCTGCTGATCACCGGCGGCCCCGGCACCGGTAAGACCACCATATTAAATGGTATATTGTCCCTGCTGGGGCAGATGCAGCTGGCGTGCCTGCTGGCCGCGCCCACCGGCCGGGCGGCGAAGCGGCTGACGGAGGTGACGGGGGAGAACGCCTCCACCATCCACCGGCTGCTGGAAGCGGGAATCGATCCCGGCACGGGGAACATGGTGTTCGTCCGGGACGAGGACAACCCTCTCAAATGCGACGCGGTGATCGTGGACGAGATGTCCATGGTGGACGTAGAGCTGCTGCACCATCTTTTGCAGGCCATTCCCAAAGGGAAGCGGCTGATCCTGGTGGGCGACCCCGACCAGCTGCCCCCCGTGGGGCCGGGATTTCCCTTCAGCGATATGCTGCGCAGCGGCTGCCTGCCCACGGTGCGGCTGACGGAGATTTTCCGCCAGGCGCAGCAGAGCCTGATCGTCATGAACGCCCACCGGGTGAATCAGGGGCAAATGCCGGAGCTGAAAAATGTCAAAAGCGACTTTTTCTTCCTGCGCAGGCAGAGCGAGGAGGCGGTCAGCACCCTCATCCGGGAATTATGCACCACCCGGCTGCCCAAGAACATGAATATTCCGCCGGAGCAGATTCAGGTGCTGTCCCCCACCCGCAAGGGGGGCGTAGGCACCGCCGCCCTGAACAAAATGCTGCAAGCCGCCCTGAACCCCGCCGCTCCCGGCAAAAAGGAGCGGGCTTTCGGAGACATCATTTTCCGGGAGGGGGACAGGGTGATGCAGATCCGCAACAATTATGATATATTATGGAAGAAGACCGACGGCAGCGCCGTAGGCACCGGCATTTTCAACGGCGACGTGGGTACGATCACCGAAATCGACACCGGGGCGGAGACCCTGACGGTGACCTTCGACGACCGGGCGGCGGACTATGATTTCACCCAACTGAACGAGCTGGAGCCCGCCTACGCCATGACCGTCCACAAGAGCCAGGGCAGCGAGTACCGGGCGGTGATTTTAACGGCGTGGAACGGTTCGCCGTACCTGCTCAGCCGCAGCATCCTCTACACCGCCATCACCCGGGCGAGGGAGCTGCTGATCATCGTGGGGCGCGAGGAAACCGTGGCGGCGATGGTGGAAAACGCGAAGAAAAACCGCCGCTACACCGGATTGAAGCTTCGCTTACAGGGGAAAACGGAATGAGACTGGTTCACTGGCTGCTGGGCGTGCTGTTTCCGCCCAAGTGCGTTTTGTGCAGGAAGATCCTGGGAAAAGAGGAGCTTGACCTGTGCCGCGCCTGCCGGGAAGAGGCTCCCGAATATCTTAACAGAAAAAGAAGGGGTCAATTTCTTGACAGTTTCGCCGCGGTCTGGTACTATGAAGGGAACGTAAGAAGGAGTCTTCTGCGTTTCAAGTTCGGCGGCGCGAGAAATTACGCCGCTGCCTATGGCAGACTGTTAGCCATGCGGATTCAGACGGAATATCCCGACGGCTTTGACGTGCTGACCTGGATACCCGTCAGCCGTCTGCGGAAGCTGCGCCGGGGCTACGATCAGGTGGAGCTGCTGGCGAAGGCCGTGGGGCGGGAGCTGGGAATGACCCCGACGCCCCTTCTTCGGAAAGTCCGTCATAACCGCCCCCAATCCGGCATTCGCGGCGAGGCGGAACGCCGGGCAAATGTGCTGGGCGTCTACCGGCTGGTCAAGGGGGCGGAGGTCACCGGAAAGCGGATACTGCTGCTGGACGACATTCTGACCACCGGTGCCACGGCGGGAGAAGCCGCCCGAGTGCTGAAGACCGCCGGGGCGAAGGAAGTACACTGCGCTGCCGTTGCGTCGGCAGGAAAGGAATAAGTAGGTGTCATTATGTTTTTATTTTCCAATGATCTGGGTGTTGACCTGGGTACATCCAACGTTTTGATTTACGCCGACGGCAAGGGACTGGTCGTCCGGGAGCCCTCCGTTGTGGCCATGGACAAGAACACCGGCAAAATTTTGCAGGTGGGCGCGGCCGCCCGGAACATGCTGGGACGTACTCCCGGCAACGTGGTCGCCATGCACCCGCTGAAGGACGGCACCGTCTCCGACCATGAGATGACCGTCCGGATGCTTCAGGAAATGTTCAAGACCGCGACGAAGGCGTCCTTTTTCACCCCCAAGCCCCGCGTGGTCATCTCCGTCCCCTCCGGCGTGTCCGAGGTGGAGGAGCGCAGCGTCATCAACGCCGCCATCGAAGCCGGCGCCCGCAGAGTGTTCCTGATCGAGGAGCCCCTGGCGGCGGGGCTGGGCGCGGGACTGGATATCCGCGGCCCCAGCGGCCATCTGGTGGTGGACATCGGCGGCGGCACCACGGACATCGCGGTGCTGAGCATGAACGGCGTGGCGGTTTCTTCCTCCCTGAAGGTTGCGGGCAACTACTTTGACGAGATGATCGCCCGGTACGTCCGCCGTCAGCACGGCGTGGTGATCGGTCAGGTCACCGCAGAGAATGTGAAAATCCAGATCGGTCAGGTCTACCCCCGGGACGAGGAGCGGAGCATGAACGTCAAGGGGCGGGACTTCAAGACCGGTATGCCCAAGGTCGTCACCCTGACCTCCACGGAGATCTTCGAGGTGCTGCGTCGTCCCGCCCGGATGATCACCGACGAAGTGCTGGCAGTCCTGGAGCAGACAAGCCCCGAGCTGGTGTCGGACGTTTCCGAAAACGGCATCACCCTCACCGGCGGATGCAGCCAGATCTGGGGCATGGATTTGCTGATCGCCGAGCGCACGGGCATCGGCTGCGTTCTGGCGGACGACCCGGACGCCTGTACGGCCTACGGCGCGGGCAAGAGCCTTGCCTGGATCAACCACATGCAGGAGGGTCCCATCAACATTGCGAGAAAACGGGCGATGCGTGGCTGATATGGAGAAAAAAGCGAGGAGCGGGCAGAGCGCCCTGCTGACCATCGGCATCGTTTATGCCGCCCTGGGCGGAACGTTTGTGATACTGGGTGCTGCGCTGGCGGCGCTTCTGCGGGACGACAGATGGGCGATCGGTCTGATTTTCGGCGGGACCGGCGGGGTATTCCTGGTTCCGGGAATCATTTTCCTCATTGTGGAACTCTGCAAGAAAAAGCGGTCGGATGCCCTGCTTGCGTCTGGGCGGTACATCATTGGTGAAGTGGTGGACATTGCCGCAGATATCAATGTCAAAATAAACAGGCGGCATCCCTACTATATAATAGTACAGTATCTTGATCCCCACGGCCTGCGGCACATTTTCAAAAGCCCCAGCCTGCGCATTTTCCGTGACCCGGAGCTGATCGGCAAAAAGGTGAAGGTCTACGTGGAAAGCGGCAATTTTAAGCACTATTATGTAGACGTGGACGAGATTCTGCCCCGATATGTAGAACATTAGTAATTTGCCCCCAAAGGCCATTGGCCTTTGGAGGCAGTTTTCTTAATCCTGATCGCAGGGAGCTTCTTTCTTCCGGTCGCAGCCGGTGGGGGTGAACTGGCGGGCGGGGAAGGGAATGCGGCTGAACATTTCGCAGGGGTCTTCGGTGCAGCAGCCCTCGCTGTCGCAGCATTCCTTTTCCGGGATGGCGTATTCCACCATGGGCACCACCAGCTGCACGTCCCGTTCCAGCCGGACGATGGAGAACTGCCCCAGGGTGACGTACAGGCGGCGACGGTCGCCGGAGGTGACCAGGTCTTCGTCGAACAGCGCCCGGATCCCTGCGGGGATCTGGACGGTAACGGACTCCGCCGTGCCGCACTCGCAGGCGTCCTTCACCTTGGAGCTGAGCACCATGGGGTCAAGCACCTCCACCACGGCGGTAGGACGGTTGGAGGAAGAGACGGTGCAGCCGTCGGCTTCTCCGATGCGGGTGTCGCTGGTGAAAATGTGGGCGCGGCTGTCCTCGCCGCAGAGCACCGCCCGCTTGGAAAATACCGCGAGACCGCTCAACGCCGCGGGACGGCAGGTGCCGATCACCGCGTCCGCCAGAATGCGGTAGTAGAAGGTGATGTCGATACAGTAGTGATTCCGGTCGAAGGCGACCGGCTCCACATCGATGTAGGTGTGCAGAAGCTGGGCACTGCGTACCCGCACGCTGGCGGCGCCGTCCAGCGTCTGCTGGGAACCGGCGGTGAGATAGACCCGCAGGTCTTCCACGCAGTCCTTATCCCGGCAGGCGTCGGTTATCTTCCGTGTGTGAATGGACATGGCCTGACGCAGATCCTGAGGATCGCAGCGCAGGATGTCCGGACATTGCTCAGACATGGAAACCCCTCCTGATGGCGTGATTTAAGCGAAAACTGCTTATGGGACAGTTTATGCGCCGTCTGTCAGGAAGTGCATGAATCGGGAGCGTCGGGGAGGGCCACGGGGGCGAAGGAATCCGTGAACAAACCGGCTATGGTTGCGCCGAAATCTTCTGCCGCCAGCTAATCAGCGCTTCCCTGGGGCGTATCTGAAAACGCAGCAGCAAATTGCACAGTTCAAAGCCTGCGTTTTCGTCATCGTGCCAAATTGCGGGTGCAAATATTTCGCCGATTCGTACACATACCATCAAATTATGACAAAGTGCGAAACAAAAATCCACTTTGTTAAGCCACTGTTGACAAAGTCGTTTCGTGATGCTAAACTGATATAAATAAGTTGGGTGGTGGAGCACGCGGAGACTGCGGAGCTGTTTGCCAATCCCGTACATCCTTATGCCAAAGCGCTGCTTCACGCGGTGCCAACCGTCGGCCTGTCCCGGCGGAACGGAGAGGGCTTCCTGCTTCGCGGCAAAGTCATCAGCCCCGTCAATCCCGCTCCCGGCTGCCGGTTTGTGCCCCGCCGTCCCTAGGGTGTACCTGAAAACCGGTGAAATGTCCGGCAGCGAGGGATTTTTGTCCTGAGCAAGCCATTTTTTTCGCAGGAATACTTGCCGTATTTCAAGGAAAACGGTGCTGCGGCACAGGGCAAAAAGAGCCGCCGTCTGGGCGTTTTGACAGTTTTTAGGGAAGCTCTGATTCAATCGGCAAGGACTGTGAGCGAGAGATTTTTCGACC
>DJNI01000085.1 GCA_002436765.1 Clostridiales bacterium UBA6468
AGGCCATGACAGAATGGCTCAAATTTTCGTGAGCACTGTGGCTCACTTTTTCGTTAGCGCCAGTGGCTCAAAATTTCATGAGCGCATGGCTCACTTTTTCATTGACATTTACAGCCCATAAGAATCCCGGCTTTTTCATTTTCAAAAAGGGCGCTGACTTCCAGCTCCCGATTTTCAGCCGTTCTTCCTTATGCGGGAAGGACGGCTTTTTTCGTTTTCGGAGTCAATTTACCCGCGTCTAAAAAAGGGCGCCGGAGAATATGGGGGTTAAAAGTGAAGAATCAAACGAGTTCCAAATCAATGAGAACCAGACCCAAAGGGCTTCTATGCAGGCAGTGACAAGTACGAAATTGGGTTTAGTTCCCAATTGAGGGGACGATAGCCTTTTGCGGATGAAAAATCGGATATTTTCTAAAATGCCTATTGACGCAGTAGGGATTTGGTGCTAGAATTCCCTATTGGAAAGGTAGGCAGTTACGAATGAGGGGGAATGTTTCGTGATGGTCTCAACAAAGGGACGCTACGCCCTGCAGGTTATGCTGGATATGGCCAAGCACGGAAACGGCGAATGGCAGCGATTGAGAGACATTGCACGGCGCCAGCAGCTCTCCAAGAAATACCTGGAAAGCATTATGGCGGCTCTGATTCATGCCAATCTGGTGGAAAGCGCTCTGGGAAAATCAGGGGGTTATCGCCTGACCCGCCCCCCGACAGAGTATCCCGTTGGGGAAATCCTGCGGGCGGCAGAGGGAAACCTCACGCCGATCTCGTGTCAGGCAGAAGAATCGGCCTGCGGCCACTCCTGCGACTGCGAGGCGCGGCTTTTCTGGCAGGGGCTGGAAGATCAGATCAACGCCTATATTGACGGCCATACGCTGGCACAGCTCATGTAAGCAAAAATACACCGGCCGCCTCTGCGGCACGGAAAAAAGATAAGGTGGTTCAATCATGGATAAAGAACTTTTGAAGATTCAGAATCTGCACGTCTGCGTGGAGGATAAGGAAATCCTTCACGGCGTGAACCTGACCGTCGGGCAGGATGAGACCCATGTGCTCATGGGGCCCAATGGCACCGGCAAATCCACGCTGGGCTACGCCATCACCGGCAATCCGGCTTACAGCGTCACGGCAGGTTCTATCCTTTTTGACGGTGAGGATATCACGGAGCTTCCGGTGAACGAACGGGCAAAAAAGGGCATTTTTCTGTCCTTCCAGAATCCCCTGGAGGTTCCTGGCGTTACGCTGAGCGCATTCATTCGCAGCGCGCTGGAGCAGCGGACGGGCAGCCGCCTGCGTCTCTGGGATTTCAAGAAAAAGCTCAAAGAGACCATGGCGCTGCTGGATATGGACGAAAGCTACGCGGAGCGTGACCTGAACGTTGGCTTTTCCGGCGGCGAGAAGAAAAAGGCGGAAATTTTGCAGATGCTGATGCTGGAACCGAAGCTCGCCATTCTGGACGAGACGGATTCCGGTCTGGATGTTGACGCCGTTCGCACCGTCAGCGAGGGCGTGCGCCTGTTCCGGGAGCGGACACACGGGTCGCTTCTCATCATCACCCATTCCACCCGCATTCTGGAGGCGCTGCACGTGGACGCTGCCCATGTGATGGAGGAAGGCGTCATCGTCCGCAACGGCGGCGCCGAACTCGTGGAAGAAATCAACGAAAACGGCTTCGGCGGCCTGAAGGAAGACTGAATCGGGAGGCTCCTGACATGGCAGATCAGAAAGAAAAAACCTATGTGGAGGACGTAGACCGCAGCGTCTACGACATCCGGGACGAGGAGCACGACGCATACCGCATGGAATCCGGCCTGACGCCGGAGATCGTGGAAAAGCTGTCCAAGGAAAAGGACGATCCCGTGTGGATGCAGCAGTTCCGGCTGGAATCCCTCCAGATCTATAATGAAATGAAGGTTCCGGATTGGGGGCCGTCCATCGAAGGACTGGACATGGATCACATTGCGACCTACGTCCGCCCCAACACCAAAATGCGCAACGACTGGAAGGACGTACCGGAGGACATCAAGGAGACCTTTGAGCGGCTGGGCATCCCCCAGGCGGAAAGAAAGTCTCTCGCCGGTGTTGGCGCACAGTACGACTCCGAGCTGGTGTACCACAACGTCAAGGATTCTGTTGCCGCTGAGGGTGTTGTTTACACCGACATGGAAAGCGCCCTGAAAGGCGAATACGCCGACATGGTACATAAGTATTTCATGAAGCTGGTAACGCCTCATGACCACAAGTTTGCGGCGCTCCACGGCGCGGTGTGGTCGGGCGGCTCGTTTGTGTACGTGCCCAAGGGCGTCCACCTCTCCATCCCCCTGCAATCCTACTTCCGCCTCAACGCCAAGGGGGCGGGGCAGTTTGAGCACACGCTCATCATCGTGGACGAGGGAGCAAGCCTGCACTTTATCGAGGGCTGCTCTGCGCCGAAGTACAACGTGGCGAACCTCCACGCCGGATGTGTTGAGCTGTACGTGAAGAAGGGCGCCAAGCTCCGCTATTCCACCATTGAAAACTGGTCCAAGAATATGTACAACCTGAACACCAAGCGTGCGCTGGTGGAGGAAGGCGGCACCATCGAATGGATCTCCGGCTCCTTCGGCTCCCATGTGGGCTGCCTGTACCCCATGAGCATCCTCAAGGGCGACAATTCCCGCATGGAGTTCACCGGCGTCACCTTCGCCGGTGCAGGGCAGAATCTGGATACCGGCGCGAAGGTCGTTCATGTGGGTAAGAACACAAGCTCCTATATGAATACCCGTTCCATCAGCAAGAGCGGCGGCATCAGCACCTTCCGCAGCAGCGTGGTGGTGGAAAAGAGCGCCAAGGGTGCAAAATCTTCCGTGTCCTGCCAGTCGCTGATGCTGGACTCCGAGTCCCGCTCCGACACCATCCCCGCCATGGACATCCGCACAAAGGACGCGGCCATCGGTCATGAGGCCAAGATCGGCGCCATCAGCAATGAGGCGGTGTTCTATCTCATGAGCCGGGGCATGAGCGAGGAAGACGCCCGGGCGCTGATCGTCAGCGGTTTTGCCGACAATGTTTCCAAGGAACTGCCGGTGGAATACGCCGTGGAAATGAACAACCTTATCCGGCTGGAAATGAAGGGCAGCATTGGCTGAAAGGAGTTTGGATATGAACGAAACGATTTTGATCAACCGGCTCCCGACCCGCACATGGAACCGGCTGGGCGTGAACGAAACAGCCCTTGTCTGGGGTCAGACCGACGATTTGGGAACGGCGCAGATCACCGCCGCCGGGCAAACCGAGCGCCTGGAAATTTCGGGCAGCGCCGAATACAGCGAAAAGGCCGTGGACATCCACGCCCCCGAAGGACAGACTGTCACCGTGTTTGAAACGCTGAAAGCGGAAAAGAACCTTCTGGTGCGCACGGCGCTCCATGTGGAAAAGAACGCAAAAGTGCGGCTGGTGCAGATTCAGAACGCATGGCAGGATTCTCTGCTTCGTCTGGAAACCAGCGGCGAGTGCGCCGAAAACGGTCAGGTGGAGCTGATACAGGTTCTGCTGGGCCGGGGCGACGTGTACAGCGACGGCCATTTTGAGCTGAACGGCGACGGCGCAGGCTTCAACGCCGGCATCGGCTATCTGGGGCAGAAGCGGCAGACCTTGGACATGAACCTCGTGGTGAATCACTGGGGACAAAAGACCACCAGCGAGATCAGCGCCGCCGGTGCGCTGAAGGACGACGCCAAGAAGATTTTCCGGGGAACCATCGATTTCAAAAAAGGCTCCGCCGGCTCCGTCGGCAACGAGCAGGAAACGGTTCTGATGCTGGGCGACGGCGTTGCCAACAAGACGGTGCCGCTGATCCTGTGCGCCGAGGAAAATGTCGTGGGCAACCACGGCGCGACCATCGGCGAGCTGGACGAGGACACGCTGTTCTATTTTGAGAGCCGGGGCATTTCCGCGGAGGAAGCGGAGAACATCATGGCCCGCGCCGCCATTGAGCGTCTGGCCCGCACGATCGGGGACGAAACGGCGCAGGCCGCGATCCTCGCCGAGCTGGAGGAGGTGCTGTAAAATGGCCCATGAATACCGGGACGATTTTCCACTGTTCAGAAGTCAGGACATCGCCTATTTGGACAATGCGGCGACGGCGCAGCGCCCCCAGTGTGTGCTGGACGCCATAGCGAAATTCTACGAGACCGAAAACGCCAACCCCCTCCGGGGTCTGTATCCCCTGAGCGTTGCGGCGACGGAGAGCTATGAAAACGCCCGCAAGGCCGTCCGGGCTTTCCTGAATGCCAAAAGCGGCCGGGAGATCATCTTCACCCGAAATACAACGGAGAGCATCAATCTGGTGGCCTACAGCTACGGGTTTTCCCATGTGAAAGCCGGGGACGAGGTGCTGGTGTCCATCATGGAGCATCACAGCAACCTCCTGCCGTGGCAGATGGTCTGCCGTCAGACCGGCGCGACCCTCAGGTTCATGGAATGCGAGATGGACGGCACACTGGATTTGAACAAGGTCGAGTCCCTCATCACGGGCAAGACGAAGATCGTGGCCTGCACCCAGGTTTCCAACGTCCTGGGCAGAGTAAATCCCATCCGGGAAATCGCGGCGCTGGCACACCGGGTCGGCGCGGTGATGGTGGTGGACGGCGCTCAGAGCACGCCCCACATCCCGGTGGACGTGCAGACGCTGGGGGCGGATTTCTTTGCCTTCTCCGGCCACAAAATTTACGGCCCCATGGGAATCGGCGTTCTCTACGGCCGCGAGGAGCTGCTGGACGACATGCCGCCGTTCCTCACCGGCGGTGAGATGATCGAGTCCGTCACCCGGGAGGGTGCGACATACGCCGAGCTCCCCCATAAGTTCGAGGCCGGTACGGTCAACGCCGCGGGTGCCGTGGGGCTTCATGCGGCGATCGATTATGTAAACCGCGTGGGCTTCCCGGAAATGCACCACCGAGAGGCGGCCCTGACCCGGCGAGCCATGGAGAGCATTCAAAAAATTCCCTGCGTCCATGTGCTGGGTTCGGAAAATCCTGAGGAACACTGCGGCATCATCACCTTCACGGTGGACGGCGTTCATCCCCATGATATCAGCGAAATTCTCGCCAGCGACGGCGTGGCCATCCGCGCGGGGCATCACTGCGCCCAGCCGCTGCACACCTACCTGAAACGCCCCTCCACCGCCCGGGCAAGTCTGGCGTTTTACAACACGGAGGCCGACGTTGACCGGCTGATCAGCAGCATTTCCACACTAAGGGAGCGAATGGGTTATGGAAAATAGAAGCTTTTACAATGAGATCCTCACCGAGCACAATCTGCACCCGGACTTCAAGCACGACCTGCCGGACGCCGACATCGTGCTGGAGGGCGTGAATCCCAGCTGCGGCGACGATATTTTCCTCAAGCTGAAGCTGGACGGCGACACCATCGCGGACGGCGCATTCGTGGGCGACGGCTGCGCCATTTCCCAGGCTTCGGCGGACATCATGCTGGGCATGATCATCGGGAAAAAGAAAGAAGAGGCGCTAAAGTTGGGGGATCTCTTCCTGAAGATGATCCAGGGCGAGGCCTCGGAGGAGGAGATCGACAGCTTGGAGGAGGCCTCCGCTCTCCGGGACATTGCCCATATGCCCGCACGGGTCAAATGTGCGGTGCTAGGCTGGCGGACGCTGAAAGAGGCCCTGAAAGCGCAGAAGTGAGGGCGCCCAGGGCTGTGCCGGAATCTGTCAGGTATTTTACCGCATTTTGGATAGTTGAATTGGCAAAGGCGCGGGGAACGTGGGTGTGTTAAGTTGATGGAGATTCTGCTGACGCTGATTCCGGTGCTGTTTTATACTTACAACGGAGTGTTCGGAGAGCCTCCGGACTTGGCTAATGTTGCTGCCTCCTCCCTGGTATGACGAAAAACCTTCACATCGCCGCCATTGCGTCGCACTAATCTTATTGGCTCTTTTACCGCTTTCTCATCCGCTGGTGTATCATAGCCCAACGCGTCCAAAACGAGAGAACAGTCTGAATAAAACGTCACATCACGGAATTTGGAATCCATGCTATTTTTATGATCATCCGCAGAATAGTAAATTGCTTTATATGTCAGGAATCTCTTTGTTACATCACAAAGATCGTCACATATCAGGCTTCTCTTTTCGTATTCCTCTAGTACAAATCTAGCTACCTCAAAGGAATCACTATCGTTCTCTTTCTGAACAAGCTTTAAATGCATGGACGGGTCGGGATACGTGCTCACCTCGTAACACCATATGAGCGCTGTTTCCCATCATGCCGTCGGCCGCAAAGCGTAAAAAAATCCCGGGGCGTCAAGCCCCGGGGATTCCGCGTGTCAATAGATCACATGCAGCCATTTCCGCTTGTCCACAACCACATGCTTATGCCGGTCGATATACGCAATAATCATCTGGGAAATTTCCGTCGGCTGATCCCTGACCAGCCTGCACTTCGCGTAGAACGGATACCCGCCCGTGCCGGTGGCCCGGTAGTTGTTCATGCACAGCGTCAGCGTGCGGCCCTCTTCCAGCTCTTTGCCCTCGTACAGCATGGACGTGACCCGGTCGCCCACCGGCCGGCGGACATCCATCGTCACTTCCAGGCCGGATAGGTAGTCAAAGTTATAGTGCTGAACAATGGGCTTCAGGAAGCTCTGCCCCACCTGAAGATGCCCGGACTCGTCCAATTCAAAGTACTCCGCACAGCGTTCCAGTCCGGCCTTCAGAACCCGGCGATCTACCTCAAGCGTTTGCAGCGTGTTTGGAAACACATAAGTCGCCACCACGTCCCGGATGGTGACCTGCTTGTTAAAGCCCTTCACCACATTGGCAAGGCTGGTGACGGAAAGATCCGCCCCGGAGGCTTCCAGCTGCACCTGGTTGAAGAAATTGGCAATCAGCGAGCCGTTTTCCGCCATCTCCATATGATCTCCGGGCAGCAGCGGAACGTCCAGCTCCCCCAGGGGCTGATCCAGGAAAACGGCGTTCTGGGCATCCAGCGGCGCCAGAAATGCCGCCAGCCGCTCGTCCGGCTTTCCGGGGTCAACCAGCCGGGAATGGGCGGTCACATCCCCCTCATCCGACACCTCCGCATCCATCCGGACATACTGCCTGCACCGATCCGGGGACTGGCAGGCGTAGGTGCCGAAAAGCTGCAAGTCCGCCTTGGCCTGATGCTGGTGTCCCGTCAGCAGGATGTCGAAATCCAGCTCCCGGCAAATCCGGTAAGCCTGATTTTCACCGGTATCGGAAAGATTTTTCCCGGTGGTCAGATCGTTTTCAAACCCGCCGTGGTAAATGCAGACCGTAACGTCCACACCCGCTTTTTTCAGCTCCTCCAGCGCGGCCGCCGCGGCGGGGAAAGCCTCGTGAACTTTAATGCCCTCCAGATTTTCCGGCTTCTCCCACAGGTTGACAAAATGGGTGGTAATGCCGGTAATGCCCACCCGCAGGCCGTTTTCCAGCGTGACCACGGCAATCCGCTCCACGCCGGATACCCCCTCCACGTTGGCATTGACACACCGCGCGTCCAGATGGCCGAGGTAGCTTTCCAGCGCCTCTTTGCCATAGTTAAAATCGTGGTTGCCGATGGTGACAAACTGATAGCCCGCCAGATTCATCACCCGGGCGGACACCTTCGCCCCCTCCGCCGGATTCCGGCTGAGCCAATAGGCAAAGGGGCTTCCCTGCAAAATATCGCCGCCGTCCAGAATCAGGGTGTTGCCGTCGTGGGGAAAGGTGGACGCGCAGCGGGAAAGGCCGGTGGTGCCGGGCACCCCCGTGGCGTAGTCCATATCGGAAAAATAGCCGTGAATATCGCTTGTAAAGCAGATCGTCAGATTTCGGTTCATTGTAATACTCCCTTGAAAAAGGCTTCGGCGTTGACGCGCCGAAGCCTTTGGTTGAATCGTTATTGCCCTTGCGCCAGCTTCCGGCGGATTCTGGTGGAGAAGAACTCGATGATCAGCGCCAGCACCATCAGCCCCCAGACAAAGGAGCCGACCATCGCCCAGCGGCGGCTGTTCAGGCACTGCACCAGGGACGCGCCGATGCCGCCCGCGCCCACGATACCCAGGGTGGTGGCATCCTTCAGGTTGATATCGAAACGGTAAATGGTGGTGGAAATGAAGCTCGCCGTCAGCTGCGGGATAACGCCGTAGCGGATCTTCTCAAAGGCGCTGCAGCCCATGGCGTCCAGGCTTTCCAGAATGTGGGTGTCCAGGTCCTCAATGGCCGTGATGTACATTTTGGAGATCATGCCGATGGAGCAGATGGACTGGGTGATAACGCCGCAGGCCGCGCCGGGGCCGGTAACGCGGATCCACATCAGCGCCCACACCAGGCTGGGGATGGTGCGGATCATCAGGATCAGCAGCCGGAACAGATAGGAAATGGGCTTCGGCATAATGTTGCTCGCGGCCAGAAACGCGAAGGGGATCGCCAGGATCGCGCCGAACAGGGTACCCAGCACCGCAATGGCCACGGTTTGCAGCAGCAGATAGGGGACGTCCGTGTCTCCGGTGCCGAAGAGCAGCACAGTGTCGGGATGAAAGACGCCGTGAAGAACGCCCTTAGCCACCTCGGTGCCCGTGGTGGTCATGCCGTTGAACTGGAGGCTGGAGGATGACCAGCCGACCATGACCGCGATAATCAGCACGATCAGGGTGTAGAGCATCCACTTCCGGGGACGGTTGGCATAGGCCTCGGCAGCGGTGAGCTTCCGGTGGTAGGTTTCTTCAAAGGTTTCCAATTTGGTTCTTGCAGACATGTGCATCCTCCTCTCAGCTCAGCTTCTTGCGCAGGTAGGCGCTGAAGAATTCGATGAACGCAACGACCACAAACAGCGTCAGCAGAACCGTGCCAAGGCTCTCATAATCACGCCAGCCGATCCGCTCGTTGATGGTGATGCCCAGGCCGCCCGCACCCACGTAGCCCAGAATGGCGGAGGCGCGGATGTTCATTTCAAAGCAGTACAGGCAGTGGCTCAGATAAACGGGCAGGATCTGGGGAACACAGGCCGACCAGAACGCCCGGAATTTATCGGCGCCCAGCGCCTCCATGGCCTCAAAGGGACCCATATCGATGGTCTCAATGCTCTCGTAGAGCATCTTGGACACGACGCCGAAGGTAAAAATGGCGATGGCCACCGTGCCGGAGAAGGTGCCCAGAGAGAAGATCAGCGCGCAGACCAGGGCGATGACCAGCGTAGGCAGGGTGCGGATCAGCGCCAGAATAAAGCGGAAAATGCTGACGATCACCCCATTGCGGTTGATGTTGGAGGAAGCGAGGATCGCCACCGGCATGGCGATGGCGCAGCCGATGACCGTGCCCAGAATGGACATCTTGATGGTGTCCAGCAGAGGGCTGATGACCTTGGGGAAGAACTCCCAGTTGGGATGGAAAATCTTTTTCATCAAGTCCAGCATCTTGGTAAACCGGGTGATGACGACCGCGAGGTCAAAGCCGGTCATATTCAGCGCCCACGCGACGGCCAGCGCCAGACAGATCACAATCAGCGGCGTGCGGCTTCTGGGGCGGCGGACGGTGTGTCCGTTTTCCAGGGTGATGATCTGAGGCTTGAAGATCTTATCGAAGAGCGTCTCTTTGTAGAGAGCGGTATTTTCGTTTTCCATGCTCATTCTCCGTCACCCATGGTGGGAACCTTGGCACCGTTGTAGACCGCGTCGATCTGCTCCTGGGTAATGGTGCTGGCGGGGCCGTCGAAGACGATCTCACCGGCGCGGACGCCGATGACCCGGTCGCAGTATTTAAGCGCCAGGTCAACATGGTGGATGTTCAGCAGAATGGAGATGTTGTACTCTTTGTTGATGCGGACAAAGTCCTCCATGACCTGCTTTGCGGTGATGGGATCCAGGGAAGCCACCGGCTCGTCGGCCAGAATGATCTTGGGGTTCTGGTTCAGGGTACGCGCCAGAGCGACACGCTGCTGCTGGCCGCCGGACAGCTGGTCGCAGCGGGTATAGGCTTTGTCCAGAATGCCCACCTTGTCCAGGCTTTCCAAGGCGCGCATCTTTTGATCCTTGGTGAAAATGCCGAACAGAACCTGGAAGAAGTTCATATCCGGCACGTCGGCGGTCAGAACGTTCTTAATGGCGGTGCTGCGGGAAACCAGATTGAAGCTCTGGAAGATCATGCCCACCTTCCGGCGGTACCGGCGCAGTGCCTTTCCCTTCAGAGCGTCCACATCGACGCCGTCCACGGTCAGCTCGCCCTTGGTGATATCGTGCATCCGGTTGATGCAGCGCAGAATGGTGGACTTGCCCGCGCCGGACAGGCCGATGATGGCGACAAATTCTCCCTGTTCAATTTGCAGGTTGATGCCCCTCAGTGCGGTGAAGCCGTTGGGATAGGTTTTGTATACGTCTTTAAATTCAATCATATCAGCGTCTTCTCTTTCTTTAAGCTAATAAGCCAAATTGGACATGCGCGAGCCGAAGCTCTGCGGCAAGGCGGCTTGCCACCGGCAGCGTGTCGGGTCGATGGCAACCCGCCCTGCCGCAAAAAATCCGTAAAAACTGAGTGTTTAGGGCTTCATTAGGGTGAAAGCGCCCTGTTTTGACGCAGGGCGCTTTCAAAATTACTCTAAGAAACCTCTGAATAAATCAGGAAACCACTTCCAGAGCGGCACGGGCGCCGTCGTAGTCGGAATCCTTGGCGATGGCGTAGCCGGTATGGCTGTAGACGCTGAAGATATCCTTACCTTCATCGGTGTTGATGATATCAATAAAGCAGGTCTGAAGAGCCTTGATCATTTCAGGCGTGTAGTACTGGCTTTCCTTGGAAATGGCAACGGTGTCGTTGTAGATGGGGTCGGTAACGCCGATGACGTTCAGCTCATTCCAGATGGAGTCGGAGCGCCCCATGCCCTGCTTGCCGGTCTCGTCCTTCTGATCCACGGGCAGAGTCCAGGAAGCTTCGTAGTCGTTACGGCCGTCGGCGTAGCAGACGATGATGTCCACCTGCTCAGCGGCGGCGTAGGAGAAAGCGGTGCCGTAGCCGGAGTCCAGAGGAACGACATTGGACAGATCGGAGATCTTCTTGCCGTCGTAGTTCTTCATCAGCCACAGAGTGGGATAGATGTAACCGGCGGAGGAGGAAGTTTTCTGAACGGCCCACTTGGCCTTGTCCAGCTCTTCCCAGGTCAGCTTCTCACCGGCATTGACCTTGGCGGCCAGCTCCTTGCCGTAGGGAGAAGGCGTTGCGTAGATCAGAGAACGGTAGTAGGTGACCTGAGGGCCGTCCTTCTTGGTGGCGTTGGCTTCACCGTTCCAGTCGGCGGGGTTCTCGCTGTCGTTGGACAGGCCGTTACGGGTAGCGGTCAGAATGACCTCGGTGTCATCGGAATACAGGGCGTAGGTGCCGCCGGGCAGCCAGCCCAGATCGATGGTACCGGCGGACATGGCCTCGCCGGTGGCGTCGTAGCTGGTGCCGACGGAGATGTCAACTTCGTCAATGTCGTAGCCCAGCTTTGCCATTTCGGCCTTCACCAGCTCAGGCAGATTTTTCGTGCCGGCGATGATGACGTCGGCGTCCTTGGAGGGAACGAACTCCAGAGTCAGCTTGTCAAAATGAGGGCGGGCAGCCTCGGTCGTCTCAGCGGCCTTCTCGGTGGTGCTGGCAGCGGCCTCGGTGGGAGCCTTGGTCTCGGCAGCGGGGGTCTTACCGCAGGCGCCCAGGGACAGAACCAGAACCAGTGCCATGGTCAGTGCAAGGATCTTTTTCATTTTGGATATCTCCTTTATGATTTTTATTCACGGTGAAACACCGGGAATTACGGGTCGGTTGGGGCACCAATCGTCCCAACACATGCATAATAGCACATTTTGTGTTTTTTTCAAGTGGTTCAGCACAATTTTTGCCTGATTTTTACATAACCGCGCACCTGACTTTACCGATGGAGACGTAACCCTTCAGAACGGCCTCCACATCGGTGCCTTCCGGAACCGCGTCTGCCTCCGTCAGCGGGGAGCCCTGCCCGGTAAGGGCGACCGCGCCGTCGGGCAGCGCCGTCTTCCGGTAGTTCTCGCTGTAAAACTGAAGGGGAGCGACGGTACGTTCTCTCAGGATGCCCTTCAGCCTTTCGGGGGCGACCGCCGGGAAATTCACGTTCCACACCTCGCCCCGTCCCTGGCCGGCTTCCACCAGCTCCCGCATGATGCTCACCAGATACTTATCGGCAATATGCAGAGGGGCGTTCATGGTGCTGGAAAAGGCCATGGCCGGAACGCCGTTCATGACCGCCTCGAAGGCCGCGCCCAGGGTGCCGGAATAGGCGATGTCGAAGCCCGCGTTATAGCCGTCGTTAATGCCGGAGAAAACGTAGTCCGGCTTTTCCTCCAAAAGATGCTGCATGGCGATCTTCACGCAGTCCACAGGCGTGCCGTCCACCATGTAGGCCGCCTTCACGGGAACGGGAAAGTCATCCACCCTGTCTACCCGCATATCCCCGCGGATCGTTATTTTCTGGGACATGGCGCTGCACTGATGAGCCGGCGCCACCACCGTAACCTCCCCCAGCTCCATAGCGGCCTTCGCCAGCAGCGCAATACCGGGAGCATGGATAGAGTCGTCGTTTACGACCAGGATTTTCATATGTATGTTTCCTCTCTATACGCATTTCGTCAGAATCCTTCACGATACCAGCATCATACCATCAATGGCGGGATAATGCAATATTAAACACCTGGTTTATTCTCCCGGATCGGCAAGAGCTGTGAGCGAGAAATTTTCGGCCGGTCGAGATACCGGAAACGGCAGAATTCTTTGGCAACACCGCACAAAGTATAATGGTCCCGTAATTTCAGACCACGCCTCGAAAAAATATCGTGAACACGGTAAAATACAGTAAGAGCGCAAAAAAGGAGACAACACCA
>DJNI01000058.1 GCA_002436765.1 Clostridiales bacterium UBA6468
CGGGGCACAAAGCTGCATACGCTGGGAGCCGTCCTTGCCGGGCGGCTCCTTTTCTGTGTCAAGGAAAATATTTCACAAAAGTTTACATAATTCTTGTCCATTTTTCCAAATTGCGGCGGGCGGCGGGGTAGGGTATAATAGCGGCAATAGGAAAAAGATGGAGGGAACGCATGAAGCGATGGATACCCATTGGGGTGGTTTTGGTGCTGCTGATTCTGGCTTTTGGGCTGTGCGCCACGGCCTGGAATCCGGGGGCGTTTTCCGGGGATTGGTACTGCGCGGAAACCGGGGAGCTGTTCCGGTTTCAGAACGGGCTGGTCAGCTGCGAGGGGCATAATCTGCTCACCGGCAATGATGCCATATGCGGCGCGTACTGCTTTGACCGGGGTTCCGTGACGGTTTTCTCTCTGGGGGTGGCCGGACTGGAAAATCCCCGGCAGCTGTACCTCATACACGGCGCCGACGGCGACCGCCTGTGCGGCTCGAAAGACGGCACAGGAGAAACATATTTTTACCGCAGTCAGCAAGCGGCGCTGGCAAATTAGCGAATCCCCTCTGTCTCAAGGCAGAGGGGATTTTTTCAACTGAATGGATACTCGGAAAAGGGCTTCATGTTCAGTTCGATGGGGTGATATTGGGCGATGTAAGACCGGGCGGTTTCTTCGGAGCAGTTGCTCGACTGGGGATTCTCGCCGCCGACCACGCGCCACCAGTATTTTTGTACGGAATCCTGAAAAATCTCTTCAATCAATTCCAGCTCCGTATCCTTCATACGGAAAAATGCGTAGTACAGCCCATCCTTTTGGCTGTACATCAGAATGCCGTCTTCGCAAACATCGGTCACCGAAGCCTCTGATACCAATACCCGCTTTCCGTCCACAATGGTATGCACAGAAAGGGCATACTCTGGCTCTGTGCAGCCCGTCGGTATCGTCCACACATTTCTGGCAATCAGCTCCTGTATCCCGTCGCCGTTCAAGTCTATCAGCGCATAGGCAAATTTCCATGAATCCTCATACCATTCCAGCGCCTCAGCAATGTACATGGCGTAGGGGTCTGTCCATGAGGGGATGGGCTTCACCGGCTCGCCGTAGCGCTTCATCTGCTGCCGCTCAGGCTGGGTTTCCAGTGGAACATAGGACGCAATGATCGCCTGTGCCTGCTGCTCTGTGATCTCTGTCTGTACCTCCGTTTTTGGGTCTTCCACAGGGGAAACAGGCAGGGAATACCACGAGTCTTCCAACTTTTCCAGCCCTTCCAGATACGTCAGCCCATTGGCCTCCGCCCGAAAATAGTACCGTATTTCGGCAATATTATCCTTCGTTTTCTCCAGTTCCAGAACATGGTTTTCGCAAACCGTAAAGTACAGATCTGACAGGAGGATGAATTTGCGGAAATCCGCGTACTGATAAGACTCGCCATCCCGCATGGACAGAATTTCAACGACAGATGATCCTTTTCCACCGGGGAGAAGCTCCATCACGCCGTCCCCGTTCAGATCATACAGAGAGTAAAACAGGCCGTCCCGGCTGTAGGTGCTATCAGCTGTATGCCGTGAGATAGGTGTCATTCACGCTTTCCTCGGCGTCTTCGTGGTTTGTCAGGATGTTTTTGGCAATCGAAAAGCAGTAGCCGCCGTATTTCTGCGCGGTTTCGGAAATGGCGGTTTCCGACCGCGCCCAATACAGCGCGATGATGTTCTGATCGTCCAAGGCAAGCACCTCCTTGTGTCTGTTTCAAGCGCCCTTCACTTATCATCACGGAAAAAGAAGGAAAATCTTGCGCGCCGGGAGGAAATTTTTTGAAAATATTGTACCACAGGGGGGATTCAAAGACAAGATTCCCCCCGCAGTGCCGCGCAATACTTTTCCAGTGCTGCTGCCGCGACCGCGCCGTCCGACGCGGCGGTTATGACCTGCCGCAGTGGCTTGACGCAGATGTCGCCCGCCGCGTAAAGTCCCTCAACGGAGGTTTTCTGATTTTCATCGGTGATAATATAGCCCCGCGCATCCTGCTGGGCGATGCCGGAAACCAGCGCCGTATCCGGGGCATACCCGGCAAAGACGAACACGCCGATGGTTCCGCCGTCCGGACTCTGGTACTCGGTGATCTCTCCGGTGGCTGTATTCTGGTATTGTATCCGCCGCACACCGTCGTCGCCGGAAACCTCCTGCACAACGGTGTTGAAAAGAACGGTGATTTGCTCATGGCTTCTGGCCTTGTCCGCCACAGAGGCGGGGCAGGCAAAGTCATTTTTCCGTATCAGAATGGTCACATGACGTGCAAATTTCGTCAGAAAAACGCTTTCCTCCGCCGCCGTAAAGCCGCCGCCGATCACAAAAACGTCCTTATTCCGGAAAAACGCGCCGTCGCAGGTAGCGCAGTAGGAAACGCCGCGGCCTCTAAATTCCTCCTCGCCTCGGAAGCCCGCCATTTTCGGCTGCGCCCCGGTGGCCAGAAGCACGCCCAAGCAGCGAAAATCCCCCGCAGAGGTTTTCACGGTCTTCTCCGCATCAAAAAGGGACAGCTCCCGCGCCTCCGCAATCAGAAATTCCGCGCCAAAATTCTCCGCCTGACGACGCATGGTCTCGGTAAGCTCCATGCCGCTGGTCTTCGGGACGCCGGGGTAGTTCACCACCTCGTTGGTAAGGGCGATCTGACCGCCATATCCGCGCCTTTCCAGCACAAGAACCCGACAGCCCGCCCGGGCGAGGTACAGCGCCGCCGTCAGCCCCGCCGGGCCGCCGCCGATGACGATGACATCGTAAAGCGTTTCATTCATCATGGGATTTTTCCCTCTTTCGTAGTTTATAGTGTAAGTGTGCGCCGTCCGGCCAAAATCATACAGCGCAGAAAGGGGAGCGGCTCAGCGCCGCTCCCAAAGTTTTTACATATCCAGTGCCGGATTCATAAAGTACACATTCTTCTGATCCAGCTTTTCCCGAAGCAGCTGCACCGCCTCGCCGAAGCGCTGGAAATGCACGACCTCCCGTTCCCGCAGGAATTTGATGACGTCGTTCACATCCGGGTCGTCGGAAAGCCGCAGAATGTTGTCATAAGTCACCCGCGCCTTCTGTTCCGCCGCCATGTCCTCCACAAGGTCGGCCATGGGGTCGCCCTTCACCGCCATGGACGCGGCATTCCAAGGCGAACCGGACGCGGCGGTAGGGTAGACCCCTGCAGTATGATCCACAAAATAGGGCGCAAACGCGGAATCCTTCATCTGAGAATCCTTCAGATTCCGCGTCAGCTGGTGGACGATCGCACCGATCATTTCCAGGTGCCCCAGCTCTTCGGTCCCGATATCCGTCAGCAGCCCTTTCAGTTCGTCAAAGGGCATGGCATAGCGCTGGGACAGATACCGCAGGGACGCGCCCAATTCGCCGTCAGGGCCGCCGTACTGGGTGATGATGATGGCGGCAAGACGGGGGTTCACCGCGGCGATTTTCACCGGATATTGCAGCTTCTTATCATATACAAACATGGTTACGCCTCCTTATTCGTCGTGTATTCCCACGGCCACGGGTCATCCAGCCACTGGTAGCGCTCGGACGTCTGGGGCGTGGCGTGGTTCAGGGGGCCGAATCGTTTCTGGTACTCCGCGCGCACCTTTTCCAGAAGCTGCTGATAGCGGCGGTACAGCTCCAGCGCTTCCCGGTCATCCCGGTGGGTGTCCAGATACAGCGCCAGCTCCTGAACGGCAAAGGCCAGCGCCTGCATCTGGGTCGAAGGCGTTTCCGGCAGCTCGTTCAGATTCACCATGCCCATGAAGGGGAGATCCAGCCCGGGGAACAGCGTCCCCCGCACCAGCCCCTTCTGCGCTTCATACTGCGGCGGGTTTTCCAGCTGAAAGGGAACATAGGGATTTGCCAGCGGCGCCATGGCCGGAAGCCGCCCTTCTCGGCAGTTTTCCTGGTTATCCAAAGGTCATTCCTCCTAACATTTTCGTTGAGGCGGCACCGCGCAATTATGCGGTGCTGCCCAAGATTTGTCGCTCCGGGTCATTCTATGCGGTTTTTCCGAAAAGGTTCATGGCGGCAGGGAGGACGCATAGACTTTGACGAGGTGGTGTCCATGACCAAGCGAAAACTCTGGGGGCTGTTGTATATTCTGATCGTTCTGGGGACGCTGGCCGCGGCGCAGTGGGGGTGCCGCACCGTGTCCGTCATGGTGGAAAGCAACCCGTTAAAGCAGGGGAACTGCATCATCATCGACCCGGGGCATGGCGGGGAGGACGGCGGCGCGACCTCCTGCCGGGGGGTGCTGGAAAGTACATACAATCTGGAAATTTCCCTCCGCTTAAATGACCTTTTCCACCTGCTGGGCTATAACACCCGGATGATCCGCACGACGGACACGTCCATCTACACGAAAGGGGAGACCATCGCCCAGAAAAAAATATCCGACCTGAAAGAGCGGGTGCGCATCGTCAACGAGACGGAAAACGCTCTGCTGCTGAGCATCCACCAAAACAATTTCACCGACAGCCGCTACAGCGGCGCCCAGGTGTTTTACGCCGGGACAGAGGGCAGCGCCCATCTGGCGAAGCTGCTTCAGGAGAAGCTGGTCTCCACATTGAACCCCGGCAGCAATCGAAAATGCAAGAAAAGCGACGGCGTTTATCTGATGGAACACATTGACTGCACCGGCGTGCTGATCGAGTGCGGCTTCCTGTCTAACGTTGAGGAAGAAGCCAAACTCAGTAGCGGCATGTACCAGAAAAAGCTATGCTGCGTCATCGCGGCAGCGGTCAGCCAATATCTATCGAACACTTGACCGAATTGGTTTTCGCTGGTATAATAAAGAAAACAAATTAGAGGTGAATCGCAATGGCGAAGGCAAAAACCGTTTTTTTCTGTACCAACTGCGGCAATGAGACCCCCAAATGGATGGGCCGCTGCCCCAGCTGCGGCGCATACAACACCATGGAGGAACACGTGGAAAAGCCGGCAGCCGCCGGGAAGGCAAAATCGGCTCCCGTGGGCATGAGTCGGAAGCCCCAGCGCATCCGGGAGATCACCAGCAACGGGGAAATCCGGTTTTCCACCGGCATGGGCGAGCTGGATCGGGTTTTGGGCGGTGGTGCGGTGGCAGGCAGCCTGGTGCTGGTGGGCGGCGCTCCGGGCATCGGTAAATCCACGCTTTTGCTGCAAATTTGCAGCAGTCTGTGCGTCGGCCGCCGGGTGCTGTACGTGTCCGGTGAGGAAAGCGAGCGTCAGCTGAAGCTTCGCGCGGAGCGTCTCGGTGTTGCGCCGGAGGAGCTGTTCATCCTCTCGGAAACCAGACTTTCCGATATCGTGGACGCCGCCGAAGCGATGAAGCCCGATATTCTCATCGTGGACTCCATCCAGACCCTCTATAACGAAGAAAACGAGTCCTCGCCGGGAAGCGTTTCCCAGGTGAAGGACTGCACCATGACCATGATGCAGCTGAGTAAAAGTGAGGGCATCACCGTGTTTGTGGTGGGGCATATCAATAAGGACGGCAATATTGCAGGCCCCAAGGTCCTGGAACACATGGTGGACTGCGTCCTGTATTTTGAGGGTGACCCCAACACATCCTACCGTCTTCTGCGGGCGGCAAAAAACCGTTTTGGCTCCACCAATGAGATCGGCGTGTTTGAAATGCTGGATGACGGTTTGGCCGAGGTGCCCAACCCGTCCCAGATGCTGCTGGAGGGACGCCCGGAGGGGGCAAGCGGCACCTGCGTGGCCTGTGTGATGGAGGGAACCCGCCCGGTATTGGCCGAGGTGCAGGCGCTGGTGACAAAAACGACCTTCAATGTGCCCCGGCGGGCGGCTGACGGCTTTGATTTTAACCGCGCAGTCCTGCTCATGGCCGTGACGGAAAAGCGAGCCGGGATGAAGCTGAATCTGTTTGATGCCTATATCAACGTAATTGGCGGCCTGCGGCTTGACGAACCCGGTGCAGACCTGTCGGTGGTTCTTGCGGTGGCATCCTCTTACCGGGACGTACCCATTGCGGATGATCTGGCGGCGATAGGGGAGGTGGGACTGACGGGAGAGATCCGCGCCGTATCCCATCTGAATCAGCGCCTGGCAGAAATTATGCGTTTGGGCTTCAAGAAGTGCATCATTCCCAAAAGCGGATCGGATAAGGCGGAGATCCCTGCCGGCCTGACGGTGTATCGCGTCAAGAATCTGCGGGAAGCAATCGAAATGGCACTATAATGTGAAGAAAATGGTATATGCAACCGATAGTTGACAAATAATTCAGCTAAAATATCAATCATTGCAGGGAAATGGACAGTGAAAAGGCAGGGAATACATCCCTGCCTTTTATGATTATTGGGGTAAACGAGAGGGGGGCTACAGCAAACAGCCAACCAGCAGCCCCAGCAGAAAGCAAACAACCCCGACAACAGCCATCTCCGTCGGATCTCTGAGGTATTTTGTCCGAAAAACCTTTTTGATAACCGGCTTTTCCACATACTGCACCACGGTTTTTTCTACCGGTTTTTCCACGACCTTCTCGACGACCTGCACTACCGGCTTTTCGACAACCTTTTCAACGGTTTCCACCGTTTTCAGCACTACAGGAGGCCGCCTGCCGTAGTTCCTGCGGCCTGTTGTAAGATATTCGATATCCGTGTCCAGCACCTCGGCCAGCCGGATCATTTTAAGCGAATCTGGACTTGTCTGATCGTTTTCCCATTTACTGACCGCCTGGCGTGACACATCCATGGCTTGCGCAAGCTGCCCCTGGGATAGATTTTGCAGTTTCCGAAGCTCGATAATCCGTTCACCAATCGACATAATCTCATTTTCCTTGCTAAAAATTTGTCAACTATCAGTTGCTTTCCTTATTATCCTCTATTTTCTCGGAAAAGTCAAGCTTGGAAAGGGGATTGGCCTCTGCAGCGATTTTCAGCTCTGTGCTTTCGATATGGGTGTAAATCTGGGTCGTGTTCAGATTCTCGTGACCCAGGACTTCCTGAACGGTTTTGACATCCACGCCGCCGGAAAGCATCATGGTTGCCGCCGTATGGCGCAGTTTATGGGCGGAATATTGGGTGGAATCCAGTCCAGCCTGTAAAAGCGCTTTTTTCACCAGCCTATGAACCGCCGTGACACTGATCCGGTTATTATCCCTGGAGCCAAACAGCGCCCGATTGTCCGTCAGCACCTTTTGATTTCGTTCCGGAAGGTAGGCGTCGATCGCTTTCCGGCAGGCAGATCCGAAATAGACGAAGCGTTCCTTATTGCCTTTGCCAATGACCCGGATCCTGTCCTCATAAACGTCCGACAGGTTCAGATTGACAAGCTCGCTGCGCCGGATGCCGCAGTTGAGAAAAAGCATCAAGATCGCATAATCCCGTTTTTCGTTCTGCCCAGAGACAGATTTCAGCAGCGCGGCAGACTGTTCCATGGTAAGGTACTTGGGCAGGCTTTTCCGAAGCTTTGGATATTCCAGATCGGCCACAGGATTCTCCTGCAACTGCTTTGTCCGCGTGGTCAGATATTTATAGAAGGACTTGATGGACGAAAGCTTTCTGGCCCTTGCGGAAGGGGAAATTCCATACTCCGGCGCAGCGGAATCCGGGTTGATCGCCCGGTCATTGGCCAGATAGGAAAGAAAATCGAAAATATCCGATGTGTCAATATCCCGGATAAATTGAATGTCAACGTCCTTGATATCGATGTCATCCAGATTCGTGCTCATCGGCATATCGTTTCGCATGAGCTTGATGAAGCGCAGAAACATTCTCAAGTCCAGATAATACTCCGAAATCGTCAGCGGAGACTGGCCTTTGATATTCTCATGGTAGATCAAAAACTCCCGCAAAACCTGGGGACAATCATGGTATCGCTGCATAGGGAACCTCCTGCAAGCCTGGTTGATACCGATATTATAGCACATATCTGCGACGAACGCAACAAAATTTTTATTTTGTTGCGTTCGTGCCCTAGCCATAAGCGGCACGCCCTGCGTACCGCGAACTGTCTACAGCAGCCGAAGCCCTCCCCCGGCGCGGCAACAAAATAGCGCTTTTGTGTCGTTTGGCTCCTCAGAATCACCCCCAGACGACACCATCTTACACAATGCGGCCGCTTTTGTCAAGCCTTTTTCCGTCCGGGCTTGCCCCGACGGCGGCGGCCTTTGGCCGTCAGGCGCTTGTCTGCCACGGCATAGATGAGCGTGACTTCCACGCCGCTGTGGTTCAGCGCCCGCCGCACGCGGTCGATGTCGCCGTACTTCTCCATCTTTGCCGGGTCAAGGGTGAGCGTCACAAAATACTGGAAATCATTGGAAAGTGCCAGCCGCCGGAGGTTGGCACGGGCGCGGCGCATACTGCGCAGCATGTCGTCGCCCTCTGATTTTTTGCCTTTCTGACGCTTTGCTTTTTCCACAGGTTTTCCACAGGACTCTTCCCAGCCCTGACCATGGAAAACCATGTCCGACGCGCAAATAATGTCCATCTGCCCGCCGGGATAAGTGTACACAATGGAATTACAGCAAAGTTCCTCGTGTGTTTCCCTCAGAGACATTCTGTCCATAAGCTCACGGAGCTGACGGAATAATGTCCTAGTATAAAAGAAAATAAAT